>CAYGMB010000004.1:0-3676 GCA_964350765.1 uncultured Flavobacteriaceae bacterium
AGAAGTAGATAATGCAACAGCTGCCACAAATGGTGAAGGCTCATACGCAAACTGGACTATAGATGGTGACAACTTTGTATTTAGTGAAGATTGTAGCACCTTGGGAGTAGCAGATCAAGATGTAGTGTCAATCACATTATATCCCAATCCAGTACAAAACGAGTTGTTTATTGATACTACAACTCTTTTACAAACTGCAACTATATATAGTATAACAGGGCAGGTAGTCTCAAAACATGATATGTTAAACACTACTACCATAAACACAAGTAAATTATCGCAAGGATTCTATTTTATTACTATCCAGGATATTGAGGGTAATACCGTTACTAAGAAGTTTGTGAAGAAGTAAGTTTGTTTTTTAGGAGTATAGACTCGCTTCGCTACTGGAATATGGAGTATAGCCTTTTTTTTAGTATTCCGGTTTACAGTAGCAGTTGCCGGTAAAATACAAGTCTGCTAATTCTACCATAAAATTCGTGTATTCATGGTTGGATAGTTTACAGTAAAAATTGGCAGAATAAAAGACTGCTTTCGCCAAAGATTCGATGTGGCAGAGACAAGCATCTTATTATTTTACAAACTCGCTTGTCAATTTGACAACCCTCTTCAAGTTTGAGATTTCGATTTCATTTTTCGATTTAAGTAGAGATTGCTTCGTCGTTACTCCCGAGACTTCGGGACTCGCATTGACAGGTTTTAATTAAAAATCAAACTCGTCAGTATCATCATCTACATCTGTATTCTCTTCACGCCACTTACTACAATCGGTCTCTATAGATAAATTTGACGGCCTATTAAATCTACCATCAGAAATAGCAAGCTCTTCATCTGCATAGCATTTTTTCATATAGATTGCCCATATAGGCAATGCCATACTTGCTCCTTGACCATATGCGGTTCTACTAAAACGAGTGGATCTATCTTCCCCGCCTACCCAAACACCTGTAACTAAGTTAGGCACCATACCCATAAACCAACCATCGCTATTGTTTTGCGTAGTACCTGTCTTACCAGCAATTGGGTTTTTAAATCCATAAGGGTAGTCTGTAATTATTTTTTTATACACAGGGTCACCACCTCTCCATGTATGGCGTAATCTACTTCCGGAACCTGATTGTGTCACACCTTCCATCAAGCTTACTGTAACATAGGCAGACTCTTTATTAATTACATCCTTAGTTTCTGGGACATTTTGGTATAAAATGGTACCATTTTTATCTTCTATTCTAGAAATTAAAGTTGGCTTTACATATACTCCCTCATTTGCAAAAACACTATAAGCTCCAACCATTTCAAATAATGTAACATCTGGAGTTCCTAATGCTATGGATGGAGCTTCTGGAATGTCTTTAGACTCAACTCCCATTTTATCTACCAATTCTATAACGGGTCTTGGCCCTACACGATCAATTAATCTTGCCGTTACAGTATTAATAGATTGTGCTAGCGCAGCTTTGAGTGTAAGCATTCCGCCGCCTCCGCCACTTGAGTTTTTAGGTGTCCAAGGTTTTAATAATCCATACTTACCTTCTGGAATAGTATAAGGCGTATTAGGTAATGTATCGCAAGGAGACATATGCATCTGGTCTATGGCAGTTGCATACACAAAAGGCTTAAAGGTAGAGCCTATTTGACGCTTACCTGTTTTTACCATATCGTACTTAAAATGCTTATAATTAATTCCTCCTACCCATGCTCTCACTTCACCAGTTTGCGGCGTCATAGACATCATAGAAGCTCTTAAAAAAGATTTATAATACCTTATAGAGTCCATTGGGGTCATAATTGTATCTATATCTCCGCCCCATGAAAAAATGTTCATTCTTGTTTTTTTCTTGAAACTTTCAATAATCTCTTTTTCACTTTTTCCTTGCTCCTCTAAAATTCTCCAACGATCACTACGTTTCATAGCACTATTCATAATCCCATTGATTTCTTCTTCAGAAATATCTCTAAATGGCGCTGTTTTATTTTTCTCATTTTGAGCCGTAAACTCTTTTTGAAGGTTTGCTATATGAGCATCTACAGCTTCTTCTGCATATTGTTGCATTCTAGAGTCTATAGTTGTGTACACTTTAAGCCCATCACTATAAATATCCCATGTTTCACCATTACTTTTAGGGTTTTCTTTTACCCAATCTGCCATAAAAGCTCGTGCATATTCTCTAAAATAAGTAGCTAGACCTTCTACGTGTCCTTGAGGTGTATATTTTAAATTAAGAGGAAGTGCTTGTAGTGAGTCCTTTACTTGCTCTGAGATGTAATCGTATTTCTCCATTTGAGCTAGTACCACATTTCTTCGGTTTTTAACTCCTTCTGGGTTACGTATAGGGTTATATAAAGATGAGTTTTTAAACATACCTACTAGCATTGCAGATTCTACTGTGTTAAGCTCACTTGGTGGCTTGTCAAAATATATATTTGCGGCAGATTCTATTCCAACAGCTTGGTTTAAGAAATCGTACTCATTAAAGTACATTGCAATAATCTCTTCCTTTGTGTACCTTCTTTCTAAACGAGTAGCAATAACCCATTCTTTAATTTTCTGGATACCACGTTGTAACTTATTACTTGAAACTTGTTCGGTAAAAAAAAGTTTTGCTAATTGTTGAGAGATAGTACTCGCTCCTCCTCTTGAACCCAAAAAAACAGCTGCTCTTACAGTACCTTTTGCATCAATACCAGCATGATCGTAAAACCTAGCATCCTCTGTAGCAATAAGGGCTTTAACTAAGTGGTCTGGAAGTTCTTCATAAAATACAGGTGTCCTATTTTCTTTATAAAACTTTCCTATTACCTTACCATCTACTGCTATAATTTCGGTAGCTAAATTCTTTTCTGGGTTTTCAAGGCTCGTTTCATCTGGCAAACTTCCAAAAGCTCCCCAAGAGGCTAATAAAAAAACTAAGATGATTAATCCAATAAAGCCTGCGAAGATTTTCCAAAACGTTCTAATGTGCTTTCCAACACTAGTAGGTTCTTTCTTTTTTGCTTGTTTTTTTGCCATTATAATTCTTTTGTAATTGCTTCAATACTATACCCAACATCTGTTATTCCTTCCAATTTGGTAACGCCATCAACTTCGCCGTTATTGCGCACAGCATGGTCTATGTATAAGGTGTAAGTACCACTTTCACTAAAGTTTAACTTTTCTTTGTACCAAAGCTTGTTTTCTTTAACGCTTCCAATACCAGTACCTAACCAACTTCCATCAGGATTTGCCATTCTATATTCTAAAGTGTCTGTAATTACTTTTCCGTTAGGATGCTCTAAGGATGTAATTAAAAATAGATTGTTGTACCTGTAATTATTTGTATTCCTTATGTTTATAAATACATTATAGGGTGATAAAGTATCTATATTTTCAATTTTAAATGCAATTTGTTCTTTTTCGTCCCAAACACCTGGCAGACTCCATGACTCACTTTCTACAGTTGAGGAGCTACAGGATAAAAACCCCAAGAAAACACTAAATGATATAAATACTTTATACATTCTTTTTTTGATTTCGATTTCGGCTGCGTGTGTTATTAGAGTTTTTTCTTTTTTTGTTTTTTCTCTTTCTTTTAGAACGTTTTGGTTGGTCAAATCTTGTAAGACTATCTTGTCCCACAACATTGCTAAACAATTCTTTTTCTGAAGGTGTTACAACATCTTCAATATACTCTTCAAT
>CAYGMB010000004.1:3686-15233 GCA_964350765.1 uncultured Flavobacteriaceae bacterium
GCTTGCTACTTTTTTTCCTTTTTTATTAAGTGCAATAATTTCATTAACCTTTTCAACCTTTAATTGATGCCAATTCATCCCTTCTTTAATATAAGAATACCAAAGAAGCCCTTTAAAAATGTCTATTTTTTGACAAACAGCTACACCTTTTTCGGTTTGTAATTTAATATCTGTTTTTGGAAAATCTTTTAATGCTTCAAGATACGTGTCTAATTCATAGTTAAGGCAACATTTTAGCTTTCCACATTGTCCAGCAAGTTTTTGGGGATTTAGTGATAACTGTTGATAACGAGCCGCCGAAGTACTAACCGATCTAAAATCTGTTAACCACGTAGAGCAACATAATTCTCTTCCACATGAACCAATACCTCCTAATCGTGCAGCTTCTTGACGAAACCCTACTTGCTTCATCTCTATACGAGTATTAAAGGTTCTTGCAAATTCTTTAATTAGTTCTCTAAAGTCAACACGCTCTTCTGCAGTATAATAAAAAATTGCTTTTGAGGCGTCCCCTTGAAATTCTATATCACTAATCTTCATTTTAAGCCCCAGTCTAATGGCAATTTCACGAGATCGTTTTTGTACATCTGCTTCTCTATCTCGGGCTTCTTGCCAAATATCAATATCTTTTTGAGTGGCTTTGCGGTAAATTTTAGGGAGGGCATTTGTGTCTGGTGTAACTTTCTTTTTCTTCATTTGTACACGCACTAATTCTCCCGTAAGTGTAACTATCCCGATATCATGCCCTGGTGATGCCTCTGTAGCAACCGTATCACCTATACTTAAAGATAACTCCTCGGGCACTTTAAAAAAGTTTTTTCTTCGGTTTTTATAACGGACGTCAACCCCATGAAAGGGCTTCATGTCTCCTGGAAGCGACATATTTGAAAGCCAATCAAAAACAGTTAATTTATTACAACCATCAGAACCACAAGTACCATTGTTCTTGCATCCCTTTGGCTGTCCATCTGCGCCTGTAGCACAACTCGTACAGCCCATAGTATTATATATATTGCTCTTTTAAAAGAGTCGAAGATTAAACCTAGTTTCTAAGAGTAAAGATACTTATTTAGATTTTAGATTGTAAGTTTTCGAATTAAGTTTTTAATTTAACGAGCTCAATTGAAAAATTACTTTTTAAATTTCAGCTTTTCAGAACGCCCCTTCTTAAAAATTTTATTGCTATTTGGAATTCCTTTGCGCAAAGCTTTTTGTTCTTCATAGGGCAGTTTTATAATTTCTTGGCATTCGGCAGAACAACAATTATCCATTGCTTTGGCACATTCTTCACATTGTATAAATAATAAGTGACATGCTTCATTTTCGCAATTAACGTGTGTATCACAAGGCTTACCGCATTGGTGACAGTTAGCTATCACATCGTCGCTAATTCGTTCTCCTCTACGATGATCAAAAACAAAGTTTTTGCCAATAAATTTATTTTCAAGTCCTTTTTGCTGTACTTGTCTTGTGTATTCTATAATACCACCTTCTAGCTGAAATACATTTTTAAAACCTTTATGCTTGTAATATGCACTTGCTTTTTCACAACGAATTCCTCCCGTACAATACATTACCAACTTTTTATCTTCTTTGTGATCTTTAAGGTCTTCTTCAATAATATCTAATGAGTCCCTAAAAGTATCTACATCTGGAGTAATTGCATTTTTAAAGTGTCCTATTTCACTCTCATAGTGATTACGCATATCTACAAGCACAGTGTCTGGGTCTTCAATTAGTTCGTTGAATTTTTGAGCATCTACATGAGTCCCTTTATCCCTTACATCAAAAGTTTCGTCATTTAAACCATCTGCAACTATCTTGTGGCGTACTTTTACTTTTAATTTTAAGAAAGATTTTAAGTCGTGCTCAATGGCAATGTTTAAACGCACGTTTTCTAAAAAGTAGATTCCATCTAGAAACGACTTAAATACCTCAAAATTTCGAGCTGGAACAGAGAGTTGAGCATTTATGCCTTCGTGAGCAACATAAATCCTGCCTAAAACCTCCATTTCGTCCCAAGCGATAAATAAATGATTTCTAAATAATTTTGGGTTGCCAATTTTGGCATACTGATAAAAAGAGAGTGTAAGGCGGTCTTCGCCTGCTTGCTCTAATAAAGCAGCTCTCTCTTTTGCACTTAAGGTGTTGTACAGTTGCATGCTATACGTAGTTTTTAGTGAAAAGATTATTTAATTAAAGTGCAAAAATAAATTAATTTTTATGTTAACAAAAATTACAAATACAAGTAGTATCATATTGTGCCTCAAGCAAAGATATGTTACCTTAGCAGCAACAAGTAATATTATAATATAGGAACGTATGAGCAACGAGAAAGACGCAAAATTAAAAGCCCTTAAATTAACCCTAGACAAACTAGATAAAACCTACGGTAAAGGCACTGTAATGAAGATGGGAGATGCCGCTGTAGAAGAAGTTGATGTTATACCTACTGGGTCTCTTGGGCTAGATGTAGCATTAGGAGTTGGGGGTTATCCAAGAGGAAGAGTAATAGAAATTTATGGGCCAGAATCTTCTGGTAAAACAACACTTACTATACACGCTATTGCTGAAGCTCAAAAAAAAGGAGGCATTGCTGCTTTTATTGATGCAGAACATGCTTTTGATAGATACTATGCAGAAAAGCTTGGGGTAGATATTGAGAATCTAATTATTTCTCAACCTGATAATGGTGAACAAGCACTTGAGATTGCAGATAATCTAATACGTAGTGGCGCTATAGATATTATTGTGATAGATTCTGTTGCTGCACTAACCCCAAAAAGTGAAATAGAAGGTGAAATGGGGGATAGTAAAATGGGACTACATGCCAGATTAATGTCTCAAGCCTTGCGTAAACTTACCGGTTCAATTAGTAAGACCAATTGTACTGTGATTTTTATAAACCAGTTGCGTGAAAAAATTGGTGTTATGTTTGGTAACCCAGAAACTACAACGGGTGGTAATGCATTAAAGTTTTATGCATCGGTTCGTTTAGACATTAGGCGCTCTACTCAAATTAAAGATACTAATAGCGAAGTACAGGGTAATAAGACACGTGTTAAAGTAGTAAAGAATAAAGTTGCTCCTCCATTTAAAACGGCAGAGTTTGATATTATGTATGGTGAAGGAGTATCTAAAGTAGGGGAAATTATAGATTTGGGAGTTGCTTTTGAAATAGTAAAGAAAAGTGGTTCTTGGTTTAGTTATGATGATACTAAACTTGGGCAAGGAAGAGAAGCCGTTAAAACCCTATTACTTGACAACCCAGAGCTTATGGAAGAACTTGAAGCAAAAATTAAAGACGCTATAGCCACTATAAACGCATAAGTTTTTATTTTTTTCGGTACTACGCAACCATCTTTAGGCAAATGCATCTATTGGGTGTAGAATCCTCAATTAAATGCTTATTGCTTAGAGTATTACAAGAAATTAATTAGGAAACTACAATATTGACTTTAGACGAGCTCATCATACTATGTAAGCAGCAGGATGCTAAGGCACAAGGGGAATTATATAAACGGTACTCAAATATATTGTTCTCTATCTGCTTACGGTATTCGCCTAATTATGTAGAGGCAGAAGACAGTTTGCAAGATGCGTTTATTACTATTTTCAAAAAAATAGATCAGTTTAAAGACAAAGGTTCTTTTGAAGGTTGGATAAAGAGGATTACTGTAAATACTGTACTTCAAAAATATAGAAAGCAACGTGTTTTTGATATTGAAAATGAAGAACAAATTGCAGATGAAGCCGAAATTGAAGTAGACGATATAAATATTCCTTTGGATTATTTATTGAAAATAGTACAAGAATTACCGGATAGATATAGATTAGTTTTTTCTATGTATGTATTGGATGGGTACCAACACAAAGAGATTGGAACAATGTTAGGAATTAGTGATGGAACGTCTAAATCTAACCTAGCTAGAGCTAGAGGAATACTAAAAACAAAAGTAGAAGCCTACAAAGAGGCTAATAAATAAAGAGATTCCCTTTTTTAAGGGAGCTAAAAATGAAAGAAAAAAAGAACATAGACGAACTTTTTAAGGAAAAACTCTCAAGTTTTGAGGCAGCTCCTTCTGCTAATGTTTGGAACAATATCCAAACAAAAATGAAAGCAGAAAAAGAAGAGCGTAAGGTGATTCCGATTTGGTGGAAAGTCGCTGGTGTAGCAGCACTTCTTGCTTTGCTTTTTACTATAGGTTCTCAATTTTACAATGCTTCACCTACTACTGAAATTGTTACAGAAGACAAGAAAGACACAATTAATACAAATAAAACTAACAATACCATTACTTCCTCAGAAAATACGGTAATAGCTTCTGAAGATGATATTAAAACTGAAAATTTAGAAAAAACAACTAAGGCTTCAGATAATAACACTAAGGCTAATTCAAATAATGATGTTTTCAACAAAACATCTACATCTAAAAATGATGCTATTGCCGTTGAGGAAATAAAAAAGAACAATTCTAACAAGGGTACAGAGAATACTTCCGTAGAAAAGAATCCACGTTTTAAGGATAATACCTTTAATAGTGTAAAAGAAACTGTGGTGGCCACTACTTCCTCTGAGAAATCTTCAGAAAAAGAAAAGAAAGAAAAAAATAAATTAGAAACTGGTAACGACAATTTCGATATAATAGACACCAACAAAACAGTAGATACTGAAAAAGTTACTGTTGCTACTGAAGAAACAAACTCAGAAAAAGAAGCTAATGATGTTTCTAAAGAAACTGAAATTTCAACAAATAAAAAGTCTATTTACGATGCTATTGAAGAGAGTAAAACTGAAGAAGCTATTGCAAAAGTAGATAGAACTCCAGGCAACAGATGGGATGTTACTCCTAATTTTGCTCCTGTTTATTACAACAGCCTTGGAGAAGGCTCCTCAATAGACCCTTCTTTCGCAGATAACGCACAAAGTGGTGATGTTAATTTTAGTTACGGAGTGCAAGTAAGTTACAATATTACAGATAGATTAAGTCTTCGCTCTGGTGTTAGTAACGTTAGGTACTGGCCCTGTTTCACAAGCGTTAAGCTCTATTAATTATGGTGGGCGCCAAGTAGTGCTAACCGCCTTTGATAGTGGAACGCTTATGAACGCTAGTGGTGAAAACGGAGATCCTTTTAGTAATATTACTCCAAAATCAACTTCTGGTGATGTAGAATTAATACAAAACATCTCTTACTTCGAAGTTCCTTTAGAGTTAAAGTACGCTGTGCTCAATAAAAAATTTGGTGTTAACTTAATTGGTGGTTTTAGTACATTATTTTTAGGAAACAATGACATTACAGCACAAGCATCTAATTTCTCAGAAACCTTAGGCGAGGCAAATAATTTGTCATCGGTTAGTTTTTCAACTAACGTAGGAATAGGTTTTGATTATAAAATAAGTAGAAAGTTTAAGTTTAATATTGAACCTATGTTCAAATACCAGCTAAATCCTTATACAGATTCGTCTGTTAATTTTAGACCCTATTATTTAGGTGTTTATACAGGATTGAGCTTTAAGTTCTAGGTAGTTTTTTAGTTTGTTAGTAGATTAAACTAACATTTTGATTACAAAAAAGCCGTTCTTCGCCATAGGACGGTTTCTTTTTTTATAGTGATGGGTTTTTTAATTCTTCCAGTATAATATCCCGTGTATCCATTTTTAACTTCCGCTTATCTTCGAGTTCTAAAATTTTAGTAGGTATAACTGGATGAACTTTCACTCGCATTTTGCCTGGACTTGCTTTTATGGAAGTAAACTCGTAAGACAACCTATATCTATTATCATGAAATGTCATAGGAGCAATCGGGATTTTATGCTCAATTGCCAATCTAAACGCTCCATCTTTAAACTCGTCTAGCAAAATATTTTTTTCTTCGTCTGGAACCCCTCCCTCTGGAAAAATACACACACTATAGCCCATGTTTAATTTTCTTTGCGCACTTTCAAAAACAGCCCGTCTGCTTTTTGGGCTATTTCTATCTACTAAAATACAAGTACGCTTATAAAAAAAACCAAAAACAGGGATCTTAGCTAATTCTGCTTTTCCAACAAAAACAAATGGGTTTTTGGTAATGTGCAACATAAGCATAATGTCTGTCATAGAGGTATGGTTAGACACAAATAAGTAATTCTTGCTTTTTTCAAAAACTATATCTCTTTTTATTATTGGAAAATACCCCATTCCAAACAAAATGATACGTGCCCAAACTCTAGCGAGCCAAAAAAAAGCTGGATACCAACGCTCTTTTAAAATTGTAATAAGTAGAAGTGGAAATAATGCTACAATAGGGATGGTAACCAATATGTAAAACCATATTCGATACAATACAACAAGTATCCTTTTTAAAAACTTCATTATTGTCCAAAAATAGTAAATACACTTCTGCTACTCTCATAAAAAAAGTAACTTTGCTCAAAATACTATTTAATACTTGTATTATAGTTTTTACAAATAAAATATATTACAGAGAAATCCTCTTTTAGAAGAAGTTTATGTCAAGAATACTTACTGGAATACAATCTACTGGAACGCCGCATTTAGGTAATTTATTAGGGGCTATCATTCCTGCCATTAATATGGCAAACAACCCTAATAATGATTCTTTTTTGTTTATCGCAGATATGCACTCGTTAACACAAATAAAAGATGCTGAAACATTAAGAAACAACACTTATAGTACTGCCGCTACTTGGTTGGCTTTTGGTCTAGATATAGAAAAAACCGTTTTTTATAGACAGAGTGATATTCCTCAGGTAACTGAATTGAGTTGGTATTTAAGTTGTTTTTTTCCATACCAAAGATTAACACTAGCTCATTCTTTTAAAGACAAAGCAGATAGACTAGAGGATGTTAATGCTGGATTATTTACTTACCCTATGCTAATGGCTGCAGACATTTTATTATATGATGCAGAGTATGTTCCTGTGGGAAAAGATCAATTACAACATATTGAAATAACAAGAGATGTTGCATCTAGATTTCATGCAAAAGTTGGGGAAACATTTGTTCTTCCAGAAGCAAAAATTGATGAGAACACGAAGCTTATTCCAGGAACTGATGGTGCAAAGATGAGTAAATCAAAAAACAACATTATTAATATATTTCTACCAGACAAAAAATTAAGAAAACAAGTAATGAGTATTGCAACAGATAGTACTCCACTAGAAGATCCTAAAAACCCTGATACTTGTAATGTGTTTGCTATATACAAATTACTTGCCACCAAAGAACAGGTTCTTGAAATGAGAGCTAACTATGAAGGAGGCGGCTATGGGTATGGCCATGCCAAACAAGCACTTTACGAGCTAATTCTAGATGTTTTTAAATCTCAGCGAGAAAAATATAACTACTATATTGAAAACACAACTGAGGTTGAAAAAGCATTACAAGTTGGTGCAAAAAAGGCGACAGCTGTTGCCAATGAAGTATTAAAAAGAGTGCGTGGAAAAGTAGGGTATTAAATTAATTCAAATAATTTACCTGGAAGAGGTCTTACTAAACCTTTAAGTTCCATTGCAAGTAAAATACTTGCCATTGTAAAAGCAGGAATGTTACAACCTATTGCAATAGTATCTAGCAAGCTTTTACCTTTATCTTTCAGAAAGTTATATACTTTGTTTTCTTCTTCTGTTAACTCTACAAAAAGTTGTTTTTGAACTATTTTAGGTTTGGCATCGATAATTTCCCAACCAAGTTGATATATAACATCTGCTGCACTTGTTATAAGTTGAGCTTGTTGTGTTTTTATTAAATTATTACACCCTTGGCTTTGTATATCTGTTACTTTACCAGGAAAGGCAAAAACATCTCTGCTATATGAGTTTGCGATATCTGCGGTAACTAGACTGCCTCCTTTTTCTGCAGACTCTATTACAATAGTTGCCTCACTTAAACCGGCAATTATTCTATTTCGTTTTAAGAAATTGTTTCTATCAAAGGCATCACTACTCCAGAACTCTGTTATAAAACCACCATTTTCTTCTACTTTATTACAATACTTTTTGTGGGTTTTGGGATAGATTTGGTTAAGTCCATGAGCTAAGCAAGCAATTGTTTGCAACCCGCAATCCATTGCTATACTGTGAGCTGTTATATCTACTCCATAGGCAAAGCCTGAAACAATTATTGGGTCTAAAGGTGCTAATTCTTCAATTAATTTCTTACAAACAGTTACTCCGTGTGTAGTTACTTTTCTAGTCCCAACTATACTTATAATTTTTTTATTCTTGAGGTCTATATTCCCTCTTTGAAAAAGCAAAATGGGGCCATCTAAGCAATGCTTCAAGTTTTCTGAATAAGAATCATCTTTATAAAAGGTATATTCAATATTATTATCATTAATAAACTTGAGTTCTTCTTCTGCATCGTCAAGGATACTTTTGTTGTGTAGGTCTTTCAGCTTAAAAGCTCCTATACCATCAATTTTTAAAAGACTGCTCTTGTTTTCAGAAAAAATTTCTTTGGCACTACCCACATAATGCAACATTTTTTTTGCAGAAGTATCTCCCAGATTTGGAACTCGTTGTAAGGCTAAAACATAAAAAAGCTCTTCTTGTGTAAGCATGGATATAAAATAAAGGGGGGAGTTTTTAAAAGTACAAAAAAAGTAGTTGTTAATAACTTCTTAATGCTTTGATTGATGTACTTACAAAAAAAAATTATGTTTGTTTACGTGCAATTAGCTACTTACATAAACGATTTATTATACCGCTACGAATGTGTTATTATTCCAGGATTTGGGGCTTTTTTAACTCATTATAAATCTGCAGCTATTGACGATAAAAACAACACCTTTTATCCTCCCAGTAAAGTAGTTTCTTTCAATAAACAACTTCAAACCAATGATGGTTTACTTGCTAATCACGTTTCAAGTTCTGAGCAATGTAGTTATGAAGTAGCTTTACAACGTATTAGAAATTTTGCAGGGTCTTTGTCTTTAAAATTATATAATGGTGAGAAAGTTGTTTTAGATAAGATTGGTACATTCTCTTTAAATGAAGAAAAAAACATTCAATTTCAACCTTTAGAGTTTCAAAATTATGACACGAGTTCATTTGGACTTTCTAATTTTGTGTCAACTCCAATACAAAGAGAAGCTTACAAAGAAACTTTAGAAAAATTAGAAGAAAAGACGCCGCTACTTTTTACTCCTGAAAGAAGAAGTTCTTCGCCTTACCTAAAGTATGCTGCTATTGGCCTAATTGCTATTGCCGTATCTGGTCTTGCTGGTTTCTCTATCTATAAAAAAGGTGTTGAAAACCATAATTTTGCTGAAAAGCAAAAAGCAAATACCTTACTTGAAAACGAAATCCAAGAGGCAACCTTTGTTATAGAAAATCCACTTCCAGCACTTACAGTTGCTATACCTAAACCAACTGGAAAATATCATATTATCGCTGGAGCTTTTAGATTTGAAGAAAACGCCTCAAAAAAAATTGAACAATTAAATCAAAATGGATTTAATGCTCGATCAATTGGAAAAAACAAATATGGCTTACACCAAGTAGTTTATAAAAGTTTTGAAAACAGGTTAGAAGCTATAAAAAGTTTACAGCAAATCAAAAGCACAATAAACAAAGATGCTTGGTTGCTAGTTCAAGAGTTAAAATAAGCCTTATTTATATCTTATTCGTTTAGTTACCCACAAGATTACTCATTACCTTTGTAAAAAAATGAAAAATGAGTCCTCGAAGCCCAAAAGAAACAAGAACCGTAATTACAGATTTAGTACTGCCAAGTGAAACAAATCCTATTGGTAATATGTTTGGTGGTGAATTATTAGCGAGAATGGATAGAGCCGCTAGTATTTCTGCAAGGAGACATAGTCGTAGAATTGTGGTTACTGCATCTGTAAATCATGTAGCCTTTAATAAGATGATTCCATTAGGTAGTGTGGTTACTGTAGAAGCACATGTTTCTAGAGCATTTAAAAGTTCAATGGAGGTGTATATGGATGTCTGGATCGAAGATAGAGAGAGTGGATTGAGAAGTAAAGCCAACGAAGCCATTTATACTTTTGTGGCCGTAGATGAAATGGGAAACCCTGTTCCTGTACCTCCGCTTAAACCTGAAACAGATCTTGAAAAAGAAAGGTTTGATGCTGCCTTAAGAAGAAAACAATTAAGCCTTGTATTAGCGGGTAAAATGAAACCTGAACAAGCTACAGAGTTGAAAGCTCTTTTTGAATAAAACCCTTTATTTCCTAGTGGTTTACTAGGTTTTATAAATGTTAAATTTTTAAGTTTTTAATAGTTTTCCTAAATCTTTATTCGCTCAAATAGATATATTTGATGCTCTTCAATAAAAATTTATGAAAAACATGAAAAAAATTACATTATTCAAAAAAGGAATCTTGTTTATTTTGGTTTTTGTAGTATGTGCTACTTTTGGTTTTGCACAAAATAATTATACCATACAATTCCAAGATGAAAGTTACACCTTGCCAGAAAATATAGACTCTTTTCAATGGAGTAATCTTCCAGAAGACTCGAGGCTACAAGAGGGATATTATGGATGGATTCAGTTTTACGAGACACCTACACAAAATATCCAAAATAGCTTTAAAGCAAATAATCTACAGTTGTTAGAATATATTCCTCACAAAGCTTATTTATTTTATTTTCCTTCAACTACTTCTGTAGAATTCTTAAGAAACAACGGGGTTCGTTCTATAGTTCCTGTTCCTTCAAGCAGTAAACTTTCACAAGATTTAAAAAATGGAAATACACCTCAACACGCTATACAAGGTGATAATTTTATTGTAACCTTGGAATATCATGCAGCAGTTTCTTCAGAGTTTGTAATTAATGATTTAGCTACTAAGCAAATATCTTTACAACAGCAATACAAAGGTGCTAACATTGTAGATTTAGTTATTCCTAATAACTGCTTAGAGGCATTAGCTTCTTTACCATATGTAAAATGGATAGAATATATTGTTGCTCCAGATGTACCAGATGACACGAGAGGTAGAAGTTTACATAGAGCTAATGGACTTGATACGCAAACAATTTCTGGGCGTAATTACACAGGGGATGGGATTGGAGTAATGGTTAGAGATGATGGAATTGTTGGTCCTCATATTGATTTTCAAGGAAGAATAGATAATTCTGCTACAAGTGACCCAACAGGAACTCACGGGGATGGTGTTGCTGGGATTATGGCAGGTGCTGGAAATCTAGACCCAACCAACAGAGGTATGGCAGCCGGTTCAAGTGTTTATATCGTTAATTATGTTCCAAACTTTTTAGATTCTGCTACACAAAATTTAATTAATAATGGTGATGTACAAATCACTAACTCTTCATACAGTAATGGTTGTAACGCAGGTTATACTACTATTACAAGAACTGTTGACCAACAAACTAGAAATAATTTGAGTTTATTACACGTGTTCTCCGCTGGAAATTCTAATAATAATGACTGTGGATACGGAGCAGGAACGCAATGGGGAAATATAACAGGAGGGCATAAGCAAGGTAAAAATGTGATTGCAACAGCTAACACCTTTTTTGATGGATCACTAGCAAGTTCAAGTAGTCGTGG
>CAYGMB010000004.1:15243-16065 GCA_964350765.1 uncultured Flavobacteriaceae bacterium
AATTGCAGGTTTTAGCTCACGAGGTCCAACTTTTGACGGAAGAATAAAACCAGACATTGCAGCAAATGGCGCCAACCATATTTCTACAGACCCTAATAATGGATATAGCCCATTTGGAGGTACTTCTGGTGCTGCTCCAGGAATTGCAGGAATTGCAGCACAATTGTACGAAGCTTATGGAAATATTAATAGTGGCGCATTCCCATCTTCTGGATTAATTAAAGCAGCGTTATTAAACACGGCTAATGATGCAGGAAATGTAGGACCAGATTACAGATTTGGTTGGGGAATTGTAAATGGTTTAAGAGCGGGAAAATTAATCGAAGATCAAAGACATTTATCAGACGATATTACTCAAGGTTCTAGTAATACACATACTATTAGTGTACCTGCAGGAACGGCTCAAGTACGTTTTATGGTGTATTGGACAGACCCAGAGGCTGCGAGTGGTGCCAATCCTGCATTAGTAAATGATCTAGACATGGTAGTAACAGATCCTTCTAGCACAGACTATTTGCCATATATATTAGACCCGACTCCAAACCCATCTACCTTAAACTTGCCAGCAACTAATGGGGCAGACCACCTAAATAATGTGGAGCAAGTTGTAATTAACAGTCCAGCTGCTGGAGATTACGATATTGAAATATCTGGTTTTAATGTGCCTGTTGGTCCTCAAGAGTACTTTGTGTTGTATGAAATAATAGAAGACAACTTAACTCTTACTTATCCTAACGCTGGTGAAAGTTTTGTGCCAGGAGAAACAGAAAGTATTCATTGGGATTCTTATAATACAGGAGCTGGGTTTGTTCTAGAATACTC
>CAYGMB010000004.1:16075-27400 GCA_964350765.1 uncultured Flavobacteriaceae bacterium
CAACTGTGGGAAGTACTACTACAAACTATGGTTGGTTAGTGCCTTCAGAAATAACTGGGGAAGCGTTAGTTAGAATAACAAGTGGAGCTTTTCAAGATCAAAGTGATGAAAACTTCTCGATTGCAGATCAAGTAAATAATTTAGAATACTCACAAGTTTGTCCTAGTGACATTACTTTTACTTGGGATGCTGTTACAGGTGCAGAAGAGTACGATGTATATTTATTAGGAGCAATGTATATGGAAATTGTAGGAACCTCTACAACAAATACTATTACAGCTCCAGTTGCAAATGCTACAGATACGCAATGGGCTGCTATTGTAGCAAAAAATAATACTGAGGGTTGGACTAGCAGAAGAACTGTTGCTATAAATCATCCTGGAGGTCTTTTAAATTGTGCTTTAGCAAATGACATTGCTGTAGATCAAATTAACAATACTGCTACTGATTTCGCAACGGTATGTAGTGGGTCTAATGAAGTAGCAATAAGTGCTACAATTCAAAATACTGGGATAGACCCACAATCTAATTTTAGTGTTTCTTACCAAATTGATAGTGAACCTATAGTTACTGAAACTTTTACGAATACTCTTAACTCAGGACAGCAAGAAGTGTTTAACTTTTCTACACCTGCTTCAATAGGTAGTTCTGGTGAATATACTTTAACTGTTAGTGTAGATTTAACTGGTGATCAAAATCCAAATAATGACCAAAGCATTCTTGACTTTTTTGCAATTACTGAAGCTACTGCATTGAATTTTGCAGAACCGTTTGATGTTAATGGAGTTCCTCCTAATGGATGGACTATTATAAATATTGACAATAGCACTACATGGGTAGAACAAGCAGGTATTACAGGTAGTGATGGAAATAGTACCACAACAGCTTACATTAATAACTTTAATTACAATGCACCAGGTCAAGAAGATATAATTACAACAGAAGTTTTCGATTTGACTAATGCTTCGGGAGTTACTGCAAGCTTTGATCTAGCAAAAGCTCAATATTCTTCTACATTATTTGATGGACTTAGAGTGGAAGCTTCTGCAGATTGTGGAGCTACTTACACTACAGTTTACGAAAAAAGTAATCTAGATTTGTCTACTATTGGAGGTTATACAACTAGTATATGGACTCCATCATCAGCATCAAATTGGAGAAATGAACAAATAGACCTAAGTGATTTTGAAGGTGGTGTTGTTACATTGCGCTTTATAAATGTAAATGGGTATGGAAATTCTACCTTTATTGATAACATAAATGTAGAAGCAGGAATTCTTGGGGTAAGTGATCTTACTATAAATGACATTGTTATGTACCCTAACCCTACAAAAGATGAAGTGTTCATTAAAACAAGTACTTTGTTAAATGATGTTACTATCACTTTAACCAATAGCCTTGGACAGATTATATTAACTATTAATGAAGATGCTTTTGAGGGCTCTAATCAAGCAAGATTAAATACAAGTAATTATGCTAGTGGGTTGTATTTTGTGACCATAAAGTCAGGAGATACTATTACAACCAAAAAATTACTAATTAGATAAAGTTTAGATGTATTTTATTAAAAAAGGAGTTGAGAAAATCAGCTCCTTTTTTTAATTCTACATTTTATAAACCCAATCTTCTGGGTTCATTTCAGTAGTATTTTTAAAGACTAAGAACTTTATTATAGCTTTACCTGTTGTAGGATGTGTAAATGCTTTTCCAATTTTCTGCTTTGCAGAAACTTTATCTCCATTTTTTACATTAACAGAAGACAAGTTATTGTAAATGGTTATGTAGTCTCCATGTCTTATATAAATAGCTTTATTAGCTCCTTTAAGTTGTTGTATTTTAAACACCTCACCTTTAAATACTGCTCTAACATCTGCATTGGGTTCTGTTGCTATATCTACTCCATGTGTTTGGGTTGTTACATTTGGAAATTGTGGGTGTCTTCTTTTTCCATGTCTGTTAACTACAACCCCTTTCTCTACGGGCCAAATAAGCTTTCCTCGATTACTTTTAAAGTTTGAAGCTATTTCTTTTGCTTCTGGAGTTAAATTAAAAGCTACAGCACTACTTTTTGTCTTTACTGCTGTGGTGGTAGTTTTTCCAGCACTATTTTTATTAGCCTCAGCAATAGCAGCTCTAATTAATGCATCAATTTCTTTACGTAAGGCATTTGCTTCTCTTTGCTTTTTATTGATTTGGCTCACATAATTACCCTCATCTTTCTTAAGGGATGCAATTAATTCTTCTTGGTTTTTTTGTTCCTTTTCTAGTTGTTTACGTGCCAATTTATTTTCATCAATAAGCGTTTCTTTCTGTTTTTTTTGAGCAAGTAAGTCTGTGTTTAAAACTTGCAATAAGTTTGTTTTTTCTTTAATACTTTCGCCTTGTGCTTTCCTGTGCTTGGTATATTGTTTCATATATTGCAAACGCTTGTAGGCTTGTAAAAAATTTTCAGAAGAAAATAAAAACATCACTCTGCTTTGTTGCGATTTACTTTTATAAGATTTTTTTATCATCGCAGCATAGTCATCCTTTAAAGTTGCAAGCTCATCTCTTAAATTATCTATCTTAGTTAGGTTATTGTTTATTTCACGGGTAAGCAAATTAGCTTGTTGATTGGTAACTCTAATTAAGTTTTCTCTAGCTTTAATTTGTTGTTCAAGGTCTTCAACTTCAGTTAATACAGACTTTTTTTGACCTCTTGTTTTTAATAAAAAAGATTGAATGTTCTTTATATCGTTTAAAATAGATTGCCTTTTCTCTTCCAGTTCTTTTTGTTTTTCAGATTGGGAAAAAAGAGAAGCCGAAATAAAAAAGCAAATACATAAAATTAGTAGCCTATTCATACTATAAATCGATTTTTGTATATCCGTCTGGTATAGTAAACGGAAAACTTACAGAAACATTGAGATCAATTTTTTTATAGTTGAGTTCTATTTTAGTGTCTGCTTCATTTTGGGTAGCATTAATAATAATTTCCGAAGGGTAGTAACTTCCTTCAATTTTGTCATAGCCATTGTATTTTATGGACAAAACTCTACTCTCTGCTGGTTGAGAAATAATCTCTGAAAACACTTTAAAATTAGTGGGTTCTATAAATAGTGAATGAATAAAATTTTGAGGCTGTACTTTAGGTTGTATTCTATATTTATTAGTTACAACTGCCGAGGAGTACTTTGAGGGATTGATAGTAAAAATTGTTTGACCTAGTAATATTGCCTGTGCTTTTTCAAAATCTATTTCGGTTCCTAAAAAAGAACTCAGCAACTCAAAATCACCATCAAAATAGGAGTTTCCAACTGTTTCGTAATAACTTACACGGTCTGGTGTAATTAGTACCTTTGCTAAGGTAATCCCCAAAATAGAAGCTTTAATCCATATCTTTTTATCTTTCTCCATGCGAATACTCGCTGTAATGCTTTGAAGTTTGTTGTCATCTTCATAAACAACCTGAACTCTACCAGCTAGTGTGTTAAAATCTGGTATGGCAGCATTATGAGACGTTATCACACTCTTAACAGTAGCAGAAGCATCTGCGGTAGTGCTAGCCACTTGTTTTGCTCCTTTACAGGAGATTAATAGTGCTAATAACAATACACTTATACAATATTTCATCTAATTAGTGAGGTTTATAGCAGTTGCTTTTTTATCAAAATTGGCTGCTTTTTTTGTGTCTCCTTTTTGTTGATATGCATCCCTTAATTGAATATAAAAATCTTTTTCCATTTTAGGGTTATCAATAACAAAATCAACACCAAGCTCAAGGCTTTCAATTGCAGCATCTGGTTTTTGGAGTCCAATATTTGCTACACCATTTAAAAGATATAGTAGAGGTTGTGCAGGAAATATTTCTAAGCCCTTAGCACTAAGTATTTTAGCTTCATTAAATTTTTTAAAATCTATTTGAAGTAATAACGTGTTTTTTAATAAACTAAAGTTATCAGTATCTAGTATAATTCCCTTCTCATAGAATTTTAAGGCTTCTTCTTTTCGTTCTTTTTCTATGTAATAATCCCCTAGCTTTTCGTAAACAAGCCCACTATTTTCCTCAGAAAACTGAGATACAATATTCTCTAACTTATCTTCGTATTGCGGATTTTTATTTACAAATTGAATAAAATCTCCTAGCACTCTATACTTACTTGTAAGGTCAATATCATCCGTTTCAAAAACAATATCCATAGAGTTTAAAGCCTCTTGAGTTTTTCCTTCATCTAAATAAAATTTATATAGTGCAAGATGTACTAATTTCGAATTAGGATATTGCTTTAATAGCTCTTGAGCTGTTTCATATGCTTTTTCAGGATTGTCTTGTTCGCTGTACAAAAAGATAAGGTTTAAATAATCTTTTTCGTTTTTTTTGTTACCATCAATACGTTCTTCTAATTTTTCAATTTCTCCTGTACTATTCCCAGTTGTTCTATATATCTGAGTACGAAGGGCGTTCCTGTAATCACTTTCTCCCCAAGACTCGTCTAACTCATCGAGTACCTCAAGTGCTTTGTCGTATTGCCTTGTTCTGGAGTATAAATTTGCTAAATCCTCTTTGTAGTCTTCATCAAAAACGATAAGTTCTTTTACTAATGCAATGGCAGAGTTGTAATCTTTTTCTTCGTAATATAAGTCGTAAAGCACTTCCATTACATCTAGCTTTTGGCCCTCCATGTCTAGAACTCTTCTTAGATAGGCTTCTCCATCTCTATATCTTCTTACCGAAATTAAATTTTTACCAATCTCGAAGAAGACAGGTGCTTCTAGTTTAGGGTCTTTTTTAGCAGCTTTCTCGGCTTTTTTAAGTGCTTCTAAAGCTAACTCATGGTTTTCTATACCACGTTGCTTCAAGGCTTCAAAAAAGTTTTCTTGATAAGCGTCACTTACATTTCCAAGGTCATCTGTCGGGGTTTCACTTAGCTCCTGAGCATAGAATAGGTGAGGAATAATCGTAATTCCGAAGAAGAAAAATAATAAGATGTTTATTTTTAGTTTCATAGTGATGATCACTCTACTCGACACTAAAGTTTAGTGACATTTACCCTAAAAAATAGGCTTTTTGAATTTTTATTTTAATTGACTGTAATCTCCAATACTTACATTGGTAAAATCTCCATCAAAATGGGCATAATTACCAATCATTGCGTTATCTAAACTAGCATTTTTAATTACAGTATGCTTCTGTATTATAGTATTTTTAACGTTACTATCCTCAATTATTGTGCCTTCTCCAATACTTGCATATGGGCCAACTGTGCTATTTTTTAGTTGTACACCATCACCAATAAAACATGGCGGAATAATGGTACTATTTTGAGAAGTGCTCTTTTCTGAAATTAATTTTTCTCCTGCCTCATCCAAAAAGCCTAGCATTCTTCTATTTGTTTCTACAGTAACTTCTTTATTTCCACAATCCATCCATTCATCAACCGTACCTGTTTTAAAAATTTTTCCATTAGCCATCATACGTTTAATACCATCATTAATTTGATATTCACCTCCGTTGATAATGTTGTTGTCTAGAACGTATTGCAACTCTTGTTTTAAAATACCTACGTCCTTAAAATAATAAATTCCAATCACGGCTTGGTCACTCACAAAGGTTTCTGGCTTTTCAACAAGCTCTATTATTTCATCTTTATCATTTAAATTTACCACTCCATATGCTTCAGGGTTTTCTACTTTTTTTGTCCAGATCACGCTATCTGCTTGTTTATCTAAATTAAAATTAGCTCGAATAAGAGTGTCTGCATACGCAATTACTGCAGGTCCTGATAATGACGGCTCAGCACACATAATAGCGTGTCCCGTTCCTTTCGGGTCTAATTGTCTGTAAATACTAGCCTTTGCACCTAGTTCTTCTGCTAGTTCCCTTAGACTTGTTACTACCTCATCTCCAACAAAAGCTGGATCTCCTAAAATAAACGCAATTTCTTCTCTTTCTTGGTTTAACACTCCAGCGATATCGCTCACTAAACGATGTACAATAGGTTTTCCTGCGACTGGAATTAAAGGTTTTGGAACTGTTAAACTATGTGGGCGAAGGCGACTACCACGACCTGCCATTGGGACTATTATCTTCATATACACCCCCCTGCAAACGCAGGGGTCTCTTTAGTTAATTTCGATATTATATTTCTTAGCCATTTTATTAAATAGCTCTAGATTATTTTGGTCTTTTAATTCATTATAAAATAGTGCTAAGTTCCTTTCTGCATCTCTTGCATAAGGTGACTTTACTTTATTATAAAGTATATATGCATTCATAGTATTATCCAATGCTTTTTCGTAATTTCCTTTTATATGGTACATTCTTCCTATTCCATAATAACCTTCGGCATCCTTGGGGTATTTTTCAATAAAATCTAGATATCCAAGAATTGCATTGTCAATATCTTGCATTAACTCATATGCAATAGGCTTATTCATTAATGGCATTTTTCCCATTGGGTCTACCTTTAATGATTTATCATAACACTCAACAGCCTTCTTGTAGTTTTCTAACTTTCGGTAACTATATCCTAACATATCCCATGCAAAAGCAAAGTTTTTATCTTTTTTAACTGCTTTATTAAACTCAACAACAGCATTTCCAAATTGTCCTTTCCTAAAATAAGCTTGTCCCTCATCATAAAATTTCATTGCTTTTTTCTTATTTGAAAGAGATGTCTCATTTACGGTTTCACTATTTCCCATTATAAGCTTCATAGCAGGGCAGTTTTGTAATAAGTTTTCTTCAATAGTTTTATAATCTTTGGTAGGATTAATAACAATATCTACTTCTTGAGGGATATTTAAAGTATCCATTTTTTCTTTGTCCACTATTTTACTAAGAGTGTCCTTGGTTTTTTCAGTTAACCCTAATAAACTTGACTTTAATTGGAATGACGTTATAGCTACTTCTATACACTGATTTACTTGTTCATATCTTTTTTCTTGTTTAATAGAAATATCTATTTTACTAGCGCATTCACATGCATCTTCAGTAATTTTTTTGGTTTCAATATTATCTTGTGCATTAGAACAAATACTAAAGAACCCTATTAATAGCAAAATAAAAAAACGTTTCATAAATTAGTTTTTAATTGATATTTATTTAACCCCTGTACTACCAAACCCACCAGCACCTCTGTCTGTGTCACTTAGGGTTGTTACTTCTTCCCATACAGCCCTTTCATGTTTTGCAATAACAAGTTGTGCAATACGCTCTCCGTTTTGGATTGTAAAATCTTCATTAGACAGGTTTACTAAAATAACTCCTATTTCTCCTCTGTAATCGGCATCTATGGTGCCTGGAGCATTGAGGACGGTAATTCCTTTTTTGGCTGCAAGTCCACTTCGAGGACGCACTTGTGCTTCATACCCTATTGGCAACTCAATAAAAAGTCCTGTTTTTACAATGGTACGCTCAAGTGGTTTTAAAGTAGATGGTTCGTCCACATTAGCCCTTAAATCCATACCAGCAGAGGCTATAGTTTCGTAACTAGGTAATGGATGTACAGATTTATTTATGATTTTTATTCCTGTCATTTTTTCGTTTCAGAAGGTTTAGGTATTCTATTTATCTTTTTAAAATCGACTTAATTTCTCTCTTTTCAGAAAAAAACGATACACACACAAATACCAATAATAAAAGTGTTCAACCTAGTAAATTACCATCAAATCCATAGAATGAAATTGCTGAAAAACTAATGGCCAGCAGCAAGTATAAACCAATGCGTTTTACATCGTAAGGAACTGCGTAACGCTTTTGTCCCAAAAAATATGATAATACCATCATACTTCCATAAGCCGCTAGTGTTGCAAAGGCTGAGCCAACATAACTTATAAATGGGATTAAAACAAAATTAAGTACCAATGTCACAATCGCACCAATTATTGAAATATAGGCTCCAAACTTTGTTCTATCTGTAACTTTATACCACACCGAAAGGTTATGGTATATCCCTAGGCATAAATTTGCTAATAATATAATAGGAACAATTGTAAGGGCTTCCCAATAGGTAGCATCAGGTATTAATATGCGTTTAAATATATCAAGAAATACAATAACAAAAAGCAAAATAAAACTACCTAGAATACTAAAGTATTTTGTGATAGTGGCATAGGTCTGCTTTGCATTTTCATTTTTAGAATGATTAAAAAAGAATGGTTCAATTCCAAGTCTAAAAGCAGTTGCAAATAATGTCATAAAAACTCCTAGTTTATAACAAGCAGCATATATACCTACTTCAGATTCTGCTATATCTGAAGGCAATAGATACTTAAGTAATATCTTATCAAAGGCTTCATTAATAGAAAAAGCAATTCCTGCAACTAGTACTGGTAATGCATATGCAAGCATTTGTTTCCATAGTTGCCTCTTAAAACCAAAACCAATCTTAATATATAAAGGCAATAAAATAAGTAGTGTAACTGCACTTGCTACAAGGTTTGCAATAAAAACATACGCTACTTTGTTCTCTTCCATATAAATAGTACTAAAAAGAGTATTTGGATTTTCAGAAGCTAAATCTGGCAATAGCAAAAAGAAAAATAAGTTGAGGCCCAAATTAACAACCACATTAAATATTTTAATAATAGCATATCGCAGCGGTTTTTCATTAACACGAAACCAAGCAAATGGGATGACAACTAAAGCATCTAAAGCTAGAATTATTAATCCATAGGTTACATATTCGGTTTTATAATCTAACCATAGTGATAATGGACCTCGTACTGTGAGTGTAATAACTAGAAAGAGAACTGTAGTTAAGGTGATTGATGTAAGAGCGGTAGCCTGAACTTGCTTTTTTTGTGTTATCTTTTTTGTGATAAATCTAAAAAAGGCTGTTTCCATCCCATAGGATAGTACAACGTTTCCAAGTATTAAAAAAGCCATTAGAGAAGCATACACACCATATTGTGATGTTCCAAGAACTGAAACATATAAAGGCACAAGAACTATAGATAACGCCCTAGGGAGAACCGTAGCGAGTCCATAAATAAATGTTTGCTGAAATAGTTTTTTAAATATGCCCAAAAATCACATTTAGACTGTAAAAGTAGGAATTTTAATTCTCGCCCTCACCACCCAATGGATTAGGATTATTATTAGCTGGATATGCTAATAAAGGCTTACGCTCTATCTGAGTAATCTTAAAGTATTTTTCTATCTCATTTTCAAGATACATAACCACAGCTTCATTATCTCCAAGCGTAAATAGCGGCTTTTCTCGCGGTGTGTTTTTCGCTTCTTTTTTTGGATCTGCATCCATTATTATATCTTTCCTTGGATTCATGTTGTTTTTAAAATAGGCAACATAGGTTGTAGTTTTTGGGTTTTGGATTGCATCTGCTTCTAAATCTTTGTAATAGACTTTTTTAATGGTAATAGCTTCAGATAGTCCACTAAATGTTATATGTACATTAGTCCCCGAACCTCCATCTTTTACACCTGCTACCCAGTCTTGGGAGTAAACTTCAGTTATTGAAAAATTAGGTTTTTTTTCTAATTGTATAGTATTATTCATTTTTGTGCTCCCACAATTTGAAAAGCTAAGCATCATTGTGCTTACTATTGCTAATACAAGGGTTTGTTTGATTTTTTTCATAGGTTTATTTTATTAGACTATTCCAAAAGTCTTGCCATAAATATATATATAATTTATTCTAAAGTTTATAATTAAACCCAATAAATAAAGCAACTCCTTCTACTGCTGTAGTATTTATAGTGAGGTTTTTAGCATTAAAATATGGTACTATTAATTTTAACCCTATTTTGTTTGTAAACCAATAATTTCCTCCAATCCCTACTCCAAAAACTGACAATGCATTATTTTCTATAATTCCAATGGTTTGATCTTCAAAACCAAAACCATATCCTAGCATTCCAAAACTATTAAATTTTGATTTGTCAATAAAGTAATACTGAATAGTTGGTAGAAAGCCATATGAATGTATAGTTAGATCGCTGTTATTTTTAAATAGGGTGTTATTAGAAGTGAAAAAATTCCCACTAAAAGAAAATGTATTTGTCACAAAAAATTCAGCCCCTGCCATCGCTAATAAACCAAAATCATTTTGATTGTTTGTTTCAGTTGGGAAAGGCGAAGCTACAACAAATGCTTGTATCCCCTTTTTGGGGTTTTGTGCTAAAGCAGACGTAGAAAATATTAAAAACAAAATGAAAAGTAATTGTATTTCTTTTTTCATAATTCTTAGTGTTGATTATTTTTAAATAATCAAATAGTATTCCACAAAAAAACCTATCAGCAAAACTGAAAGGTTTTAAATATATAATATTAACTATTTTTCTAACCTGCCAATGCTTCTGCTCCACCAACAATTTCTAAAATTTCATTGGTAATTGCAGCTTGACGGGCTTTATTGTATTGTAATTTTAATTGATCTCTCAACTCTGTAGCATTATCAGTTGCTTTGTGCATCGCAGTCATACGTGCACCATGCTCACTTGCTACACTATCTCTAAGTGCTTTAAAAAATTGCGTTTTTAAACTCTTAGGTATTAACCCTTCAACAATCTCAAGTTTTGATGGTTCAAAGATGTAGTCTGCCGAAGAGGTAGCTTCTGTTGCCTCAGCCGGAACAATAGGTAAAAACTGCTCTGTCATTACCAATTGTGTTGCGGCATTTTTAAAGTGGTTGTACACCAAAACTACTTTGTCGTATTCACCTTCAGTAAAACGATCCATTAAGTTTTGTGAGATACTTGCACTATTTTCAAAAGTTAATTCGTCAAAAATTTCAGTATTGTGGTGGATAACTGTATTCTCTTTTTTAAGAATATCATTCCCTTTTTTACCAATCGTGACAAAATCTACTTGCTTCCCAGAATACGTATCTTTCAGTAAAACTTGACATGCTTTTACAATATTACTGTTAAATGCACCAGCTAAACCACGATTAGAAGTGATAGCTACTACTAACACTTTTTTTACAGGGCGTTGCGCCGCATACGAGCTTCCTGAATCTCCATCAAGGGTTGCACTTAAATTCTGTAATAGCTCTGTTAGTTTTTCAGAATAAGGACGCATTGCCGTTATGGCGTCTTGGGCTTTTTTCAGCTTAGCAGCAGATACCATTTTCAATTCTGTTACGTATTTCTTTTAAATTTGCCATCTTCTCTTTTTGTCATTCCATAATTTCTTATGGAACTTATTTTAATTACTGTCAAAAAAATTTGAGATTCCCGCTTTCGCGGGAATGACAATTATGCTTTATATTTTGAAGAAAGATCTGCAGCAACGCTAGTTAATACATCAAGAGCTTCGTCTGTAAGCTTTCCAGCTTTTAACGTGTCTAATGTATCTCTGTGCTTTGCATTTAGAATTTCTA
>CAYGMB010000005.1:0-12135 GCA_964350765.1 uncultured Flavobacteriaceae bacterium
TTCACCGCCGCGTGAGCGACGATCTGCGCGAGGCCGTGGCCGCGCGGCTGGTGGCTGTTTTGGAGAAAAGGAGGGCAAGTTGATGACGACAATTCCAATCACCCAGGCACGCAATCTGCGCCAGCGCAACGCCATAGCCGACTTCCTGCGCCGTATCGTGGCGAGGGAGCAGCAGGCGAGGGGGAGGTATTGAGCATGCAACCAGCCGACATAGTTAAACGAGATCGCCTTGCGGATGCCGTCTGCCACCCCGAGCAAATGACCATCTGGGCGGGCGAGGTGAAAAGCGAGCTTCTGGAGCACCTGAAAGACCCAGAGGATTACGATGATCTCTTGGCGCTCGACCGCGCCGTAGAGGCTGCGATCCGACATGTGGTCGAAGCCGCGTTCAGCCATCCTGAGATACTCGGGATCGAGGATGGCAGATGCGACTGACTGACAACCAATAACCACCGAGCAGGGGGCAGGCATGGGCAAGGGCGACAAGAGGCATAGGAGCCGGGCGAAGAAGCCAAAGGCGCTGGCGGGACTGGAACTGGCCGAGACGCCGAAGCGCGACAAGAACGGATGCTTCGCGGATCGAGTGCGACAGCAAGACCCGGACCCACACCCGCAACAGGTCGCGCTAGAAGCGCGCGCGCGACAGATGGGCAGCGACAAGATAGACGATATGCGCTCTCAGGCGCTCACAGACGCCGCAGGACGCGCCTTAACGCTTTCCTGCGAGCCAGACGCCGCAAAAGAGCTAACCGCGCTGTACGGGGCTTATATCGCTTCCTATCGCAGGTACATGCTCCGCTGCATCGGTCTTTCACCTGACGCCAAGGTTGCCAAGATCGAGATGACACCGGATCGCATGGAGACGCGGGCCGACGACAGGCCAGACCTTCGCAGCGAGGACGAGAAGGACCGGGACGCGGCCAATAGCTGGGCGAGATATCACACCGCCCTAGGCAGGCTGTCCCTTGCAGATCGGTCGTATATCGAGGGCGCAGGCCGTGATTGGGTCGTGCTGGTGGATGCTGGCGAGGTCACGGCGGCGGGGAAGCGGTTCGTCGCTGCGATGGAGAGGTTCGCGGGCTTCGTGGAATAGGCGTTGACATTTGAGGATATGCCCATAAACTCGCACATAATCAGTTTGAACGTGCGCCGGTCGGGGAGATCGGCGCTTTTTGATTCAAGTGTTGTCGCGGTGGAGCAGTCTGGTAGCTCGTCGGGCTCATAACCCGGAGGTCGGCGGTTCGAATCCGCCCCGCGCAACCATATCAAGGGCGCGTGAGGTCGCGGGCGCAAGCCACCCTCACCGTCAGACGGGGTCAGGGTCCGAGATAGGACGTCGAGCTTGGTCGGGTCGCTCCCGTATACCGCTACCTCAAGGCGGCAGGTTTGGATTGGTGACTCGACGCTTGCCCTAACCTATCCAGCCGCTCTTTTGCGGTGCGCCGTAACAACCGGCACACCCCACGAGCGCGGCTCGTAAGTCGGCGGGCATTCCGCTGCTCTAGTGGATTGGGAATAACCCGGTCGCCCGCGCTCAACACACTCGCCGGATTTGATCACCGGCCAGTCCCGCCACGCCTCTCAGCGATGCGCACCCCGGCGGGACACTCAATTGCCCCATCTCCAACAAGGGCCAGGCCACAGCCCTACAGCACCCACATGCGCGAGAGCGTGAACACGGCGGGGCAACCTCGGCATGTCGTGAATGTGGGGGTGTGGTCCAACCGGGGGTCGCGATGAACCTGACCGACGAGGACTACATGATTGCAGGGTTCTGCGAGGCCATGGCCAACAACCTGTCGCCTGAGATTGTCTGGCACTCGTTCATGATGGCGGACACCGCGCGAGAGTTCGACGATTACATCCAGGTCGCCGTGCGGGCGGGTGAGTGGTTGGACCGGGTTGCGATCAGCTAATGGGAAAGCTTCACGACACCGCAGCGTGGAAGCGCCTGCGACTGGACGCGCTTGAGCGAGACCTATGGACATGCCGAATGTGCGGGGTAGCTCTATCGCAGGGCAGAGGCAGGCCAGACAGTGCGACAGTAGACCACACAAGGCCGCATGATCTTGATGAGGCGCGGCAGTTCAACCTGAGCAACCTGCGCTCTGTCTGCCGCTCCTGCCACGATGGGCCGTGCCGTAGCATAGAGGCCAGACACAGGCCGGATGCTGACGCGATAGAGCGGGCGAAGTTGGCGTATCGACCTGTGGGGCTGGATGGATACCGGTAGGGGAAATGTGAATTGTCATACTCGATAAGAACTTGGAGCGGTACGTGTGTGGCGTGTAATGCGGAATTTACGGCGCGCAACCCACGCGCCTTGTATTGCTCCCCGAAGTGTAAAGAGACCAGAAGGCCAAAAACTAAGGCGGGTATTTATAACGGACATCCAAGGGAACGGCTGTCATGCCCTGAGTGCGGTTCTCTTTTTCTTTCCAAGCCGGAGAAGAGAAAGAAGTATTGTTCCTTCGTCTGCTCCCGCAAGGCCAGCAAGCGTACTGCGCGGGCTGAATACAAGGCGCGCATACGTGGGGTTAAGACAGAGAGAATCAATCCTTTAGATGTTCTTGATGCTGGTGGATGGAGGTGCGCCCATTGCGGCGTCGATACACCGAGGTCTCTAAGGGGAACCTATGATGATGCGGCACCAGAGGTGGACCATATTTATCCGGTCGCCGCTGGTGGTAGCCATGAAGCCTCAAACCTTCAATGTCTTTGCAGGAGGTGCAATCAGGCGAAGGGTTGTTCGCTGCCGGGGGGGGGTGGTCGCATCTGAAAGGCGGCAACCCGCCCACACCGACGCCCCAGGCTTCTTTACGCATCCCCAATTTAGACATTGCGAAAGATGAATGTATGCCAAGACCGCGAACACCGGAGGCAAAGGCGAAGCTGACCGGAGCAGACAGGAAGCATCCTGATCGCTTCCGCAATCGTTCGGAGCCGAAGCAGAGCGGCAAGCCTGTAGGTAAGCCGCCCGCGTACATGTCGAAAGAGTGCAAGGGGGCGTGGCAGGATTTCGTCTCGGAGTTGGGTTGGCTGCAGTGGGAAGATCGGGGTGCGCTGGAAAACGCGGCGCTCTGCCGGGGCCAGATACGGGAGATTGCCATGGCTGGCGATCCCATTCCGGCGTCCATGCTTGCGGCGATGAATACGGCCATTGGCAAGCTGGGTGCCAGCCCGACAGACCGAAGCAAGGTGTTTCAGCCGAAGGACGATGACGAAGATGATCCGTTCGCCAAGTTCGGGGTTCAGTGAACTACGTTGAGGTTGCGCGCCGATATGCAGAGGATGTTGTAAGTGGCGCAATTCCGGCGTGTCGCTATGTTCAACAGGCTTGCCAGCGCCAACTTGATGATCTGGAATCGCCGCCTTCGGGCTATCAGTTCAATGAGGAAAAAGCCTCGCGCGTTTGCGCGTTCGTAGAACTCTCACCACACATAAAAGGCCCTCTGGCTTCGCGCGGCGAGCTGATCAGGCTGGAACCGTGGCAGGCGTTCGTCCTGACAACGGTTTTTGGTTGGGTCGATGACGAGGGAAATCGGCGCTTCCGGCGGGTCTATATCGAGGTTCCGAGGGGTAACGGTAAGTCGGCGCTGTCATCGCCCATCGGGCTTTACATGCTGGCGCTAGATGGCGAGGCTGGTGCGGAGGTCTATAGCGCAGCGACGACGCGGGATCAGGCGCGTATCGTGTTCAGAGACGCTCAGGCGATGGCCCGAAAAATGCCTGCGTTTCGAAAACGGTTTGGCGTTGAGGTTTCAGCTCAGGCGATCACGCAGCTAAAGACCTCATCCAGTTTCAAGGCGCTCTCGGCGGACGGGCATACACTTGATGGCCTGAATATCCACCTTGCGGTGGTTGATGAACTTCACGCGCACAAGATGCGCGATGTTTACGATGTGCTGGAAACGGGGATCGGCAAGCGGCCTCAGTCGCTCCTGTGGATGATAACCACGGCTGGCGGCAATAAACACGGCATATGCTACGAAGTTCGTGGCTATGTGCTGAAGGTTCTAGACGGGACTGCGCGGGACGCGGCGGCAGAGGCCACTTTCGGCATTGTCTACACGATAGACGAAGGCGACGATCCTTATTCGGAGGAAACACTAAGGAAGGCGAATCCAAACTGGGGTGTTTCGGTAGATCCTTCGGTTGTCTTGCAGACGGCTAGCAAGGCGCAGCAGGTTGCAACGGCGCGGGCGAACTATCTGACCAAGCACCTCAACGTGTGGGTGGATGCGAACGAGGCTCTATTCGATACCGAGCATTGGCGGCGATGCGAGGACAAGGCGCTCGATGAGGCCGATTTCATGCAGGATGACAGCGTGATCGCGCTGGATCTTGCCAGCAAGATCGATGTTGCCGCGAAACTGAATGTCTACCGGCGTACCGAAGATGGAAAGGCCCATTTCTACGTTTTCCCGACCTTCTACTTGCCACAGGCGGCGATAGAGGAAGACCGGCACCCGATGTATCGGGGATGGGAAATGCAGGGCGATTTGACCGCGACAGCAGGCGAGACAATCGACTTTCAGGTGATCGAGGATGAAATCCGGCTAGAGGTGCCGGGACGGAACATCCTGGCGGTTGTGGCTGACCCGTGGCAGGCGCAGCACATGATTTCCAACCTGCAGCGGGACAACTTCCCGGCGGATGAAATGCGGCAGACAGTCGGCAACCTGAGCGAAGCGACAAAGACGCTCGATGCGCTGATGCGAGAGGGTCGGATACACCACCCCGGAAACGCGGTCATGAACTGGATGATCGGCAACGTGGTTGGTCACTACGATGCCAAGGACAATGTTTACCCGCGCAAGGAATTGCCGGGGAACAAGATCGACGGGGCGGTAGCCCTGATTATGGCTCTGGGTTGGTTCATTCAGGGCGAAGAAGAAAAGCCGGAATATCAATTCCTGACAATCTAGGAGGCCGCTATGTATCGCGCCTTTTCAACCCTTGAGATCAAGGGGCTGGACGAGGATTCCGGCACTCTGACCGGGATCGCAAGCACTCCGTCCCCAGACCGAATGGATGATATCGTTATGCCGAAGGGCGCGGTATTCAAGCTGCCGGTCCCACTTCTCTGGCAGCACAATCACAATGACCCGATTGGCGAGGTCACAGAGGCCAAAGTCACGAACAAGGGCATCGAAGTCGTTGCCAAGGTCGCGCTTGGCGTGACCGATGAAATCGACCGCTATTGGAAGCTGATCAAGTCCGGCCTTGTGCGCGGGCTTTCGATTGGTTTTCGCGGACTGGAAATCGAGGATATCGAAGGCTCTTGGGGTGTTCGCTTCCTCAAATGGGAGTGGCTGGAATTGAGCGCAGTCACAATCCCGGCAAATTCCGAGGCGTCTATCGCCACGGTGAAGGAATACGCAGACAAGCCCGCCGCGACAGGCACCGGCAAGGCTGCGGACGGCGCCAATGGCGCAACCACTCCCGGCGTCACGGGGAAATCAACGAAACCAGTTTCATTGACGCCTAAGGAGGGCAAGAAAATGAAAACTATCGCAGAGCAGATCGCCGCTTTCGAGGCGAAACGTGCTGCGTCTGTCGCGCGTATGGACGAGATCCAGAACGCAGCGGTCGAGCGCGGCGAATCCAAGACGGCAGAGGAAAAGGAGGAATTCCAGACCCTCAAGTCCGAAGTTGCAGAGATCGACGGCGAGCTGTCCGACCTGCGCGACCTTGAAAAGACCAAGGCCGCAGGGGCAAAGCCCGTCAACGGCCAGAAGTCGGAAGATGGCAGCAATTCTCGCGACCTGCGCGTCCCGGTGAAGGTCAAGGCGGCACCGCTGAAAGGCGGGATCGAGTTCGCGCGTCTGGCGCGGGCAAAGGCGATTTCCTATCTCGATCATGAGCCGGCCAGGGACGTTGCAAAGCGCCTGTATGGCGAGGAATCGCCGGTTGTTGGCGTTCTGACCAAGGCGAACGTGGTTGCTGGTGCGGACATTTCCGGCAACTGGGCCGAGGACCTGGTGGGCGATGAAACATCCGTATACGCGGATTTCGTCGAGTACCTGCGTCCCATGACCATTGTCGGTAAGTTCGGCATGAACGGTATCCCCGCGCTGCGGACGGTTCCGTTTCGTGTGCCCCTGATCGGCCAGACCGGTGGCGGTTCCGCCTACTGGGTCGGTGAGGGCAAGCCGAAGCCGCTGACCTCGTTCGATTTCAGCCGCACCACTCTGGACGAACTGAAAGTTGCAACGATCTCTGTCGTTACCGAGGAAATGCTGCGGAAGTCGAACCCGGCAGCCGACAGCATCCTGCGTGACAGTCTGGCGGCGGCGGTGGTCGAAAAGGTTGACCAGACCTTCATCGACCCGGCTGTTGCAGCATCGGCTGGCGTTTCGCCAGCGTCCGTCACCAACGGCGTTTCAGCGATCACGTCCAGCGGTAACGATGCTGACGCGATCCGCGAGGACGTGCGGGCGATGGTTGCGACCTTTATCGCCGCCAACAACCCTCCGGGTTCGGCGGTCTGGGTAATGTCGTCCAGCACGGCGCTTGCGCTGTCGCTGATGCGCAACCCTCTGGGGCAGAAGGAATTCGGTGACATTTCGATGGCCGGTGGCACTTTCGAGGGCTTCCCGGTGATCGCTTCCGAATACTTCTCGGCGGTATCGGCCGGCGGATATGTGGCGCTTGTCAACGCGAGCGACATTTACTTCGGTGACGAAGGCGGCGTGAACGTTGACATGTCCCGCGAGGCATCGCTGCAGATGCTGGACAACCCGACCAACGACACTGTGACCCCCACGGCAACGTCGATGGTCTCGATGTTCCAGACGAACAGCGTTGCGTTCCGCGCTGAGCGCATCCTGAACTGGTCGAAGCGCCGCGCATCCGCGGTCGCCCTGCTGGATGAGGTCGCGTGGGGCACTCCGTCCTCGTGATCAAGACAACGGCGGGCCGTAATGGCCCGCCTATTTTCTGAAGGGGCTTCAGGATGCAGAGAAACTATATCGACCGCGCCCTGCGCGCGCGAGATCCGCGCTACGCAAAGATTGTCGAGCGTCTTGGCTATGCAACCAAGGCTCCGAAGGGCGATCTGGCGGATCTGCGCGCCGAGTATCAGGACGTGTTCGGTAAAAAGCCGTTCATGGGCTGGGATGCAGACACCCTGCGGGCGAAGATCGACGCAAAAAAGGAGGCTGACTGATGGCTACCCTTTGGGTCCGCGAGTTTTCCAAGGTTGCGAAAGCGGAAATCGACAATGGATACGGAAGCACGACCCCCGCGCCCATTGTGCATGAGCCGGGTACTGACCAGTCGCCGGTTACATTCAGCGCTGCGGCGCAATCGGCGGCTTTTGCTGACAATACGCGCTATATCATGATGATTGCCGACGCGGATTTTCATTACGCTGTTGGAGCGAACCCGACAGCGACGAGTGCCGCAATGCGGTTCCCGGCGAACACCCCGCATTGGTTCGGGGTTGAACCCGGCGACAAGGTGTCGGTGGTCGCCGCCTGATGGGGCTTCTGTCCTTCCTCAAGCGCGACAAGGCAGTTTCGCCCGTATCCGGCGGGCGTGGCGGCTGGATGCCGATCTTCGAAAGCTATAACGGAGCGTGGCAGTCGAACGTTGTTGTTAACCGTGACAGCGTGCTGGCAAATCCGTTCGTTTTCACATGCCAGACGCTGATCGCCCGCGACATTGCGAAGTTGCGGGTCATGCTGATGGAGTTGGGCGAGCATGGAATTTCCGGTGAGGTAAGCCGCCCGGCGTACTCCCCTGTCCTGCGCAAGCCGAACAAGTTTCAGACCCGGAACCAGTTCTGGGAAAACTGGATGCTGTCGAAGCTGTCGCGTGGGAACACATATGCCCTGAAGCAACGTGATAATCGCGGCGTTGTGGTCGCGCTCTATGTGCTGGACCCGTCGCGCGTGATGCCTTTGGTGTCTGATAGTGGCGAAGTCTACTATCGGCTGTCGGTGGATAACATTGCGCAGGTTCAAAACGAAATCACCGTTCCGGCCCGTGAGGTCATCCACGACCGTTGGAATACGCTGTTTCACCCGTTGGTCGGGCTTTCCCCGATTTTCGCCCATGGCGTGACAGCCATGCAGAGCCTCAGCATACAGGACAATTCGACGAAGTTCTTTGCCAATCAGTCGCGTCCCGGCGGGCTTCTGGTGGCACCCGGAAAGATCGGCGACGAAACTGCCGCGCGGCTGAAAGAGGCATTCGAGACGAACTATTCCGGTGAGAATGCAGGCCGGATCGCGGTTGTCGGTGATGGCCTGCAGTTTCATCCGCTCACGATCACGGCGGAAGATGCGCAGCTTGTCGAGCAGCTGAAGATGAGCGCCGAAACCATCGCAACGACCTACCATATCCCGCTCTACAAAGTGGGCCTTGGTGCGATGCCGACAGCCGGTAACACGCAGGGTCTGAACCTTGAATACTACGCGCAGGCGTTGCAGGGGCTTATCGAGGATGCGGAGAGTTGCCTTGACGAGGGTCTGGGCCTTTCGGCTGGCCTGTCCACCAGGTTTGATATCGAAAACCTTTGGCGCATGGATTCACTGACGCAGGCGCAAGTGCTGAAAGAGTATGTCGGAGCCGGGATCATGGCCCCGAACGAAGCGCGGAAATCTCGTAATCTCGGGCCGAAGGCGGGCGGTGACAGCCCATACATGCAGGAACAGAACTATAGCCTGGAAGCACTCGCCAAGCGTGATGCGCAAGAGGGCCTGTGGGACAAACCGGAGCCGCCTGCGCCTGCTGAGCCTGATACAGAAGCCGAAGAACGGGCATTCGTGGCCGAAACGCTGCTGACCCTGCGGAAATCATTGGAGGCGGCATGATTGATGCTCAGGCATTCGGCGCAGAGCTGGCCGATATCGTGAAATCGCATACCGCGCCGCTTCTGGTTCGGATAGCCGATCTAGAAAAGGCGCTGGCAGAGAAGCCCAAGGCAGTTGGCGCGTCAGAGGTCGCTGATCTGGTGATGGAAACGATTTCTCCCCGGCTGAACGAAATTGAGAAGGCCGTTTCCGACATGCCGGAATCGCCGACGCCTCCAGACATACCCGCCTTGGTCGATGCCGCCATTCAGGAGGTCAGTAAGGATATTACCGCACGGCTCGATGGCGTGGTTCGCAAGGATGATCTGCCGGATTTCCCGGCCATGATCGCGGAGGAAGTTGCCAAGATACCGGCACCGCAGGACGGGGAGAGCGTTTCCGTTGACGATGTTCTGCCGGAACTGAAGGCGCATCTTGCGGAGCTGGTTGCCGCGCTGCCGCCTGCTGAAAAGGGAGCTGATGGCGTTGGTCTGGCGGGTGCCTTCATTGATCGCAACGGCGAATTGACCGTGACCCTGACCAATGGCGAGACACGGGGGCTTGGCCCTGTTGTCGGCAATGATGGCGAGCCGGGCATCGGGTTCGATGACATGGACATCGTTCATGATGGTGAGAGGGAATTCACCTTCCGCTTCCAGCGCGGGGCCAAGATCGTCGAGCGCAGTTTCTCCCTGCCTGTGATGCTTGATCGCGGTGTGTTCACCGATGGCAAGGGATACGTGGCGGGCGATGTGGTCAGTTATGGCGGCTCCATGTGGATCGCGCAGAAGGAGACGGACGAGCGGCCCGGTACGGGCGACGGTTGGCGGCTATCCGTCAAGAAGGGTCGCAACGGTAAGGATGGCGAAATGAAAGGGCCTGTCGAGCAGGGCCCGGTCAAGGTGGGCTGATGCTGGCGCTGGTCACACTCTCACAGGTAAAGGCTCGGCTGCGTTATCTGCACACAGATGCAGACACGGAGTTGCAGGATATGATCTATGCGGCCTCCGCGATGGTGGTCGATTACCTCGGGTCGCGCGCGGATAGCCTGCTGGATCTGGATAGCGGCGGCGATCTGGTAAGTGGAGCGGAAGTTCTGCCGCAGATCGAGCGTGCCACGCTGGAATGCGTTGCGTGGCTTGATCGTGGTGACGATGAGATGAAGGCTCGCCCCGGTGGGCTGCCGTTCATTGCGGAGGCGATGCTCTACAGGTTGGCGGACCCACCTCTTGCGTGATCCTGAATGGTGGCCCGAATGGGAAGGAGAGACGCTCGTTATCGTGGCGTCCGGCCCATCGGCAAAGGATGTTCCCATTGATCGAGCCAAGGGCAAGGCAAAGGTCATCGCGATCAACAGTTCGTGGCGGATGGTTCCTTGGGCCGATATGCTGTTCGGCTGCGATGCGAAATGGTGGAACCACTATGAAGGGTGTCCAGATTTCAATGGCCTGAAGCTGTGCATTGAAAAGTCCGCCTGCGAGCGCTGGGGGCTTGGATATGTGGTGTGCAGGAAGCCGGATGATCGGCTTTACCGTGGGCCGAAAGGGACTGTCGGTTGGGGCGGCAATAGCGGGTTTCACTGTCTGAACCTTGGGGTTCAGTTCGGCGTCAGGCGAATTCTGCTGGTTGGCTACGATATGCGCATCGACAAGGGCGTACATTGGCACGGGCGGCATCCGGTAGGGCTGAATAACCCGACACGACCGAATGCAAAGAGATGGGCCACGGCGATAGATGCAGCCGCAAAGGAAATCGCCAAGATGGGCATCGAGGTTCTGAATTGCTCGCCGATTTCGGCCCTGACCAGGTATCCTAAGGTGAAGTTCGAGGACGTGATATGACGGGCCTGATCGTGATGGGTGGCTCACGCTCTGGCACGAGCATGACAACTGGTCTTTTCGGTGTTCATGGGGTCTGGTTCGGCGATTGCGCCGGGCCAACGCGGATCAACGCAAAGGGATTTTGGGAAAACAAGGCGCTCAAGCGCGTCTACAAGGGGCAGGAGCGCGTCGGAGACTTCCCGGCATGGTGGGAGGCGCAAAGGCGACGCGAGGGCTATTCTGGGGGCGTGTGGGGCGCGAAATGCGGCGCTGAACGCTGGGGGAAGTACTGGTTCAACGTGCCTGACGTGTCGGTGATCGTTCAATGCTATCGCGACGAGGCCAGCATACAGGCCAGTCGCAGGGATGCGAAGTTCAAGAACTTGCCACAGGTTGTAAAGCGGTCCCGTGCTATGATGGACAGCATCCGGGCCAGCGTCTCGATCCCGTGTTTCAAGGTGTGGACACCGAATTTTATCAGCGGCGATTTCTCTGAAATCATTCCCGCGTTCGATGCGCTTGGGATTGAGTTTGACGAGGCGAAAGCCCGCGATTGGGTGGACCCCAGCCTGTGGCACGGCAAATCCTGACGGTTCTCCGCAGTTGCGGGGAGTACAGACCAGAGCATGTTGAAAGGCTGCGCGATCAATGCGCGGCACACTCTGACGCGGAGTTCCGCTGCCTGTCGGACATGGTGGTTCCGGGCCGGATCGAACTGAAACACAACTGGCCCGGCTGGTGGTCAAAAATCGAGATGTTCCGGCTTCCGGGGCCGTGGCTCTACATGGATCTTGATACAACCGTTCTCGGCGATCTGGCTCCGCTGTTGGACGCGGTGGGGCGGCACGAGTTCATCGCCCTTCGTGATTTCAACCCGCACTTGCGGGAAATGGGGTCGGGCCTGATGGCTTGGCGCGGTGATGCGTCACATATCTACAGGAAGTTCCGAGAGGAACCGGCCTGGCACATGACGCGCTGCAAGACACAGCGTTGGTTCGGGGATCAGGGTTTCATTGAGCCGCTGACGGAAGGCCGGGCGCATTGGCAGGATATTCTTCCGGGTGCTGTGGTGAGTTGGAAGAAGCATTGTAAGGAATGCGTTCCGAGGGGTGCGCGGGTGATCTGCTTTCACGGGAAGCCAAGGCCGTGGGAGGTTTAGGAGGCAAACATGAGATCATCTGACCGATACTACCGCGTTGCCTTCGATGCGCCGAAGGCTGACCCGGATGGATACGGTGGTGTTGAGGTGGGCTGGGACACGGACAACGCGGTAGAGGCATTCGCGGCCTTTCGTTTCCTGCGTGGCGGCGAAACGGTTCAAGCCGCACGGCTGGCGGGAAAACAGCCTATCGTGGTCACGATCCCGAACTTTGCGGCGGCTCGGGCGATCACATCAGATTGGCGGATGCGCGACGTGAATAGCGGCAAGGAATATCAGGTCAGGACGGACCCGGTTATGACGGATGATCGCCATGATCTGGAAATCACTGTTGAGGGCGGGGTCGCCGTATGAG
>CAYGMB010000005.1:12235-27072 GCA_964350765.1 uncultured Flavobacteriaceae bacterium
ACGGATGATCGCCATGATCTGGAAATCACTGTTGAGGGCGGGGTCGCCGTATGAGCGTGTCGGCGGAGTTGCAGAAGGCGATTTACGATGCCCTTGTTGCAGATGCGGGTGTCGGCGCGCTGATAGGTGATCGCATTTATGACGGTCCGCCGAGCGACCGGACTTATCCGTGTGTGACGTTCGGCCCGAGTGACAGCAGCCCGGATGACATGGAGTGCGTCAACGCGCGGACGGAAACGGTGCAACTGGACGTGTGGTCCCGCGATCAGGGGCGGATGCGTCCCTGCAAGGAGATCATGGACGCTGTGCGGGACGCACTGCATTTCGCCAACCTGTCCCTGACGGTCAACGCGCTGGTTCTGATCCGCGTCGATGGAATGCGGCTGTTCATGGATGCCGACGGCGTGACCGCGCATGGCGTCATCACCGTTCAGGCGGATGTTGAGCAAGCTTGATGGTTCAGGGGCTGGATAAGTTCAACCGGCGTTGGAAGGCGATACCGAAGAACGTGAAGATCAACGTCCGCTATGCGATGGAGGAAGCGGCGAACGATATCGTCGAGGAAATGTGGTCCCGCGCGCCATACCGCACTGGCGAGGTCGCGGAATCTATCGGCTGGACGTGGGGTGACGCACCCGCCGGAACATTGGTTATCGGAAAGGTCGGTGGCCGGGAATACGGCACCATGCGGATCACGATCTATGCAGGCGGTGGCGATGCGTTCTATGCGAGGTTTCACGAGTTCGGAACGGTCAACATGCCAGCAAATCCGTTCTTCTATCCGGTCTGGCGGGCGCGGTCACGGCGTGTGAAGGGGCGGATATCGCGGGCGATCAGCAAGGCGATCAAGGAGAGCTAGCGGCAGCGATAAACAACATTAATTAGGTCAGGGTCTGTGCTGTAGATTTCTAAGCCGACAATAATCGACCCGATCTTCTTAATGGCTTCGTTCATATCGGCGCTGTTGTGACCCTGATCTACCTCATCAAGCAGGATTTCACGGACTTCTTCTGTCGCGATGGTGGCGCTGATCAGTCCTTGATTGATGTCTTTCAATCTTTCGCAAACCCGCTCGAAATCGTCATGGCTTGGACTCCGCACCCGTAAGGCGTCTGCATTTGCAGCCGTTGCGGTTGTTGCGGCCAGACATAGAGAAAAAATCAATCGCATGGGGTCTCCTTATGTGGGTCAAAATATTGGCTGACGCGCATCATCGCGTGTCGTCGGCAATTTCACAACATTTCCCGGCGGGAAGCACGGTGAATATTCCGCGCGGAACCGCAAAACAACTGATCGCCAGAGGCGTAGCCGAAGCGGTCGATAAACCGTCTGAACAAGGAGCTTAGGCATGGCGACGGGCAATCAGACCACACGGCTGGTCATTCAACTTGGCGACGGCGCATCGCCTGAAACTTTTGCGTTCACCTGCGGAGCAAACAGCTTTGGCGTCACCCTGACCAACAATCTGGGCGAAAATTCGGCGCTGGACTGTTCGAGCCCGCTGGATGTTCCGGCTGCAATCATCCGGCACCTTGAGACGCAGGATACCAGCGCAACAATCAGCGGCATGGTTACCACCGAAGCGTGGCCGACATGGCGCGAATGGGCGGACGACGCGACCGAAAAGAACATCAAGGTTTTCCTTGATGAAAGCGCCGCGAACAACGGCGGATTCTGGATCCTGCCCGCCTATCTGCAGCAGCTCGAAATCGGCAAGGAAACCTCGGGCAAGGTAACGTTTACGGCGACCATCACCGGGGCCGGTCAGCGCACCTGGACTGACGCCAGCTGATGGCAGAAATCATTGAAGAATGGGCCGGGAAAGAGCGCCTCTTCCGGCTCAACTTCGGTCTGGTTCTCGATCTCGAAGAGGCGACCGGCGAGGCTATCGGTCGGATCTTCATGCGGGTTGCCGGTGGCAGCTATCGCGCTGCGGATATCTATCACACGATCCGCCTGTCCCTGATCGGCGGCGGGGCGTCAAAGATTGACGCCAAGCGCCTTCTGGAAACGCATTTCGACACCCGGCCATACGCAGAAAACGCCAGCCTTGCCGGTGCAATTCTGGCATCGCTCATGGTTGGGATCGAGGATGGCGAGGGCGGCGATTCAGCCGAACCTGAGAAGATCAGGTTTTCCGAGGTCAGCCAGATTTGCCGCGAATTCAACATGTCGCCGCTCGAACTTCGTGAAATGCGATACCCCGACTTCGTGAACATGGTTCGCGGGTTCAACGCCGGGTCCAAGCGACAAGCCGAACACATCAGCGAAAAAGAGTTCATTGATATTCTGAACCGCTACGAACCGGAGGTCACGCAGTAATGGCCCAGACCGTTGAAGATACCCTTCTGGTTCGCATGGAGGCGAGCCTTCGCAAGTTCGAACGGCAAATGGAGGCCGGGCGCAAGGCTGCGGAGAAAGCGGCTGTTGGATCGGAGCGGGCGTGGCAGCGCGGCGGCGAGAAGATCGCGGCAAATGCCAACCAGGCGGCTACCGGATTGCAGCGGATCACGAACGTTTCCGGTCGCGGTCGGTTTGTCATTCAGAATACCGCGAACCAGATTGGCGACATGGCCGTTCAGATAGGCGGCGGTACATCCGCGATGAAGGCTATGGGCCAGCAGATGCCCCAGTTGCTCGGCGGGTTTGGTGCGCTTGGTGGCACATTGGGCGTACTGGGGCCGTTGCTCGGCACCGTGGCGGCGCTGGGGCTTCCGATTGCGGCAGCCTTTCTCATGGCTGGCAAGGAGGCTGAGAGCTTCAATGACCGCCTCAAGGAACTCAGGGAGAGTATCGCGGCGGTAAAGTCGGCGCAGGAGTTGAACTCGATATCCACCGCCGATCTGGTTTCCGACTATGGGCGTCTCGCGGATGAGGCCAAGGCGATTTTCGAGATCAATCGAAAGATCGCGTCTATTCGCGCGCAAGAGGCGCTGGACAGTGTGGCGCGTGGCATTGCGGATGAACTGGGCGTTGCCGGTGTGTTCGGGTTCGATCCGCAGGAAATTCGAGAGGTCGAGGAAACGATAGCCCGTATTCAGGGCAAGATCGACAGTTTGAACCGTCCGTCCGAAATGACGGATACGCAGCTGGCGGGGGCTGTCCGCGAGATCAAGGAGCTCGAGGACGCGCTGTCCCGGCTTGGAAGTGTTCGCGGCAACATTGATGAGATTGGCGATGCGTTCAGTGTTTCAGAGGATGCAGCGCGTGAGATTGTTGCCCAATTTGCTGCGATTGGCCAAGAGCAGGGGCCAAGGGATCAGGCGCAGGCGATGCTTGATCTGGCAGATTATATCTACGGCGCGTCAAACAACCTTTCGGACGCCAGCGATGAAGGTGAGGAGCTTTACAAGCAGCTTCTCGATGCCGCCATTCAGGGGCTTGAGCTGTCGAAGATAGATTATGCCAGCAACCTTAGCGCCGGTGCAGATGAGGCGGCGCGACTGGCGGACAATCTGCTTGATGCGCTGAACCGGCAGAATGCGCTTGCTGCTGGCTATTCGGTTGGTGAGCCAGATCAGAACGGGAATGTCTATTCCGGTCGCGGGCGCGGGCCAACGGCGGTTGAGCGAACTCAGATGCGATTTGGTTATGTCGCGCCGCCAGAAAAGGCATCAAGATCACGTCGCGGTGGCGGTGGCGGCGGCTCCAAGATCGACCCGCGCACCCGCGAGGCGGCGCGGATATTCGAGGAAACCCGCACGGCGGCGGAAAAGTATGCCGCAGAACTGGAAAACCTGAACCAGCTTCGCGAGGCGGGGTTTATCACCGAGGACACGCATATGCGGGCGGTCCAGAAGTTGGGCGAAAAGCTCAACGAAACCGGCAAGCTCGGCGAACAGATGGGCAGGACAATCACCGACGCCCTGTCGCAGATGGTGATGGATTTCGACAATGCCCGCGATGCTGCGGCAAACCTGCTGGATGCCTTGGCGCGAATGACGCTGAACGCGGCCTTTACGCCTGTCGGAAATTGGCTCGGTAGCTTCTTTCCGAGCGCAAACGGCAACGTGATCCAGAATGGCCGCGTGACACCGTTCGCTAATGGCGGCGTTGTGAACAGTCCGACGCTGTTTCCGATGCGCGGCGGCACCGGGTTGATGGGCGAAGCGGGGCCGGAGGCAATCATGCCGCTGACCCGTGCGGCCAATGGCAAGCTTGGGGTGCAGGCGCAGGGTGGCGGGCAGGTCACGGTCAGCCTGAACCTGTCAGAAGATATGAACGCGCGGATCGAGAATACGTCGCAAAACGTGGCCGTGAAGGTGATGCAGCAGGGCATCGCGTCCTATGACCGCAACCGCCTGCCGCATTCGGTGCGGCGTATCAGCCGCGACCCGCGAAAGGTGTCCTGATGGCACTGAGTTTTCCGCTCACCAGAACGGTGTTCATGAATACGCTGTTTATCACGCGGATGACGTTCGACCTGCCGGTGCCGGTCGCCATGTCGCGGACGCGTGGCGGGCAGATCAACACGGCGGAAATCGGGGAGGCCCTTTGGTCTGGTTCCATCAGCCTGCTCACAAACGACATGGGCGAGGCGCAAAGGCTGCGCACACTTCTGACCGCCCTGCAGGTGCCGGGCAGGACGTTCGATGTTTACGATGCCTTCCGCTGCCGTCCGCTATCCGACCCCACGGCATCCGATCTGGGCAGCGAGAACATCACGGCCAGCTCGGCCAGCTCGTTGACGGTTGGCGGTCTGCCGAACGGGTTCCAGATCACGGCGGGGGATTACATCTCTATCGGTGACGACACGCCGAACGGTCGCAGCCTGTATCGGTTCACCAGCGACGCCACGGTGTCCGGTGGCTCGTCCGGTGCGGTCGAAGTGCAGCCCTTCGTTCGCGGCACCCCGAACGGCAACTGCACGATGAACAGGCCATATTGCCGTGCGCTGGTTGTGCCAGGTGAGGTCAGTTTCGGGGAATACCGGCCCGGAATTACCGAAGGCATCTCGTTCCGGTTTCAGCAAACGTTGAGTTGATATGCGGGACTTTTCGACAGCGATAGAAAACTACCTGGCTACCGGTCAGGTGGTGGTGCGGCAGCTGATTTATTTCTGGGCGCGCGACCCGGACACCAACGCCACGGAAACCATCGGGTTCTGGAACGATGCGATTGACGGCACGGTAACAATCGACGGTTCGCCGCGTGACTATATCGGGCGGGGCGCGTTTCAGGGAACCGAGCCGATCATTGCGTCACCGGGGCTGGATGTCCGGACACTGCAGGCTGCGGTCGCGGTGCCATCGTCAGCCGTCGAGGACATGGTGAAGGGGTATAACACCCGCTTCGCGCCGGTCGAGGTTCACCGGGTATTCCTGAACCCGGAAACCCGCGCGGCGGTGGGCAGTCCAATCCGAGATTTCCGAGGATTTGTCGAGGGGATCGACTGGCCGGATGGGGCCGAAACATCAGAGGCATGGGCCACGATCAGGATGGTGAGCGAAACGCGCATCCTGACCCGCAAGTTGGCAGGTCGAAAGTCGCACCAGACGTTCAAGGAGTGGGGTGGCGATAATTTCCGGCGCTACGGCGACGTGTCGGGGGCCGTGCCGGTCTATTGGGGCGAACAGCGGCTCGATGCACCAGCCGATCCGAAGCCGAAGGCCCGAAAGAAGGTGACGCAAGAAGAGTCACCGCTGTTCAACAGCAGGTAAGCGAGAATGACGATTGCGCTTGAGCGCCGCCCCGACTGGCGGGAGCGGCTGAGAACCTATGTCCTGTCGAATCTGTCGGTCCCGTTTCGCCCCGGCAAGCACGACTGCGCACTGTTCGTGGCGGGTGCGATCAGGGAAATGACCGGTCACGATTTCGGCAGGGGCTGGCGCGGCAAATATCGCAGCATCAAGGCCGGTGAGGCGCTGGCGCGGGAACGCGGCTACGACGATCATGAGGCGATCTTTTCGGAGCATCTGGACCCGGTTGCCCCGTCATTTGCGCGGGTCGGTGACCTGGCCGTGGTCGAAACAGAGGCAGGCACGGCATTGGGCATCGTGCAGGGCGAAATGATCTATGTCCTGCATGTCGGTGGCATGGCGATTGTATCGCGCGACCAGATGAAGCGGGCCTATCGCGTATGAGGTTCCTTGGATACCTGATCGCATTTCTGCTGGTTGCCGACGCAGCCAGCGCCGCGCCGGTCGTTGCGTTCTTCACGGCCATCGGCTCGGCTATCGGTGGGGCGCTGGCGGCTGGCGGGTTCCTCGGGTTTGCGACCCGCGTTGTTCTGGGCTTCGCGATCTCGGCGCTGGCATCGGCGATCCGGGGGAAGCCTGACGCACCCCGGCAGGCGGGGATCAAGACCGAGAGTACGACAACCGGCGGCGACAACTCCGAGACGTTCATTCTCGGCAAATATGCGACCAGCGGGAACATGGTCTGTCCGCCGATGTCGCACCCGAACACCGGCGACACGCCAAACGAGTTCCTGACCTATGTGGTCGATGTGTCGGATGTGGCTGGGTGTGATTTCTCGCGGCTGATCGTGGCCGGGGATTATGTCACCGACTTTCAGGCCAGCAGCGGCGATCATGATCTAGAGGGGCTGATTGACGGCGATCCGCACGTCTACCTGACGTGGCACGATGGATCGCAGACCACGGCAGACGCCTATCTGATGGCGAACTATGCCAGTTACCCGGAGCGCCCGTGGGCGGCAACCATGACCGGCGAAGGCATCTGCTACGCGGTCATCACGTTCCGGTACAACAGAGAGATATTCAACAGCCTTCCCGGCGTCCGGTTGGAGGTCGAGGGCATCCCGCTTTACGACCCCCGCAAGGACACCACCGTTGGCGGCAGCGGGTCGCATCGCTGGGATAACAAATCGACCTGGGAGTTTACCGAAAACCCGATTGTCATGGTTTACAACATCCTGCGCGGGATCGAGTTGCCGGGCGGTCGGGTCTGGGGTGGACAGGTGGCGGCAGAGGATCTGCCTCTCGCCAACTGGTTCGCGGCCATGAACGAGTGCGATGAAAGCGTGAACCTGAACGCGGGCGGTACGGAGCCGCGCTATAGGGCAGGTTACGAGGTTCACACCGCAGACGATGCACCAGCGGATGTGATCGCGGAACTGCTGAAATCATGCTCGGCGGATATCGTTGAGATCGGCGGCACCTACAAGGTCCGCGTCGGCCCGCCGACAATGCCTGTCTTTGCGTTCAGCGACGATGACGTGCTGATCGAGCAGCCGGAAATGCTGACACCTTATCCGGGGCTGGAAGAGGTCTACAACGCGATCCACGCCAGCCACCCTGACCCTGACGGGCTGTGGGAAACACGGGACGCGCCGCCGCGATACAACTCGGACTGGGAGGAAGAGGACGGCGACCGGCAGTTGGTGGCATCGGTCGATCTGCCGACTGTCACGAGCCGCACACAGGTGCAACGGCTTATGCGGGCGTGGATCAAGGATGAGCGCAGGTTCCGGCGACATGGCCTGATGCTCGGGCCGTCTGCTCTGGCGATAGAGCCGCTGGACGTGGTTGCCTACACGAGTACACGGAACGGTTATTCCAGCAAGTCGTTCGAAGTGGGCGAGGCGCACTCAGACCCCCTGCAGCTGACATGCACATTGTCCATGCGCGAGCGTGACGATACCGATTTTGATTGGTCGGTTGGCGATGAGTTGACCGTTGAAACACCGTCCGTTGTCTACATTCCGCCGACGACGCGCACGGTTCCCGGTTGGAATGTCGAGGCCGTCGCGGTCGAAGATACGAACGGGGACAACCGCCGCCCGGGCATAAGGATAAGCTGGACTGCCAGCAAGACCGGAGACGCAACCGGGATCGAGTACGAAGTCAGGCCGGATGGTCGGGCCTCTTTGGTTTCGATGGGCATGTTTAGCGACCTGACCAAAGGTGAGGGCGTCATCACCGCTGGCATCCTGCCAAACGAGGATCTGGAGGTGCGCGGGCGGCTGGTAATGCGCAACCGGGCGCGGGACTGGACGGCGTGGACGGACGTGACCACGCTGAACATCAAACTGAAGGCAGGGACCGATTACACGATCCTGAACGAGGATCTGCAGGAGTTGGTGGACCAGACCAGTTTTGCCGCAGGTTTGACCGGGGTTGAAATTGTGGCGAGCCTGCCTACGACCGGCAACTATCCCGGTCGGGTCGTGTTCCTGACCACCGACAACAAGCTTTACCGGCGCATATCCGGTTCGTGGACGGTCGAGGTCGATGGCGGCGACATAAAGGCGAACAGCATTCTGTCTGGCGCTATTGCGGCAGGCGCGGTCAAGGCGGAACAACTCGATGTCGGGGCCGCGACGATCCAGAAGCTTGCGGTTGGTGACTTTCAGAACTTTCTGGCGGGTTCCACCGGAGCGTGGTCGCACCACCCATGGGATCTCGGAACCGGCGCGTCAGTCGGAACGAACACGACACACAGCCCAGGCGGGGTACTTCGCCTTTCGTCGAGCCACACAACCACCGATCTGATCCCGCCAATCGACGCAATCGAGGGGGATAAGTATTACCTGGATTTCTGGGCGCGGGTTTCGACGGACATAGCTGGAATATCCAGCACGACCCGTGTCAGGCTGCGCTGGATCAACGAGCTTGGCCAATACATCGGGGTTGATGATGTGGCCTTGAACGGACTGGCCGGGGGAACGTGGACGCGGTTCGCAGATACCTACGTTGCCCCCTCCGGGACCGTTGCCGCAACGGTGCGTATCGAGAGCGATCACAGCGCGGGCAATGTCAGACTGGACGATATGAGCCTGCGCCGTGTGACCGAGGGTGTCTGGATCGCTGACGGGGCCGTTCATGCCGCGAAACTGGACAGCGGAGAACTGATTACCCAGACGGCGCAGATCAAGACGGCGCTGGTCGATACGCTGCATTTGGCCGGGCAAGCGGTTACGGTCCCGGCCTATGCCACGGAAGGTGGGCCAACGGATGTAACAAGCACATCCACATGGACCGAGGCCGTGTTGCTGGCAATGACACGGGCCGGATATGCGACGGCGTTGCAGTTCACCTGCCAGGTGGCTGGCTACGGTGACACGATCCTAGAATTCCGGTTTCGGCGCGGCAGCACGACGATTGGCGACGGCTACGTTGTCACGGTCGGCCACACCGGGCGGCAGACAAGCGTGGCCTTCTCGATGGTCGATACCGACACCGGGACGGGAACCACGAACTACCGGGTGCAATGCAAGAAAACCGGTGCCGCCAGTTGGAGCGCTGACGGTGAGATAAAGCAGGCGTTCCTGTCGGCCCATCAGTTCAAAAGGTAAGATATGCAGCATTTTGCGGTGTATAACGCAACCGGGCGTATCGTGCGCACCGGCATGGCGATGGATGGCGACGTTGCCGCTCAGGCTGGTGAGGGAGAAACGGCTGTTACAGGTCAGTACGACCCGGCGACGCAGTATTTCGACAGTGATGTTGTGACGGCCCGACCGTCTTTGCCCACAATCACGACAAACGGGCAGGGGTGGGATTTCGCGAGCGCCCCGCCATCGGGTGTGATGTTGAGAACGGACTCGAGGCATTACGCCGACGCAGTGGAGATCACCGGGCAGGTCGTTCACTTGAGCGAGGCCGTTGCCCTGCATGTGCGCCTGTCTGCGCCGTGGCCATATCAGGATGCGGAGTTCGATCTTGATGGGTCTGCGGTATCCGAGCCATCCGGCGCGCAGGTCATTGAACCAACGCTGACCGTTCTGGACGATGCCAGGGCCGGGATGGTGCTGACACCGCAGCAACTACTGACGGGTCTTGTGGCGGATGGCTGGATCACGGCAGCGGAAGGGCTGTCGTGGGCCGAGGGAAATGGTCTGCCGCTCGCAGCAACCACGCTGATTGCATCGTTGCCATCAGCGGAACAGTTCCCTGCGCAGGTCAAGCTGCTGCGCATGGAAACGATCCGGCGCACTGACCCGCTGGTGATTGCCCTGGCCTATGCCGAGGGCAAGACGGACGCGGAAATCGACACGTTTTTCACCACTCACGCCGCGCTCTAGCGAGGACATCACATGAGACTAGGACTCGGCCTTGGCCTTACGGTCGGGGCAGGCGGCGGTGCGCTCACGCCAGCCGCCCCGAACATCTATTCCGTCACGATCACCGGCGATCCCTATGTCGGCTCGACCCTGACGGCAAACGTAGGCGTCACGGGCTATCCCACGCCTTCGCTCACCTACCAGTGGAAGCGCGACGGGGTGGATATCAGCGGGGCCACGTCCAGCGACTACACGGCTGTTGAGGCGGACGATGGCACCGACCTGACGGTGACCGTGACCGCGACGAATACCGAGGGCAGCGACAGCGCAACATCAGCTGCGGTGTCGATCAGTGCGGCGGTATCCGGGGCATTTAGCAGTGCATTCAGCAGCGCGTTTGACGTGGCGGCTTAAGGCGAGGGGCAGATATGACACAGAAAACACGAGCAAACTTCAAGACCGGGCAGGCCACCACGTTTGCGGACAACTCGGCGGGCGATATCAGCGCGGCCGATCTTCGCGGCGAGATGGACAACATCGCGGACAGCGCGATTTTCCCCGAGGACGGAGCGGCGATCAAGACCGCATACGAGGCCGAGAGCGACACCAACGCCTACACCGACGATGAGAAATCGAAACTCGCCGCAATCGAAGCTGGCGCGGACGTGACCGACGCAACCAACGTGGCGGCGTCTGGCGCGGCAATGGCGGCGACCCTTGCCAGCACGGCCAACGGCGACGGGGCGGCGCTGATCGGCGTGGAGGATAGCGCGGCGAACTTCACGGGCGACAACGTGGAGGCGGTTCTGGCCGAGCTCGCCGGGGCGTCCGGGGGCTTCACGCAAGAGCAGATCGAGGATTTTGTCGGCGGCATGGTCACGGGCAACACCGAGACCGGCATTACCGTGACCTATCAGGACGGAGACGGAACGCTTGATTTCGCGGTTGGCGGTCTGACCACTGCCGAAACTGCATCGGGGTCAAAGACCGGCTCCGATACCAAGTTTGTAACCGGCACGGCTGGTAGCGATGGCGATCTGGCAGTCTGGAACGCGGACGGCGATCTGGTTGGCACCACCCCTGCGTCGCTGGCAGACCCGAATGCTGACCGGATTGCATTTTGGGACGATAGCGCGGGGCAAATGACGTGGCTGACCGCAGGTTCCGGCCTGACGATCACTGACACGACGATTACCAGCACCTACACGGTGACGGAAGGCGACGTAACGGCCCATGAGGCGGCTCTGTCGATCACCGAGAGCCAGATTTCGGACCTTGGCACATACCTGACCGCAGCGGGCGCGGCCACGCTGACAAACAAGACCATCGACGGCGACAGCAACACGATTTCCAATCTGGACCTTGGTAACGAGGTCGATTGGCCCACGGCGGGCGACGTGACAGACGCCAGCGCGTTTGCATCCGGCGACAAGTTGCTGATCCACGAGGCCGGTGTTGGCCTGCGTAAGATCGACTATGACGATCTACCCGGCGCGGGTGGTGGCTTGTCGAACATCGTTGAGGATACCACGCCGCAACTCGGCGGTGATCTGGACCTTAACGGCAACGTCATAACCGGCATGGTAATCAGCACGGATATACAGCCGTATGACGCCAACATGATCTCGTGGCCGAGTGCGGTCAGCGCAACCGAGGTCGGTTATCTGGATGGCGTGACGAGTGCAATTCAAACGCAACTTGATGCGAAGGAAGCGGCGGACGCCGACATTCTGAAGGCTGACACTGCCGACACGCTGACCGCCGGTTTCGATGCCACAGATCACGCGGCGGGAACGAAATCGACCGGCACATTTACGCCTGACCCCGCTGACGGCAACTTTCAGACAGCAACCAATGGCGGCGCGCATACACTCGCCCCGCCGGGTTCGTCGTGCTGCATCGTCATTGCCTACACCAACAACAGTTCGGCGGGTGCAATCACGACCAGTGGCTTTACGCAGGTCACGGGCGACAGCTTCGACACGACCGATGGTAACGATTTCCTTTGCCACGTCACCCGCTGCGGCGGATTCTCCCACCTCCACGTCACGGCGCTGCAATGATTATCCCGGCTTTTGGAGGGTTTCACACCCCATCGGGAGGCGGCGGTGGCCCAGCCACGTTCACGATGGGAAACTCCAGCTCTAACCTTGCCGGTTCCGGCGACCTGACCGACCCGGCAACGGAGGTAATGGGCGCGATTTCAGAGGGCAACCTGCTGATTGCCTGCGTTATTGATCGTTCCGGCGGCGACCCGGCCAATCACGTTGTTACGGATACGAACGGCGGATCGTGGACCCATGTTGCCGGGCTGGACTACGACAACAGCGTGGGCGGCGACGAGAGCAACACCCGCATGTCGTTCTCGTTCCACTACCAGGTTGTTTCGGCGGGGAATGACGCCACCACGCCCACGGTCACGGCAGACGATGGAACAGCAAACGGCAATGGTCTGTTGGTCGCGGAGTTCGAGGCGAGCCGCGCCTACAGTTGGGCTTATGACGATGGATCAGTTGACGGCTCTGGCGCGGCAGATTGGAACGGAACTTCGAGCGGCAGCGCCACGGCTTCGGTCGATGATGTGCTGGTTGTCGCGGTTGCCGCCGCGCGGTTCTCCAGCGACCCACCGGGGTCCGCATCTGACCTGTCGTTCAGCACTTACCAGGACGGCGAATATTACGCCAAGGGTGGCCCGAATGATGGCGGATATTTCATCGCCTACGAGGCTGACAGTCAGGCGTCAGGAACCAAATCAACCACGCTCACGGCGACTGATGGCACCGGGAATGAGGGTGTGGTTGCAATCGCGATATTCAAGGGGTGACGCATGACCACCTACAGCGTTACCGACGACAGCGAGCTATCATCTGCCGTATCGGCGGCGGGTGCTGGCGATGTGATCGAGTTGGCAACCGGCAGCTATGGCGGGGTCACTGTCAGCAGCAAGAACCCGGCTTCGGTCCTGACGATCCGCGCGGCGAGCGGGGCGACGGTTACGACCGGCGCACTGTCGATATCCGGCAGTTCCAATGTCACGATTGAGGGTCTGACTGTTTCGGTTTCGGCGGGCGCGGATGGCGGATCGGTCAACGGATCGTGTTCTGACATCATCATCAAGGACTGCGATTTCACGGCTCCGACGCAATCGCAGTATGCGTCCGGTACGGCCTTCGAGTTTGCCAGCGGCTCCGATTCCTGTTCGCTGATCGGGTGCAGCATCGAGCATTTTGAAGAGGGGGTGCTTGGCTACGGGTCAACGAACATGACCATCCGGCGCTGCTACTTCAACCAGCTTGGCGGCGACAGCATCAAGGAATGGGGCGACGGGGCGCGGATCATCGACAACTGGCTGGATGGAGACGTTTACAAGGTCGGCGGCAATCACTCGGACGGGATGCAGTGCGGCAACACCACCGACGACGTGATCATTACCGGCAACATCATGATCCAGATCAGATCCAGCAATCAGGGCATCTATCTGGATAGCGCGCCGTCGAACCAGGTGTTCAGCAACTACCTGATCGAGCAGAATATCATCTTCTGCCAGTTGAACAACGGCATTGCGATGTCGTCGAACAAGGGTCACACGGCGACGAATTTCAATATCCGCCACAACACGGTCGGATATCTCTACGAGGACGCCGACAAGAAGGCGACCTACATTGGCGTGAGCGGCGCGACAACCTATCGGAACACGCAGATCCATGATGCGCAGGACGGCGGTATCCGAAACGGGACGTTAGAAATGCACGCCCACACGCCAGACGGCACCAATGGCGTCAACAAGTACTACGCGAGCATCGACAAGACGTTCGGCAACCTTCTGACGGCGGCGGACTTCGCCCCTGTTCCGGGTTCGCTGACCGATCCGGCGACCCACGGTGAGGACACCTACGGAGCCTATGAACTCATCCAGCGGTGGGAGGCTGCGGGGCAATGGCCACCCCCCGAGGATGAATCGGACCCGCCCGCCGTCATTTCGGCAACCATTGATGGCGTTCCATTCGTACCGGCTTTGGTGGGGCAGTGATGAAGGATTTGATTTTCAGCGTGGAGTTCTGGGTTGCAATGGCGGTTGCGGTGGCGCTGAAATTGAGGTCATCGCCGAGCATAAGCATCGGTGCGGCAGCAATAACCACGATCACGGCTGTTGGGGCGGCGCTGGTGTTCACGCACCCCATCGAGACGTACCTGAGATTGCCTGACAGATCTTACACGGCAGCGATTGCCGCGCTGGTGGCGCTGTCAGCCGAGCATGTGGCGCGGCAGGCGCTGAACCTGAACCTGACCGAACTTATCCGCGCGTGGAGGGGCAAATGAAGTGGGGCCGCTTGCTGGTCGCAGCATGGACGGGGCTGTTCACCTACAGCGTCATCCAATCCGCCTTACCTGCCGCGTGGTGGTTCGATGCGGGAGCAATCCATATCGAAGATAGCCGCCCCGGCGTGTGTCCCGTGCTGTCGTTTGACCGTGAAATAAACCGCCCGTTTCATGGCCGCTGGACCGTGACCGTTATGCGACGGCAGGACGATGGGTCGTTCGCAACATACCGCACATTCAGCGGAGAGAATGACTATCGCCCGGCCAATGCTCTGCCGGTCGATCTCGATCTTTGTTGGTGGGTGGGCGACTCGTTGGGCCTGCCGCCCGGTGAATACCGGGTTCATACGCTCTGGATCATCAGTCCGCGCACGGGGCCAGAGCGACAGGTGCGCCGCGCCAGCAACATCTTCAACATCCGCGCTATCGGGGAGAAGTGAAGTGACCGTAAACCAAGCGACGATTGATCTGATCAAGGAATTCGAGGGGTTCAGGGCCAGCACCTACCGCGACAGCGCAGGCGTTCTAACGATTGGCTACGGAACCACGG
>CAYGMB010000006.1:0-7179 GCA_964350765.1 uncultured Flavobacteriaceae bacterium
TTTTTCTATACAAGCCCAACAACTAAGGCTAGAAGGGCAAGTTATAGACACCCTACAACAACCCCTAGAATATGCTAATGTCCTTGCCATCCCCAGAAGCCCAGCACTAGATATTGCTTTCTCTATAAGTGATGAAGCGGGTAATTATAAGTTATTGCTGGAAAAAGACTCCACCTATACCATAGAGATAAGCTATATAGGCTATAAAAAAATAAGCGAAGGGGTAAGCCTTACGCAAAACACACGCAAAGACTTTACGCTTATCCCAAGCAATGAAACCCTAGAAGAGGTGCTTATAAAAAAGCAATTGCCTGTCTTGGTGCGGGAGGATACCATTACCTACCGGGTGGACAACTTTGTTACTGGAGAGGAACGCAAACTACGGGAGGTGCTTAAAAAGCTCCCGGGGGTAGAAGTGGACAGAGCCGGTAATGTGACCGTAAACGGTAAAAAGGTAGATAAGCTACTGGTAGAGGGCAAGACCTTTTTTACGGGTGATACCAAGCTGGGCGTAAATAACATCCCCGCAGATGCCGTGGGTGAGGTAGAGGTGCTGGACAACTATAACGAAATCCCTTTTTTAAAGGGCTTGAGCGATAGCGATAAAATGGCACTCAACATCAAGCTCAAGGAGGGTAAAAAGAAGTTTGTCTTTGGTGATATTGAGGGCGGTGGCGGTATTGAGGATAGGTACCTCTTCCATCCGTCTGCTTTTTATTATAGCCCAAAAACAAGCGTAAATGTAATAGGCGACCTCAACAATACGGGTAAAAAGAGCTTTACCTTTAGTGACTACCTTAACTTTGAGGGTGGCTTTAGCAAACTTATAGACGACCCAGCAGGCTACTTTAACCTGTACAATAGTGATTTTGCACGCTCGTTGCAAAATCAGGATTTTGTGTTCAATAAAAACCTGTTTGGTGCTTTTAATATTGCACAGCAACTTACACCCAAAACCAACCTTAATGCCTATAGTATTGTAAATGGCAGCACCACAGATACCCGTGTGGAAAATACCAATACCTACTTTGTGGATAATACCATTAGCGATATAGAAAAAAGGAGCACAAGCAATACCCTAGACAACTTTTTTACCCTTAATAAAGTAACGCTTAACTATACGCCAACTATTGACGAAGACCTTAGTTATGAGGTAATACTTAAAACCTCCAATGGTACCGCAAATGAGCAATTAAACTCCCTGAGCTTGATAGATACTAACTTTGTAAGCACAAACCGTAGGCCTAGCAGCGTAGAGCTATTGCAAAAGCTAGAGTACAACAAGCAGCTCTCGTACAAGCACACCACAACGGCGCAAGCCAGTTTTTCCCTATTGGATAGTGACAATACCAATACTTGGGTGTTTAGCGATGCCATATTTAACGGGACGATTCCGTTTACTGGAAATTCGCCATTTTCTTTTAACCAAGACGTAACTTCAAAAAATTATAATGCTTCGTTACAATTAAAGCATTATTGGGTGCTGGATGATTTTCATCATATCTATCCTGTAGTGGGATATAATTTTTCAAAACAGCGTTTTATAAGCAGCGATAGTGAATTGTCAAACGGTACTAATACCTCTTTTGCTTCCAGCGGTTTCAATAATGATACCTCTTTCTTGTTAAACGATAGTTTTATAGGTTTTCAATATAAAACACAAGTAGATGACATCATTATAAAACCCGGGTTAGTGTATCACTATTATTTTTGGGAGGTAATGCAGATGGAGCAGCGACAGCTTGCCACTTCAAAAGCACAGCTATTACCAGAGCTTCTGGTAAAGTGGGACATAAAAAGCAGCGAAAAATTGACCCTAAAGTACAACCTGCGCTCTCGTTTTAACGATGCTTCTTTTTATGCCAATAGACTACGACTTCTTGGTTTTAATAATCTCTACCAAGGGAATGAGGAGCTGGAAAACAGCCTGTCGCATCAAGCTTCGCTTACCTATTACAAATTTAGTTTGCTCAAAGGTTTGTTCTATAATGCAGGCCTTAGCTATACAAACAACATTCAATCTATACGTAACCGTACGGTTATCTTAGGGATTGACCAAGTAAACACGCCTGTTTATACTGATTTGCCAGAAAATACTGTTTCTGCTAATGCTTCAATTTCAAAAAAAATAAGAAAAATAAAGTTTACGTTGGGTGGTTTGGCTTCTTTTTCAGAATACCAAAGGGATATCAATAATGAAATCCAGGCATTTAATTCCAATACTTATAGCTACAATTTTAAGACCGAAACCAGCTTTAAGGACTACCCCAATCTTGAGGTCGGGTTTTCGCACAGGTTTAGTGATTTCTCTTCGCAGCAGGCAGATAACAATTTTACACAGTTTGAACCGTATGCCATCCTTAGTTATGATTTTTTAAACGGATTTGTATTGAATGTAGATTATAATTATTCTAAGTATCAAAATAAAAGTCAGAATATAAACAACACTTTCCAGATTGGGAATGCCTCTCTCTATTATAACAAAGAGGATAGTCCCTGGGGGTTTGAGGTATCTGCGGATAACATTTTTGATGTTACTTTTAAAAATGAAAATTCCTTTAACCAGTTTATTGTAAGCGACAAACAATTGTTTATTCAGCCAACGACGATACTATTCAAGGTTTTGTATAAGTTATAAGTGTTGTAAGCAACATTATTCCCTTTCGTCCAAAGCTTAAGAAACAACCAAAAATCATTTAAAATGAAAATTGTAAATCTTGTGCTTCAAATTGGACTAGGTATCATGTTACTTGCATTTGGGCTTAATAAATTTTTCTGGTTTATGCCAGATTTTGACTTTACGGGCTACCCAGAAGCAGAGCACCTTTTTAATGCACTACGTTTTTCTGGCGATGATCCCGAGGCTGGAAAAGGATATATTATGAATCTTGTTGGTCTTAGTGAAGCTGTGATAGGTGTTTTATTAATAATTAGAAAATGGACACCTTTTGCACTTGTTATGTTAGTACCAATATCTATTAATATTGTTTTATTTCATGCCTACGTAAACCTACCTAATATTGGCCCAGCTATTCTCGTAGCTGTTGTGAATGGATATCTTATGTATAAAAATTGGGATGCTTATAAACCTCTTTTTAGAAAATAAAGTAATATACATTCAAAAGGAGGCATCATAAATTTCTCATAAATTGTTAAATTGTAAGTAGCTGCTATACAATGTAAAACAGATTTCTATATATTTACAATAAAAACAAAAAGTGTTGTGAATTTTAAGAGTCTATTTTTTGGCTTTCTTTTGCTCTCTATAATAGTTTCAAGTTGTAAGTCTGATGACTCAGACTATACGCCCTTAGATATAGAAACAGAGGCAGACTTTGTCCAAGTATTACAAAATGATATAATAGAGATTAATGTTTTTTTAAATGACAGCAATATTCCTACAGAGGGAGTACTAACTACTAGTGCAGCTAGGCAAGGAACTGTTGAGGTTACAGACCCTAACAACACCCCAAATAACCCAAGCGACGATATTGTGGTTTATAGAACTACACCTAACTTTACAGGAGAAGATGTTTTTGAATATACAATTTGTACAATTGATAATTCAATTTGTAAGACAAATACTGTTACCGTTACTGTTTTAAGCTCCTCGGAAGTAGTTTTTAATATTGCTGAAATGCCTTACCCAAAACTTTCAGATTATAATTTTTTTGAAGGTAACATGGCAGAACAAAATCCAAATACTGGTATTATCCCTTATGCACCTATAAGCTCGCTTTTTTCAGATTATGCCTTAAAAAAACGTTTTATTTGGATGCCCAATAACACAATAGCTACCTACAATGGAGACCATAGTGTTTTAGAATTACCCGTAGGCGCAATTATTATTAAAGCATTTTATTATAATAACGTTCAACCCTCCAATACGAGAAAGAATATTGAAACTCGCCTAATGATTAGAAAAGAAACAGGGTGGGTTTTTGCAACATATGTCTGGAATGAGTCTCAAACAGAAGCTTTTTTTGACCTTAGCGGTTCTTTTACTGAGGTAGAGTGGTTACAAGAAGGGGAATTAAAAACTGTAAATTATAGAATTCCCGCAGAAAGCCAATGCTTAACTTGCCATGAAGCTGCGGAAAACTCAATTCCAATAGGTATTAAACCACAAAATTTAAATACTGTATATTCGTATCCTGAAGGGACTAGCAACCAATTAGATAAATTGGTTGAAGTAGGATATTTAGAAGACGCTGTTCCTTCAAATATTAATACTGTTGTTGACTGGAAGGACGTATCGCAATCACTTGAAATGAGAATGCGGTCTTATGTAGATATTAATTGTGCTCATTGCCATGCAGATGAACGTTATTGTGAATATAGGCCCATGCGTTTTCAATTTGACCTAACAAGTGACGTTACAAATTTAGGAGTGTGCGTTGACCCAGATACTACCATACCGCCAAATACTAAAATTGTAGTTCCTGGTAATAAAGATGAGTCTGTTTTATATTTTAGAGTAAATACAACCGAAGAACAATATAGAATGCCTCTATTAGGCAGAACACTTATACATGAAGAATATGTCACTCTTGTAGAAGAATGGATTAACTCTCTATCTCAAACTTGTGACTAAACAACCTTAAATTAAAAAAAAATGAAAAAAATTAGTACTCTTTTATTTTTCTGTATGCTAGCTGCTATTGCTGGCGCACAATCTGTAACTTTTACTACAGAAACACTTGCTACAACCGGAGCTAATAGAGCAGTTGTAGATATGAATGGTGATTACCTTGACGATATTGTTTCAATAACTCAAACAAACGTGAATATCTTCTATCAACAACCTAATGGAGATCTTGTAGAAGAAAACATTACAACTACAAATGCAGATTTTACTCCTTCTTGGAGTTTGGCAGCCGCAGATTATGATAGAAACGGATTTACAGATTTAGTATATGGTGGACAAGATGGTGTCACAATTATGAGAGCAAATAGTGATGGAACTGGGTTTCAAGAAATTTCTGGTAGCGAGTATGTTTTTTCACAACGCTCAAACTTTATAGACATAAACAATGATGGTGATTTAGATCTTTTTGTGTGCCATGATGTTGAGCCTAACGTTTATTATATAAATGATGGAGATAACAATCTAGAATTCATACAAGGGGGATTGGGAGACTTTCCTACAGGAGGTAACTACGGATCTGTTTGGATAGACTATGACAATGACCGCGATATGGATATGTTTATAGCAAAATGTGGAGGAAGTGTAGAAAGAAGAACCAATCAAATGTTTAGAAATAATGGAGACGGTACATTTACTGAAGTAGGTGCAGAGACGGGTCTTGCAGATCCTATGCAAACGTGGTCTTCTGCTTGGGGAGATTATGACAATGATGGAGATATGGATGTATTTGTAGGAGCTAGCTCAGGTGTTCATAAATTTATGACCAACAATGGTGATGGTACATTTACAGATACAACTGCAGAATCTGGTGTGCTTGCCCTAGCAACTACTGGAATAGAAAATACCCCTGTTGATTTTAACAATGATGGCTTTCTAGATATCGCCTCTAACGGAAATATTTTAATTGGGAATGGTAACAATACTTTTTCAGAAATTTTGGAAAACGTTATATCTTTTGATAATGGCTCTGTAGGTGACATAAATAACGATGGTTATATGGATCTTTTTGCTAATGGGACTATCTATTATAATGATGGCGGGACAAACAATTGGATTACTATAAATACAGTAGGGACAGAAAGCAATATTAATGGTATAGGCGCAAGAGTTGAAATCGAAACTCCCTCAGGAACACAAATTAGAGATGTAAGAAGTGGTGAAGGATTTAGATTTATGAGTACATTAAATACACACTTTGGTATTGGTACAGATACAGAGATTAATTCTATTACAGTATACTGGCCATCTGGAGTTATTGATGTGATAGATGACCCTAATATTAATGAAGTTATAACTATAATTGAAAGCCCTATCCTAGGGGTAAATGATAACTCGTTAGGTAATTTAATAGTTTACCCTAATCCTACTCAAGAAACGCTAAGCTTAAAAAACACTTCAAGTTTAGATAATGCTATTTATACAGTATTTGACGTTACAGGCAAAAGAGTTTTAAATTCAAAACTTATTGCTGATACTATAGATGTTTCTGCTTTAGAAAGCGGAGCATACGTCTTAAGGGTTTTTAGCGAAGGAACTTTTTTAACTCAAAAATTCATTAAAAAATAGAAGAGCTGTTTTTTTATTGCAAAAGCCTGATTGAAAATCAATCAGGCTTTTTTTGTATATTTAAGTAACTAAACACTTAATCATCAACACAATGAATTCAACTTTTACTAAAATCCTAAGGCTTCTCTTGGGAGTGAGTTTACTTATCTTCGGAATTAATAAATTTATAGGCTTTATTCCAATGTTTGAAATGCCTGTGGCTGCAGCAAACTTTATGGAATCGTTAGAAACTACAGGCTATGCTTTATATGTGGTAGCTGTTCTAGAAATAATTATTGGTTTCTTACTCCTGCTTAACAAATGGGTGCCTTTCGCACTTGTTTTATTAGCGCCTATTTCAGTTAATATTTTATTGTTTCACATATTTCTAGATGTTTCAGATATTTTTGTAGCTATAGTTATTGCATCACTTAATGCTATTTTGATATATAAATACTGGAAATCATACCGCTCTCTGTTTCAGTAAAAGTTTAATTTCTAACAAATTTATAACATCTTACAAGTGTCTTTATGACTACATTTACAAGCGTTTAAAACAATCAACTAATGAAAAATATACTATTTTCAATTACAGTACTTTTATTAATTGTAAGCTGTAAAGAGGAATCAAAAAAAGAAGAAGTAGCATTGGAGTATCACAAAACTAAAAAAGTGGATACGATAGACACCTATTTTGGTGTTGATGTACCAGACCCATATCGTTGGCTAGAAGATGATATGAGTGAAGAAACAGGAAACTGGGTAAAATCGCAAAACGAAGTAACATTTGGCTACTTAGACAACATACCGTTTAGAGAAGAATTAAAAGAGCGTCTTTCTAAACTTTGGAATTACGAAAAAGTAGGAGCTCCTTTCAAAGAAGGAGATTATACTTATTTCTACAAAAATGACGGCTTACAAAACCAATACGTAATTTACCGTTACAAAACAGGTGAGGATCCAAGTACCGCAGAAGTATTTCTAGA
>CAYGMB010000006.1:7189-12097 GCA_964350765.1 uncultured Flavobacteriaceae bacterium
ACCCAAACACCTTTAATGAAGAAGGGACAATTTCTCTTGGAGGATTAAGTTTTTCTGAAGATGGCTCAAAAGCAGCTTACAGTATTAGTGAAGGAGGAAGTGACTGGAGAAAAGTATTAATAATGAATGCTGAAACTAAAGAAATTATTGAAGATACTCTAGTTGATATTAAGTTTAGCGGACTTTCTTGGAAAGCTAATGATGGTATTTTCTATTCAAGTTACGATAAACCTAAGGGAAGTGAACTTTCTGCAAAAACAGATCAACACAAACTATTTTATCACAAATTAGGTACCAAGCAAGCTGATGACAAGATAATCTTTGGAGGTACTGAAGCTGAAAAGCACAGATATGTTGGAGGTACGGTTAGTGACGATAACAAATATTTACAAATAACGGCTTCTGTTTCAACATCTGGAAACAAATTATTTTTAAAAGATTTAGAAAACCCTGATGCACCATTAAAAATAATGGCTAATCACACAAAAAATGACTCATATATTATTGAAAATGTAGGGTCAAAACTTTATGTTGTAACAAACAAAAATGCTCCTAATGGAAAAATTGTAACTGTTGATGCTTCTAATCCTTCCGAGGATAATTGGAAAGATTTTATTCCCGAAACAGATAACGTTTTAAGTCCTTCAACCGGTGGTGGGTATTTCTTTGCAGAGTATATGGTAGATGCTGTGAGCAAAGTACTACAATATGATTATAATGGTACTCTTGTTCGTGAGGTTAAATTGCCTGGTGTTGGTAGTGCTGGTGGTTTTGGTGCAAAAAAGGAAGAGAAAGAGCTGTACTATTCATTCACAAATTATGTTACTCCAGGAAGTATATATAAATATAATATTAAAGAGGGTACTTCTGAGTTGTTTAGAAAACCAGAAATTGACTTTAATCCAGAAAACTACGAGAGCAAACAAGTGTTTTATACCTCAAAAGATGGAACAAAAGTCCCAATGATTATTACTCACAAAAAAGGATTGGAGCTAAATGGCAAAAACCCAACTATCTTATATGGATATGGCGGATTTAATATTAGCCTTACACCTAATTTTAGCATTGCAAACGCAGTATGGATGGAGCAAGGTGGTGTGTACGCTGTGCCTAATTTAAGAGGTGGTGGAGAATATGGTAAAGAGTGGCACGATGCTGGGACTCAAATGAAAAAGCAAAATGTATTTGATGATTTTATTGCTGCAGCTGAATATTTAATTGATAATAAGTATACCTCTAGTGATTATCTAGCCGTAAGAGGGGGCTCAAACGGAGGTTTACTAGTTGGAGCTACAATGACTCAACGTCCAGATCTTATGAAAGTAGCACTACCCGCTGTAGGGGTTTTAGACATGTTACGTTATCATACTTTTACAGCAGGTGCTGGTTGGGCTTATGACTATGGTACTGCAGAAGACAGCCCAGAAATGTTTGAGTATCTAAAAGGGTACTCACCTGTACATAATGTAAAAGCTGGAACTAAGTATCCAGCAACCTTAGTTACTACAGGAGATCACGACGATCGTGTGGTACCTGCACATAGTTTTAAGTTTGCTGCAGAGCTTCAAGAAAAACAAGCTGGAAAAAATCCTGTGTTAATAAGAATTGAAACTGATGCTGGACATGGTGCAGGAACACCTGTAAGTAAAACTATCGAGCAATATGCAGATATTTATGGGTTTACTCTATATAATATGGGTTATGAAGTACTCCCAGAAAAAGTAAATCAAGAGGTTAAAGAATAATTTTTTAATAAATACCCTTATTAAGGTTGTCACTTTTTTTTAGATATTGTGGCAACCTTTTTATATACAAATAATGTTAAACGCTACTATTTCTTTCTTTTCCTATCCAGATAGCAAAACTGTTTTAAAAGAGGTCTCTTTTAAATTAGAAAAGGGTGAGCGATTAGCTATTCTTGGAGAAAGCGGTTGTGGCAAATCAACCCTTCTACACTTGTTATATGGACTATTGCAATTAGAGCATGGAAAAATTTTATGGAATGGTACACCTTTACTTGGTCCTTCTAATAACCTTGTTCCTGGAGAGTCGTTTATGAAACTTGTGGCTCAAGAATTTAATATTATGCCGTTTACTAGTGTTGCAGATAATGTTGCAGAGTATCTAAATAGAGAAAACCCAGAAAAAGATAACCTGAGAGTAGATAAATTGTTAGATATTGTGGGGCTTGAAGATTATAAAAATACTAAAGTAAAATTGTTAAGTGGTGGACAGAAACAACGTGTTGCACTTGCTAAGGCATTAGCAAAAATCCCTGATGTTTTATTACTTGATGAGCCTTTTAGTAATATTGATACTTTTAAAAAAAGAAACTTGAGAAGAAAACTTTTTAAGTATTTAAAAGAAAGTAATTGCACTATTATAACAGCAACACATGACGCAGAAGAAGCCCTTCAATTTTCGGACAAGCTGCTAGTTCTTAAAGAAGGTAAAGTAAAGGCCTATGGAAAAACTAAAGACGTATATAAAAATAGCAATACTCCATACTTGGCAGGGTTTTTTGACGACTTTTCAGTTTTACCTAATGCTGTTTTAGGAATAAATAATAGCGTAGAAACTAAAATTGTATTCGCACACCAACTAATAATTTCTAATGAAAAAACGCCACTTAAAGTTATCATTAAAAATAGCTATTTTAAAGGAGCAAATTATTTAATAGAAGCGTCCTATAAAGACAGTATTGTTTACTTCAATTCTCCTTCAATATTGAAAAAAGAAACTGTATATTTAAAATATGCTAACTAAATATCCTGGCGTTTTTGATAGAGTTAAAGCTGTTGTAATAGATGGTGTTATTTTAATTCTACTTAGTATGCTCATAACAGATATTTTTTCTTCTTTTTCGTCTGTTCCTAGTATAGCTAGAGCAGTAGCCTTTGTAGTTATATTTATCTTGTACGACCCTTTACTTGTTTGTATTACAGGAGGTACTATTGGACATAAGTTTATTGGTTTACGGGTAAAACAAGAAGCTAATCCATTAAAAAACATCCCTTTTTCACTCGCTTTGGTCAGATTTTTACTGAAATGGACGCTAGGTTGGATCTCTTTACTTACCGTAATGGGAAGCAAAAAAAGAAAAGCAATTCATGATATTGCAGTAAAATCTGTTGTTATTTATCAAAATTAAAACTATGAAACTCAAAACCCTTTTATGTTTGTTATCCATTGGTGTTTTTACATCTGCAATTGCTCAAGACAATGATACTTATCTACAAAAAGTTCAAACATTAGATAGCACAATAGAAACCCTATATAGTGTGATTTCTGGTGAAAAGGGCGAAGCTAGAAACTGGGACCTTTTTAAGTATTTATTTACTGAAGATGCTAAGCTTATTCCTTCTGGTAAGGGGTCAGATGGTATTTATAAGGTGCGTTATCTTTCTCCAAACGATTATATAGAGTCATCAGGTAAATGGCTTGTGGAAAATGGGTTTTTTGAAAAAGAAATTGGCAGAAAAATAGATACATTTGGTGCTATTACACAGGTATTTAGCACGTATGAATCTTTCAAATCACAAAAAGACACAAAGCCCTTTATGCGAGGTATTAATAGTATCCAATTACTAAATGATGGTTCGCGTTGGTGGATAATAAACATCTATTGGATGCAAGAAAGTGAGGCATTTCCTATTCCAGAAAAGTATTTGAGTAACTAAATCTTACTCAACACTATTAATACTAATAGTCTTCCCATTAAAAATTAAACTATCCCCTTTTTTCTTTCCCAATAATAATTGCCCTATGGGAGCTTGAAGTGCTATACAGTAATAATCATCATTTTTTACAGTTACTTTCCCTGCTGAAATACCTATAAAATATGTAACAGTATCTGTTTCAACAAGACTTCCAAGGCTAATGTTTTTTGAGCTTTTAGATACATCTACTTTATTTAAAACCTCTTGTAGTTTTTCAATTTCAAGTAATTGTCTTCCAGCATTTTCCCTGTCTATTTGGAGCATTGCTCTTTCGGTTTCATGTTTGTCCCCAGCGGAACTTTTAGATTGATCAAACAGAGAATCTTCAATACTACTAATTGTATTCTTTACTTTTCTCAGTCTGTTTTCTGTAAATGCTTTACAATGTTCAAGCAAAGTAGTTTTTAGCTCAGTAGTATTCATTCACTTGTGGTTTCTTCTAAAGTAAAAGTACCATAATTTTGCATCTGTCTTACAATCCAATATTTTCTACTTTCAATATAACTAGATGCCGGAGATGCAATGTACTTTCTTGGGTTAGGCAAAATAGCTGCTATGGCAGCTGCTTGAGATTGAGATAGGTTTTTTGAAGTAGTGTTAAACCAGTAGTTTGCAGCGGCCTCAGCTCCGTAAACTCCATTTCCCATTTCTATACTGTTTAGGTACACCTCTAGTATTCTTTCTTTACTCCAAAGCGTTTCTATTAAGAAAGTAAAATACACTTCAAAGCCCTTTCTAATCCAGCTTCTTTCTGGCCACAAAAAAACATTTTTTGCAGTTTGTTGAGAGATTGTACTTGCGCCTTTAATGCGGTTTGCCGTCCTATTGTTTTTATATGCTTTTTTTATGGCTTTGTAGTCAAAGCCATTATGATTCATAAAATTTTGATCTTCAGCACAGATAGCTGCAAGTTGTAAATAGGGAGATATTTCTGAAATGGCAACCCAGGTGTGTTTGGTCTCAAAAGTATTATCTGTAGTTTCAAAATAACGTATCCCCATTAAGGGAGTATATTTTACAGGGATAAATTTGTAAACGAGAACCCATATCACAGATAGTGCTATAAACCAAAGAATTGCTTTACATAGAAATTTGAAAAATCGTTTAAGCATATTTGTTTATTATCCCAAATTGGCAAGCTGCATTCCTATGGTACTTCCAATTGCTACTCCCATACCTCCAAGTCTAA
>CAYGMB010000006.1:12107-17745 GCA_964350765.1 uncultured Flavobacteriaceae bacterium
TAACTATTGGCTTTTTTTGTGAACCTACCCCCATAATACCACTCCATCTATGCTCAATACTAAACGATGTATTAGGTAAAATTGTTGTCGTTAACAATTCTTCTAGATGATTTTGTATAAGTTCAGTAAGTCCAAACTTTGAAGTTTCTTCAGTTTTAAAGTCGAGATTCCTGCCTCCTCCCAAAAGAATTCTATTTTCAATATTTCTAAAATAATAATACCCTCTATCTAAATGAAAGGTTCCTTTAATTTTTAAATTTTTAATAGGTTTTGTAATTAAAACTTGTGCTCTGGCAGGAACAATTTCTTCGTTCAAAAATTGATTTGCAAAGCCATTAGTGGCAATAAATAGCTTTTTTACTTCAATTTCATAAAAATTTCGTGAAATCAATGTAATTGAGTTGTTTTTTGATGAAAATGACCTGATTTCAGCATTATTTAGCACAAAAATATCATTTTCTGAAGCTTTCTTAATGAGAGCTTGCATCATCTTTCCTGTATCAATCTGTCCTTCAAAATGGTTAAAAATGAGGGTTTTTTGAGTGTTTTTGAATGAGAAAGTGTCTTTTTTTACAGAAAAAACCTCGTTTTCTTTAAAAATTGATTTTTTTAGCAATCCGTTTAAATATGGAACTTTTTCAATACACTTTTTATAGCTTATTTCGTCTTTTTTTGTAAAAAGTTCATATCCGCCATAAGGTTTGTAATCTATTATTTTATCGCCAAGTAAGTTCCGTAATTTTTCTAACCCTTTTACCCTATTTTCAACTAGTTGAAGAACTTCATCTTCTGAGTGTGTTTTTAAATCCTCAAGCAACTCAGAAACACTTCCAAAACATGCAAACCCAGCATTTTTTGTGCTCGCACCACTAGGAAGCATGCCTTTTTCAAAAACTACAATCTTACTTTTTGGAAATCTATAACGCAATTGTAATGCACAATTTAACCCTACAATACCACTACCTATAACCGCAAAGTCTATATCCTTAAACCATGTTTTGCGTTCCCAGTACGAGAGATTCATTCTAAAAAAGTTTGCTTAAATATACACATAAAAAAATCCCAAAAACCAATAATGTTTATTGGGGTTTGGGATATTATTTTATTGCTTAATAATAGTTACTCTTCCTCTTCTGGTTCTTGCATTTTCCAGGTATTCATGAAAGCAGTTGTATAATTTCCAGCAACATAATCTGGATGATCCATCAACTGTCTATGAAAAGGAATGGTGGTTTTAATACCTTCGATTACAAACTCATCTAGATCACGCTTCATTTTATTTATTGCCTCATCTCTGGTTTGGGCTGTTGTAATAAGTTTCGCAATCATAGAGTCATAATTAGGCGGAATCATATACCCTGCATATACATGGGTGTCTAGGCGAACTCCATGACCTCCAGGAGCATGTAAAACCTCTATCCTACCAGGAGAAGGTCTAAAATCGTTATAAGGGTCTTCTGCGTTAATTCTACACTCAATAGAATGTAAATTAGGGGTGTAGTTTTTTCCAGAAATTGGCACGCCAGCGGCTACCAAAATTTGTTCTCTAATTAAATCGAAATCAATTACTTGCTCAGTAATTGGATGTTCTACTTGGATACGGGTATTCATCTCCATGAAGTAGAAGTTTCTGTGCTTATCTACTAAAAACTCTACAGTTCCTGCTCCTTCGTATTTAATATATTCTGCAGCTTTTACTGCAGCTTTACCCATATCATCACGAAGTTTTTTCGTCATAAAAGGGCTCGGAGTTTCCTCTGTAAGTTTTTGGTGCCTTCTTTGTACTGAACAATCACGTTCACTTAAGTGGCATGCTTTTCCGTTGCTATCTCCAACTATTTGTATTTCGATATGGCGAGGCTCTTCAATAAGCTTCTCCATGTACATATCATCATTTCCAAATGCCGCCTTACTCTCTTGTCTAGCAGAATTCCAAGCATCTTCTAAATCTTCTTCTTTCCAAACTGCTCTCATTCCTTTTCCACCACCTCCGGCACTTGCTTTAAGCATTACTGGATATCCAGTTTCTAAAGCTACTTTTTTACAGGTTTCAAAATCTGGAATAACACCTTCACTACCAGGGACACACGGCACACCAGCTGCTTTCATAGTTGCTTTTGCAGTTGCTTTATCTCCCATTTTTTCAATCATTTCTGGAGATGCACCAATAAATTTAATATTGTGCTCTTCACAAATTTTAGAAAACTTAGCGTTTTCTGATAGGAAACCATATCCTGGGTGGATTGCATCTGCATTAGTAATCTCTGCCGCTGCAATAATGTTTGACATTTTTAAGTAACTCTCACTACTTGGAGCAGGCCCAATACATACAGCTTCATCTGCAAAGCGAACATGCAAGCTTTCCTCATCTGCTTTTGAGTATACTGCAACTGTTTTAATTCCCATCTCCTTGCAGGTTCTAATAACACGAAGTGCTATTTCACCTCTATTGGCTATCAATATCTTTTTAAACATAGTTTTAAAATTTCAAATCACAAGTTTAAAACTCCAATGTAAGTTGGGTTATACTCTTAGATTTGTATTTGACAATATATTAAGATGGGTCCACTAAAAATAATGGCTGGTCAAATTCTACTGGAGAAGCATCGTCCACAAGGATTTTCACAATTTTACCAGAAACTTCACTCTCAATTTCATTAAAAAGTTTCATAGCTTCAATAACACAAAGTGTGTCGCCTACTCCAACACTACTCCCTACCTCAACAAACATAGGTTTGTCTGGTGCTGGTTTACGATAAAAAGTACCAATAATTGGTGACTTTATTGTAACGTATTTAGAATCATCCGCATCTTTACTTGCAGGTGCAGCGGAACTAGCTTCTGTAGCAGCCGGTGCTGCTTGAGCGACAGGTTGAGGTGCTGCTGCAATTGCAGGCATTTGTTGGATTACTGTTTTCTCTCCTTTATCGTGCTTTCCTGTTCTTATGGTAATTTTAATGTCTTCCATTTCAAGTTTGACTTCGCTAGCACCAGACTTAGCGACAAACTTGATTAAATTTTGAATGTCTTTTATTTCCATAGTTATTTGGTTTTAATATCGTGTTGGTTTTGTTTTAATTAATTTGAATTATAGGCCCATTTAAGGTAAATAGCTCCCCATGTAAATCCTCCTCCAAATGAAGCAAATACAAGGTTATCTCCTTTTTTAAGTTGATTTTCGTAATCTACTAAACAAAGAGGTAGCGTAGCTGATGTTGTGTTTCCATATTTATGGATATTCATCATAACTTTTTCTGAAGGCAGGTTCATGCGTTTTGCAGTAGCATCAATAATTCTCTTATTTGCTTGATGAGGTACTAAAAATGAAACATCTTCTCCGGTAAGGTTATTACGATTCATAATTTTTTCACTCACATCTGCCATATTAGAAACAGCAAACTTGAAAACTGTTTTTCCGTCCTGAAATACATAATGTTGTTTTTTTGCAACCGTCTCCGCAGAAGCTGGAAGGATAGATCCCCCAGCATCAATTTTTAGACTTTCTCTACCTATTCCATCGGTTCTCAAATATTCATCTTGAACTCCATTTCCATTAGTGTCAGGTTCAAAAAGTACAGCTCCTCCCCCATCTCCAAAAATGATACATGTTGCTCTATCCTCGTAATCTATAATAGACGACATCTTATCAGCCCCGATTAAAAGTACTTTTTTATATCTACCAGACTCTATATATTTTGCAGCTGTAGACATACCAAAAAGAAAGCTTGAACATGCTGCAACTAGGTCATAAGAAAAAGCGTTTACGGCACCTATTTGGGTTGCTACGTAAACGCCTGTTGTTGCAACTGGCATATCTGGCGTTGCTGTCGCCATGATTACCATATCAATATCTTTTGGGTCTGTGTTGCTTTTTTCAAGAAGATCTTTTGCGGCTTTTATAGCCAGAAAGGAAGTCCCTTTTCCTTCTTCTTTTAAAATTCTACGCTCTTTTATTCCTGTTCTTGTGGTTATCCATTCGTCATTAGTATCGACCATGGTCTCCAATATTTTATTGGTAAGTACATAGTCTGGAACATAGCCTCCAACAGCAGTTATTGCAGCTGAGATTTTACTCATAGATTCATGTTTTTTTCCAAAAAGCGCAAAATTGCTCTAAAAGGAGTGAAAAATACTAAATTTTAATTAAAAGTAACTCAAATTTAACCAAATTTGGTCTTTTAATAAGTTAAAACAAAAAAACTCTCAACAAAAGTATGTGAGAGTCTATACAATTAAAAAATGTATGGTTTTAAGCTTCTACTTCTTCAGTTGCATCTATAACCACTTGTCCTCTATAATAAAGCTTTCCTTCATGCCAGTGTGCTCTGTGGTATAAGTGAGATTCTCCTGTAGTAGGATCTGTTGCAATCTGTGGAGCAGTTGCTTTGTAATGTGTTCTTCTTTTATCTCTTCTTGTTTTAGAGATTTTTCTTTTAGGATGTGCCATTACTTATATTATTTATCCGTTAATAGTTTTTTTAATTTATCCCATCTTGGATCGGTTTCAGGTTCTTCATTAGTATTTTCCTGTTCTTTTCCATTAGGGCTTAATTCCTCTAACTTTTTAAGTATGTCGCTATCTAATGTTCCGTCTTTAACACCTGGGTGTATTCTCCTTGCAGGCATAGCTAAAACAATAGATTCGTATATATATTGCTGGATGTTTACTTCATGGCTTCCATGAGGTATAATTAAAAGGTCTTCATTTTCATCATTAAACTCGTCTCCAAATTTTACAACAAAATGATAGTCTCCAGCTATTTCTTGATTGTATGGTTCATTAGTAATATCACAGTTTACATTGATATAACCATTAAAATCAAGTGTAAACTCAAGCAACGTAGTCTTCTTTTCTAATACTACATCAAGCTTGACGTCTACATCATTAAACTCTTCATACTCAAAATGCTCAAAGAACGTATTTGTTATTTCAAAATCAAAATTGTGTTTTCCAATTTTAAGCCCAATAAAAGGGATTGTAAATTCTTTCAGTTCCTTCATTATCACACCAATTTTGTATTCTCCACCTTGCAATAAGGCGGGTGCAAAGATAAAAAATTATTTGAAATGAAAAGGATTAATTACTTCTTTTTTGAAAAGGTTTTTCTGGGTTGAATCTCTAAAGGGTTTTCTGAAAAACTATTGTAGTCATTTCTCTTTTTAAAAATGCTTACAGCAGTAAAAACTGCTTCTCTGAAGGATTCATAATTAGCTATTCCTTTTCCAGCTATATCGTAAGCGGTTCCATGGTCTGGAGAGGTCCTAATCTTTTTCAAACCAGCAGTATAGTTTACCCCGTTACCAAAGGAAAGTGTTTTAAAAGGGACCAATCCTTGGTCATGATATGAGGCTATTACTACATCAAAGTTTTTGTAATTCCCAGAACCAAAAAAACTATCTGCAGCATAAGGACCAAGTACTACTTTTCCATTGTTTCTTAAGTTATCAATTGTTGGTTTTAATATTTCGTCATCTTCTTTACCAATAACCCCATTATCTCCATTATGAGGATTAATACCTAAGACTGCGATTTTAGGCTTAACAATTCCAAAATCTTTTATTAGGGTTTTATGAATAGTGTTTATTTTATTTTCAATTAATTCTCTTGTTATGGTTTCTGAAACCTTTTTAACCGCCA
>CAYGMB010000006.1:17755-26347 GCA_964350765.1 uncultured Flavobacteriaceae bacterium
CTATCTCCTTCTAGTTCTTTAGCTAGATAATCTGTATGTCCAGGGAAGTTAAATGTTTCAGATTGAATATTTGATTTATTTATTGGAGCTGTTACCAATACATCTATCGCATCCTCCTTTAAAGCCTTTACCGATGCTTCGAGAGACTTTAAAGCATATTCTCCGGCTTGTTTTTCTTCTTTACCCAAATTAATTGAAACTTGCTCTTTCCATACATTGTATACGTTTAACTTTTTATGTAATACTTTATCTAAAGAGTCTATCCCGTGTACATTTACATTAAGATTTAAGATTTTCTTGTAGTGAGAAATAGACTTTACAGAAGCAAATATTACAGGTGTACAAAACTCTAACATCCTAGCGTCTTGAAAAGTTTTTAGTATAATCTCACTCCCAATACCGTTGAGATCTCCAATTGATATTCCTAAAACAACTTTATCTTTTTCGCGCATAGAGTGAATACTATTAGTGTTATTTTTGTAAAACAAAGGTAATTAATAAAAGATGTTTACAGGAATAATAGAAACAATAGGAAAAATAAAAAGTCTTAAAAAAGAAAATACCAATCTGCATATTGAAATTGATTCGCCCTTATCCTCTAGCCTTAAAATAGACCAAAGTGTTTCTCATAATGGCGTTTGCTTAACAGTAGTAAAGCTTCATGAACAATCTTATGTGGTTACAGCTATCCAAGAAACTCTAGACAAAAGTGCTATTGGGAGTTTAAATGTTGGTGATACTGTTAATCTGGAGAGGGCTATGAAGCTTGGTGATAGATTAGATGGTCATATCGTGCAGGGACATGTTGACCAAACAGCTGTTTGTTCTTCAATTGAAGAATTAAATGGAAGTTGGATTTTTACTTTTAAGTACGATGCTTCAACTGGAAATGTTACTATAGAAAAAGGATCTATAACTGTAAATGGTGTAAGCTTAACTGTTGTTAATTCTCAAAAAGATTCTTTTAGCGTTGCAATTATTCCATATACTTTTAATCATACAAACTTTAACTCATTGCGTTTAGGAGATAAAGTGAATCTTGAATTTGATGTTGTGGGAAAATACTTAAAAAGGCTTAGTCAACCTTATGTTTAGCATTAATTTTTTTGTAAGAAATATAGATACCATAAATTAGTCCTAAAGCGATAAGGACAAAAATACTAGTGTCAAGAGGCAATTCTGGTGGCGGTGGAGTCCTGTTTGGTGCAGGAGGTCCTGAGCTTAAATCTTGGCCGTAGGCAGTTATTGCATTAAACATAAATAGTATTACAACTAGTATGGTTACGATTTGGGGTCGCATAATGGTGACTAATGTAATAATTTTTTTTTAATAAGATTTTAATTAAACATTAAACTCTATATTATTAAAAAAATTGTTCTGTTAGGCTTTAATCTTTTGCACTCGTTAAAATAAAAAAGTGGTCCCACATGGGCTCGAACCATGGACCCCCTGATTATGAGTCAGGTGCTCTAAACAGCTGAGTTATGGGACCTTTTTCAGTTTGCAAATATAAACACTTTATCAATTTATCAAACTATTAAACGCTTAATATTAACTATTCTCTTTCTTGACACAACTCTACGAGAACCCCATTGCTGCTTTTTGGGTGTAAAAAAACAACCCATTTATTGTCTGCGCCTTTCTTAGGTTCTTCATTTAATACAACAAACCCTTCTTCTTTTAAGCGTTTTACTTCAGCTTTAATATCGCTTACTGCAAATGCTATATGGTGTATCCCCTCTCCTTTTTTAGCAATAAATTTTGCAATTGGACTATCTTGAGAAGAAGCTTCCAAAAGTTCAATTTTACTTTCTCCACATTTAAAAAAAGAAGTTTTTACACCCTCAGAGGCTACTTCTTCTGTTTTATAGTGTTGATAACCCAATAGTTTTTGGTATATTTTATTGGCCGAATTAATATCTTTAACAGCAATCCCTATATGTTCAATTTTATTCATTAGATTGTTTTGCGATTAATTTAGTAAATATGATGCTTTAAATGTAGTATTTTTGCACTATGACAGAAAGTAATAGACAAAAAAAAATAGCTGGGGTTCTACAAAACGACTTAGCAAATGTGTTACAGAAGTTAGTTAGAGACGCGGGACAAACAGGAATCATTATTTCGGTTTCTAAAGTTTCTGTAACTGTAGATTTATCTATCGCTAAAGTATATGTAAGTGTTTTCCCGTCTGAAAAAGCCTCATCTTTGGTTGCTGAACTATCTGCAATACAACCACAAATAAAGCACGAGATTGCTCAATTAACCAAAAATCAGTTGCGTAAAATGCCTGATTTACAATTTTACAACGATGACTCTTTGGAGTACATAGAAAAAATTGAAAAGGCAGTTAAGGGAGAAGAGAACCCCTTAGAGGATCCAGATCTGCTCCCAAAAAGAAAAAAATCTTAAGTTGAGTTTCTCTTTATACATCGCATCCCGTTACTTAAAAAGTAAAAGCAGTAAAAATGCTGTTAATATTATTACACGAATTGCAATAAGTGCAGTAGTAGTGGGTGCCATGGCACTATTTATTGTACTCTCTGGCTTTGCAGGCTTACGAGACTTTAGTCTTCAATTCACAAATGTTTTTGATAGTGATTTAAAAATAATTCCTGTTAATGGTAAGACATTAACGCTTTTAGAAGATTCAGAAAAACAATTAAATTCTATAGAAGGTATTGCTGCATACTCAAAAATTATAGAAGAACGTGTTTTTCTTCAATACAAAGGGAAGCAACACATTGCTAGCATAAAAGGAGTAGATCCTAATTACGGAGAGGTTGTGGTTCTAGACAGTATTATGTATATAAGCAATTGGCTTACACAGGGTCAAAGCGAAGCTGTTTTAGGGCTTGGAACTTCCGCTAAATTATCTATTGGTCCCAATGACTATACTAATCTATTAGAGGCTTATGTCCCCAAACCGGGCACAGGGCAAATTAATGCTTTGGACCCTACACAGGCTTTTACTAAGAGAAGTCTTGTTGTTTCTGGTATTTATTACGTAAATGAAGAACTTGACAGTAAATATGTTTTTACTGATTTTAACTTCGCTAGAGATTTACTTAGTCTCGATAGTACTAAAATTTCTTCAATTGAATTTAAATTAAGTAATGCTGCAAATGAAGATGCAATTAGAAATAAATTAAAGGGGGTTTTTGAGGAAGAAATCCAAATAAAAAATAGAATTCAACAAAATGATGCATTGTATAAAATGTTGAATGCCGAAAACCTTTTTGTATATGTCTTTGTTAGTCTTATAGCTGCCATCGCTATATTTAATATTGCTGGAACAATAATTATGATGATTCTTGAAAAAAAAGGTAATATAAAAACTTTAGTTTCCTTGGGGCTCACTATTAAAGAGGTGCGCAGAATTTTCTTTTACGAAGGATTACTACTTACATTTATTGGCACATTAATAGGTCTTTTTCTAGGAGTTAGCGCTGTATTTTTACAGAAGCAATTTGGCTTTATTCCTATTACGCCCAACCTACCTTATCCCGTGGAGTTTCAATTTGTAAATGTCCTGTTAGTTTTTTTAACTATTAGCTTATTGGGTGCATTAGCATCTAAAATTGCTTCTAGAAGAATTACTGAAAAGTTAATAGCTTAAAATAGATTGCTATCTAGCAAACTCAAAATCTCCAAATTTCTCAAGCACCTCATCAAAAGCTGCAAAAACTGAAGCAGAGTCGTCACTAGTAACCATTTTCATTCTATACTCTTTAAAATGTGGAATTCCTCTAAAGTAGTTGGTATAATGCCTTCTAGTTTCAAAAACACCTAAACGCTCACCCTTCCAGTCTATAGACATTTGTAGGTGCCTTCTTGCAGCATCCACTCTTTCTTGCATGGTAGGAGGTGGACAATGTGTTCCTGTTTTAAAGTAATGCTTTACTTCTTTAAAAAACCAAGGATATCCTATACTTGCGCGTCCTATCATTGCTCCATCAAGTCCATATTTATCACGCATTTCCATGGCGCGTTCTGGTGAGTTTACGTCTCCATTTCCAAACACAGGAATATGCATTCTAGGATTGTTTTTAACTTCGGCAATTGGAATCCAATTAGCATCACCTTTATACATTTGAGCTCTGGTGCGACCATGTATAGATATTGCTTTGCAACCAACATCTTGTAATCTTTCTGCTACCTCAACAATCTTTATAGAGTTATCATCCCAACCCAATCTAGTTTTTACTGTCACGGGTAATTTCGTATGCTTTACCATAGCTTCAGTAAGCTTCACCATAAGGTCAATGTCCTTCAAAATTCCTGCACCCGCACCCTTTGAAACTACTTTTTTTACAGGACAGCCAAAATTAATGTCTATAATGTCTGGACCACTAGCCTCCACTATCTCTACGCTTTTAAGCATTGATTCTAGTACAGCACCAAAAATCTGAATTCCCACAGGACGCTCTTTTTCGTAAATATCGAGTTTCATAACGCTTTTTGCAGCATCACGAATTAAACCCTCACTAGATATAAATTCTGTATAAACGACATCTGCTCCTTGTTCTTTACAAAGAGCACGAAAAGGCGGGTCGCTTACATCCTCCATGGGTGCAAGCAACAAAGGGAATTCTCCAACATCTATGTCACCAATTTTTGCCATACTGCAAAAGTATGAAATCTAAAAAAGAAAGTGGAGTACCGTTTTTAGTTTAATCTGTCTTTTTCTTCAGCATCAACACTTCGGTTATTATCACGTAAGCGTGCGTTACCAAAGTTATACTGAAATCCTGCTCTAAAAAGTCTAGACTCTGGACGCGCGAAATAACTGTTGTCTTGATTAAAATAACGTGAGGTAACTAAAACATTATTCGTATTAAAAATATCATCTACCCCAACTGTAAAGCTCGCGCGATTATCCCAAAAGCTTTTCCTAAAAGAAACTGAGACGTTAAATTGGTTTTGATAATCTGAAGATCCAACAAAAAAGTCTGATAGATATAATAGAGTTACATCACTAGTAATATTTTTTTCTTCTGAAAGGGTTAACCTGCTAAACATTTGAGAGAAAAAACCAAAAGTGTCGTTAGAGAATATATCTTGTGAGCTTTCTATTGCAAAAAAAGAATTTTCTAAATAAAAGCTTGAAGTAGCAATTGTTAGGTACCACCAATTATTTAAATAACTAGCAAAAGTAGCATCAAAGCTATATTGAAACCCTTCAATTAGGTTCGCTTCGCTATTTCTTAAAGTGAAGTTTTCATTGTCTTGAAACACCAAGGTATTTAACTCATCGCTAACAATCTCATAATACAAATCAAAAAACCATTTTCTTTTATGCGAAAGACTTAGTTGATATCTATTAGTAATTGCTGGAATTAGATTTGGGTTACCTGTATTAAAATTATTTTCATTAATAAAATACCTAAAGGGGTTTAGGCTCTGATAACGAGGTCTTGAAATTGAGCGAGCATAGCTTGCGCTAAGGATATTGTTTTTGTCTATTTGATAGTCAACCCCAACATTTGGAAATAGCTCAAAATACTCCTGTGTGTTAATAAGCCCTAAAGACCTTGAGTCTCCTGTAACATCTGTTTGCTCTGCTCTTAATCCAAGATGAAACGATACTTTTTTCCAGTCTCTAGCATAATTAAAATACGCTGCATAAATAGCTTCTTCGTATAGAAATAAATCTGAAAGAGTGTTGTTAAACTGAGTGTTCCCCAAATCTGTATCAAAAAAATCTAGTCCGCTTTCTGTATCAATATGTGAATATTTTAAGCCTGCATCCAATGTTCCTTTTCCAAAAGGTATAATTGCATCTATTTGACCTGAAAAAATGCTCGTATTTTGTATTGCATTTGTAAAAAAACTATTGCTTCTAGAAATCATTCCATCTGGCAAAAAATAAGTAGTAGTTACATTTTGAGTTTGGTCATAATCATAGGTTATAAAGTTTGCAGTAGTAGTAAGGCTAGCTCCTTTTTCTCCAAAAGTAGATTTATGAGAAACACTAAATGAAAGATTTGACGTGTCATTTTCTAAATCACTAAGGGTAGAAAACGTAGAGTCTATTTGTCTAGCAGCATCAAATATGGTTGCGTTAACAGTATTGTCAAATGTTTTATTTGGTGAAATAAATCCGTTTGCTGTTAAAGAAAGTTCGTTTGTTTCATTTAATGTTATGTCTGCAGCTAAATTTACTTGATGAGCTTGAGATCTTGTTGTTCTTGCAAAATCTGATTCCCAAATACTCTGAGTACTTACTTCGTCTTCTGCAAAAAAACGAGTAAAATTATCGTCTTGTTTAAATTCTTTTCTAGGGCTAATACTATAACTTCCGTAAAAGTTTAACCAGTTGTTTTTGTAAAAGTGTGAAGTGGCGGCATTATATTTTGAAAATACTGCTTGCTCATAAGCTCCAGAAACAGATCCCTTATATCCTATAGATATAGCTTTCGAAGTAATAATATTAAGTACTGTACCAGACTCTGCGTCATATTTAGAAGAAGGACTTGTATTAACTTCTATACTTTTAATTGCTGAAGCATCTGTATTTTGAAGCAAAGAAACTACTTCAGAAGAGGATAAATACACTCTTTTGTCGTTAACGTAAATGGTAGGATTTCCAAGCTTTACTTTTATTTCATTACCAATTACAAGCACCCCTGGGGTTCTTTTTAACAAATCAAAAGTGTTTCCGGTTGAAAGTGTGGTGTTCTCAACATTAAAAATAAGCTTACCTGCTGTTTTTTCAATAGTTGGTTTTTTTGCGGTTACAACTGTTTCTTCTAAATCTTCGGTAGTTTCCTGTAAGTTAATAGTCCCAAGGTTTTTATTTTCAGAAAGTGTAAAAGTTTCTTCAAAATTATTAAAACCAACGTAGCTTATAATTAGCTTGTAGGTGTTTGTAGGGACTTCTTTAATTTCAAAAAAGCCTTCTTCATTTGTCGAAGTTCCTTTTAGTGGAGTATCATTCTCTACTTCATAAAGCAGTATCGTGGCAAAAGAAATTGGGTTGTTATCATCTTTTACTGAGCCAGAGATAGAAAAATTTTGGCCACTAGCTAGGGTGGCAATCGTTATTAATACCGATGTAACAATACAACGAAATTTCATTAGGTTAGGTTTGTTTTTTTGTTAATGAAAGTTTCTAAGGGGAGATGAAATAATTTCATTTAAAAACACAACATAACAAATATCTTAATTATTTAGTAATGATAGCTTAATCTAGATATTTTTTCGATGATCGACACATAAACCTAAAAGTCACAACCTATTACCTTATATTTGCAACTTGAATCCCAAAGGGGGAAATTGTTGTATGAAAAACATTAGAAATTTTTGCATTATTGCTCATATTGATCACGGAAAAAGCACCCTAGCCGATAGGCTTCTAAGTGCTACCGGTGCTGTAACCGCAAGAGAAGAACAGGCGCAGTTACTTGACAATATGGACTTGGAAAGAGAGCGTGGTATTACTATAAAAAGCCATGCTATACAGATGGAGTATGCCTATAAAGGAGAGCAGTACATACTTAATTTAATTGATACACCTGGACACGTAGATTTCTCCTATGAAGTTTCCAGAAGTATTGCTGCTTGTGAAGGAGCCCTGCTTGTGGTAGATGCCGCTCAAAGCATTCAAGCACAAACTATTTCTAATTTATACTTGGCACTAGAGAATGATCTAGAAATTATTCCTGTCTTAAATAAAGTAGATTTACCCTCTGCAAATCCTGAAGAAGTGACTGATGATATTGTAGATTTACTGGGTTGTGATGCAGAAGAAGTAATCCCTGCAAGTGCCAAAACGGGTATTGGTATTGAAGAAATACTACAAGCAATTATAGAACGTGTTCCTGCCCCAAAGGGGAATACAGATGAGTCCTTACAAGCTTTAATATTCGATTCGGTTTACAATCCGTTTCGAGGTGTTGAAACCTATTTTAGAATTCTAAACGGTGAAATAAGAAAGGGTCAGCATATTAAGTTTATGGCAACCGGTAAAACCTATTATGCAGATGAAGTAGGAACCTTAAAGCTTAAACAACAGCCCAAACAAGTTATTAAAACTGGGGATGTAGGATATCTCATTACAGGAATTAAAGAAGCTGTAGAAGTAAAAGTGGGAGATACAATCACAGATGCTAAATCTCCAACAACTAACATGATTGAAGGTTTTGAAGACGTAAAACCTATGGTTTTTGCCGGAATTTATCCAGTAGATACAGAGGACTATGAGGAGCTTAGGGCTTCTATGGAAAAGCTTCAATTAAATGATGCCTCACTAGTGTTTCAGCCTGAAAGTTCTGCAGCATTAGGGTTTGGTTTTAGATGTGGATTCTTGGGGATGTTACATTTAGAGATTATTCAAGAACGTTTAGAGCGTGAGTTTGACATGACGGTTATCACTACAGTCCCTAACGTTTCTTACCACGCATATACCAACAGAGAGCCTGACGAGGTTATTTTGGTTAACAACCCAAGTGACTTACCAGATCCTTCTAAGTTAAACCGTATGGAAGAGCCCTACATTAAGGCAACCATTATTACAAAATCAGACTTTGTAGGTTCTGTAATGTCTTTATGTATTGAAAAAAGAGGGCAAATAACTAACCAAACTTATT
>CAYGMB010000007.1:0-6194 GCA_964350765.1 uncultured Flavobacteriaceae bacterium
GGCAGACCTAAGATACATCCAAAAATTATTAGGACATCATAGCATTAAAACCACCCAAGTGTACACGCATGTCTCTAAAACAGCTCTTACAAACGTAAAAAGTCCATTAGACTCTCTTTAGTATAAATTATTCATTTTTAATTTTATAAAAGTTTGTTGTCGTTTGTAAACGATAGTAAGTAAGTGTTCTAGTCTTATTTTCTGAAACTCTCCCTATGTTTGCATCGTTGAATCGAAATAAAAATATAGAATTCGGTTCAGTTCGCTAAAAAAATACAGGATCGTCCTGTATATATCTTAACTGTTTAAAATTTAAAATTATGAACGCACTTAGAAACAAAGTACAGTTAATTGGAAGATTAGGGCAAGACCCAGAAATTGTAACTTTTAACGATGGAAACAAAATGGCAAAATTCTCTATGGCTACAGACGATAGCTATAAAGACAAATCTGGTAATAAAGTAGAGCGTGCGTATTGGCACAATGTAGTAGTACGTGGCGGTCTCGTTAATGTGGTTGAAAACTACATTACAAAAGGCCAAGAAATTGCTGTAGAAGGAAAGCTTACCAATAGAAGCTACGAAGACAAAGATGGTAATAAGCGCTACACAACAGAGATTGTATGTAACGAGCTTTTAATGCTTAGTAAATAATAATCAATCTACATCAAAAATAGAATGGCTCCAATTTTGGAGCCATTTTTATTTTTAGGTGAGTTCCCAATCACTACTCTACAGTTAATGTATATTGAGGAGTAGGGTTTAATGGACAAAAGTACACGTATTTTCCTTTTGTTAGAGTTGTTGCTTGAGAACTTTCCGTCTTTCCTAGTTCTACAGCCTTCGTTACATAGGCTGTTTTTACATGATTATCTGGATTAGAAGCGTCTTTACCTTTTGGCACCAAAACTAAACCTACTTTAGGAGCTGCATTGTTGTTAGATACTTCAAAAACATAGGTGCCCGCTTTAATTGTCATTTCTTTTTGGGTAAATTCACCTTTAGTTTGTTCTAGTGAAATTACTTGTGGCTCATTATCCATTTTATCCTTCATCATTTTATCCTGTGCTTGTGTTGCAAAAGAAAATGATACTAAGGCTACAATAATTGTGATTACTTTTTTCATAATTTTTAGTATTTGTTTTATTTTGTTAATACAAAGTTCTTGTATCTTTTAGGGTGGTAGAATAGTTATTTTTCCCTAGTTGTTATCAATTTTTCCTTTTACTGAAATTTGCTAGTAGTTGGATTTTCAGCATCACAGTAATAGTCGTGTAAACTCTTAGTTTCGCAATGCGTAGCTATTTGTAACGTCTTAATAGCCTTAGTTTTTTCTTTCCTGAATATTTCAATAAGATTAAAAATTGATTTGTGTGTATTTTTCATAATAAAATATTTATAAGTACATCACAAAGGTGCGTAGATAAACAAGCTACTACCATAGGGATATTTCCTAAGTACATGTCAATTTTACTTACCTACTAGCGAGTAGTTGTTTTTTATATGTAGTAGGAGAAAGACCAGTAATTTTTTTAAACATTCGGCTTAGATGTGAAGCATCTTCAAAACCTACATCAAAGGCTATTTCTTTTGTGGTTTTATTAGTGTAATAGAGTTGCCTTTTTGTTTCCAATACAATTCTATCATGTATAATTTGAATGGGACTTTTTTCAAATTTTGAAAAATTATTTGAGAGCGTTTTAGGAGATTTAAATAGCTTTTCGGCATAAAAAGAAACACTATGATTTTCTTTGAAATGTGTTTCTACTAATAAGTTAAATTGTCTTAGTAAATCTACTTTACTTTCGTAAGCAGCCGTCAAGTTTTCTTGAACTTTTAAGAGTCTAGTAGTTTTTATAATAAAACGAGCAGTTAACATTCGTAGCATTTCTGCCTGTATAGTGTCTTTAGTCTCAATCTCCTCAATAAATACATCGTGAAGTATATTATATTTTTCAACCTCCTTATTTGGGATGGAAACTACAGGAATGCTATTATTTCCAAAAAACAATAGTCCAGCACAACTTACTTCTTTATCGTGATCCTTAATACAATAAAATTCTCTGTTAAATTGATATACTACAACGTCTTCAGTTTTCAAAATTTCAATTTGCTGTATAGGAGTTACTGCAATTATTTGATGAGGAGCTAACTTTACAGGAATAGTATCTACTAACAATTCTACATTGCTATTAGTAGCTCTTATAAATGTGTAAAGGGCAGTTTTTTGTGATGTTGTATAGTTTTCAAGTACTTCTTCGTCTCCTAGAGTAAAAACAGCACCTGTAGAAAATTCGGTAAACTTTTGTAGCATACCTAGGTTGTCGATTATTCCTCTAAAAGCTTACAAATAAAAATACCCCAAAAAGATTTCTTACAACCTTTTTGGGGGTATTAGTTGACTAACAAGATGTAATTTTTATTTTAGAAATCCAGATTCATTTGCCATAGCAATGGCAATTTTTTTGTAATCCCTGTTTTTTGATTTCTCTTTCTCATTAAAAGGTGCACCTGGAGCAATAATAGATAAGGTATAGCCTTCCAGTTTTATATCTAGTGTCCTTTTGCTCTTTACCCATAGAGCCGCCATACCCATATTAGGAATCCACTCGCCACTCTCATACATAGATTTTTTTATGCTCCAAGCCTCTATCCAGTCTTCACCTTGTCCTATTGCGGTAGCTACCTCTTCCATAGCATCTCCCTTTTTAGCCTCTGGCATAACGGTTATAGCGCCAGATGCATAGTCATAGTCATTGCTACCTAACATTACCATGTATTGGCATGTAGGCATAGGTGTTGCTCCATATCTATTAGATTTTGTTGGGTCTATTACTTTTATTTTTTCTTCTGAAACATTATAAAGTTTTGCCATAAATCCTACTGAAATATTTTCACAGGCACTCATCTCTTTACTGAAATCAACAGCATTTCCTTTAAAGTTTTTATTTACAAAAGAGGTGTCGCTAAGATCTTCACCTACCACAGTTTTTCTATCTCCTAAACAAGAGCTTACAGCAATTGCAAGAAGTAATACTATTGATTTTTTTATATGGTTCATTGTATTAATTTTTTTAAAGGTTTAAAACATTTTTTTATAGTCTGCTGCTCGTATTTCTTTACGAATATTGTCTTCAATAGAAATTACTTCACTTTTTATAGCACCCTCAGGAGTAGTAACAGTATACTCCATTATGTGACCATCCATATAGGATGAGTCTTGCATAAACCAATTAGGTACATTAACGCTTGGAGCAACCCACATTTCCATATTGTTCTCGCCATCATTGTAGGTGTATTCATGGGATGTTGCGCCCAATATAACTTTGGTTCTACCTGTTTTCTTAAAGTTTCTAGGGTTATAGTTGCCTAACTGCTCTGTAGGATTAGCTTTTTGCTGTTGTCCTGCTTTTGGAGACATTTTAAATTTCATTCCTGCAGCATCGACAAATACATGTGCTTGGTCTCCATCCATTACAATTAAGGATTCTCCTTGCATTCCGCTATCGTTATATTCACTCATGTCTGCCTTTATACCTACGTATTTTGCTCCAGGATTAAGTAAATAGGACATGGTATATGATTTTTCCTCTCTTAAATCGGTAATTTTAGTAGTGCTTTGTAAGGTAAATACATAAACACCTGCATCTGTAGATGAGGTATTTGTATTGGGCATTCCATCCCATTTTTTATTTTTTTTGGTTATAGTACTGTTGTTAGTTGCAGTTTTAACTTCAGAGTATTCTGGACTGGTAACTTCAATACCACCTTTTATGGTACTGGGGTAAGTGCTTCTGGTGTAATCTTCGCTTCCAGATCCAGTTCTAGTAATTTTAGTAAAGTTGGCAGTACCATTAAAACTTATCTGTATTTGTTCATTATTCATTACATCTACAGTAACTTCACCTTGGGTGATATCATAGGTTTGGTACTCATCTGTAACCGCTCTTTTAAATCCGTCCACAGGCTCTTTATTGTAAGGTAAAGCAGGATCATAGGATATCTTTAAAGTAGCATCCCCTGGAATCTTATAAGTGTGGCGTTTGTTTTCCTGAAAACCTTTGTCCTCAAATTTTAAGATATCTTCAGTTTTAATTTCTAGTACGTAACCGTCATGGATATCTGCTTCATGACTCCACCAGGAACCATAAATTTTGTAAAACCCTTCTCCTTTTTCAACTTTGGTAATACCTACATCGTCAATTTGCACATTTCCGTAGGCATTGGAGTGCTTTAGCGCTACACTTCCTTTTGTTTCAAAAGTATTTTTAGTTTCTTCTTGTTCACTTTTTCTTTTTTCTTTTTTTCTGAAGATACCATCAATGGTTTTATCGGTTGTTTTTTCAGCTTTTCTTTCGGCTTTGCGCTCTACTGTTCTTTCAACAGCATTAGTTACTTTTTTACCTAATTTTTTAAATAACTGCGCCTGCATGGTTTCAGTAGAAAAAAATATACAGGCAATGAGTGCTGTAAGTCTTAATGTTGATTTCATGATTTTGTGTTTAATGTATTTCTACTACTTTATACATTTTACCCCTTAAAGGTTAACAGCTTGGCGATAAATAATTTATTTTTGTTTTATTGTTAACCTTTTACAAGGACTAACTACTAAATGGAAAACACAGAAGCAACTTTACAAGAAAGATTACGGGAGAATGATAAAAAAGCATTAGAGGAAGTATACATTGCTTATAAAGAAGTGTTTTTAAACTATGCGGTCTCTTTTAATATAGATAGAGATGCTTTATTAGATATTTATCAAGATAGTGTAATTGCATTGTTTCAAAATTTTGTAAAAAAGCAAACTAGACTGGAAAAGAGTACTGTAAAAACATATCTTTTTGGGATAGCAAAAAACAAACTATATACTTATTTAAAAGCACAAAAGCGATTAGTTGTAACCAATACTAGCTTTGAAACTTTTGAAGAGATTAAAAGTGAAGAACAGGAACTAACAAGAGAACAAAAATTACTGGCGAAATATTTTGTAGAAATTTCCCCAAGTTGCCAAGATATATTAAAGCTCTTTTATTACCGTAGTTTAAGTATAAAGGAGATAGTGTCTATGACACAGTATAAAGATGAAAATACGGTAAAAAGCCATAAATCTAGATGTCTTAAACGTTTAACCGAACTCATTAAGAACAACTAAATGGATAGAGAACAATTAATACAAGGATACGTAGAAGGTGCTTTAACTGCAGCCCAAGAAGAAGAAGCAAAAACTTTACTTGCTACCGATGCTGCTTTTAAAGAAGAAGTAGCCTTATACAAAGATTTGCAAGCTGCTATTACTGATAGTGAGAGGAGATCATTAAAAATAGGCTTGCAAGATTTAGAAAATAAAACCCCTGCATTAAAAAAGAGACCTAATGTATATTTAATTGCTGCCTCTATTGTTGTAGCGCTTGGTATAGGAGGTTTCTTTATGTTTTCGTCTCCCAGTCCAGAACAACTTTATGCATCAAATTTTGAAACTTATCCCAATACGCTTAACCCTGTTGTTAGAGGTGAAGAAGGAGAAGAAATGCTTCCTTTTATAGCTTATGAGGCTAAAGAGTATGACAAAGCGGTGGTAGGGTTTGCATCCATACTAGAACAAAATGACACCCCCGACATACGTTTTTATTACGCCATGAGCTTACTTAATGATGCGCAGGAGACTAAGGCACTTGAAGAGTTAAAATTATTGGAAACAACAGAGACAAGGTACTTGCCTCAAGTATATTGGTATACCGCCTTACTGGAACTTAAAAACAACAACATAGATAGGTCAAAACAATTGCTGAACAAACTAATTAAGGATAAAGCACTTTATAAAAATCGTGAAGCAAAGAAACTTCTTAAAAAAATAGATTAAACGGCATTTTTTCTAGATTTATAATAAAAGAAAAATCCTATCAGCAATATTCCTCCCCCCAGAACATACCACAGCAGATTACTTTCTGTATTTATATTTCCTGTATCACCTGTAAGAACAAACCCAGCCCAATAGTAAGGGTGTTTTAGATTATCATCATCTGTACTGGCTATAAAGCTAAGCTTTGCATTGCGTAATGCCTCGTTTTTAGGTTGTCCTTTCTCTAAGTTTTCATAAAAAGAGACCATAATTTTTGATGTTTGCTGGTCTGGGACTTTCCACAGGCTTACAACGGTGCTGGAGACTCCAGCATAAGTAAATGCTCTAGACATACT
>CAYGMB010000007.1:6204-6634 GCA_964350765.1 uncultured Flavobacteriaceae bacterium
AAGCACTTAAAACGGCCATGTTAGCGTTGAGGTCTAATCCATAAATCTCTGAAGCAGAGAGCTCACTACTTTCTGTATCCTCACCATAAAAAACAAGAGAATTTAGCATAGGGTTTACATTGCTTAATTTACCATGGGTAGCAAGATGCACAACCGAATAATCCTTACTTTGATTAATAAAACTTTTTTTGGTTGCATTGGTACCAACTACACTATTTCCGTTAATTATTTTACTAATCTCATTAACTTCTTGAGTATTGCTAGATAATGAAGCATCCTTGTACTCTGGGGCATAACCAAGCCAGTTCATTTTTGAATTTTTGGCAACTTGTACCTGCGTATCGTATAATTGTAACGAACCAGCATAACTCACAGCGTATTTATGAATCAACAACTGCTGGTCTTTCATTAAAATCTCAAACGGGAGTTT
>CAYGMB010000007.1:6644-21439 GCA_964350765.1 uncultured Flavobacteriaceae bacterium
GCCATCTGTAATAAATATGATTTGCTTAATAGAGCTATCCAACTCTGGTAGGATTTTTTGCGAAAGTGATTGACTTATCTCTGCAAAAGGTTTTCTGGAAACAAGGACATTCCTAAGCTCTTGAGAAAGCGCTTTAATGGAGGTAACATTGTCAATTTTCTCAAACTGCACATCATTTTTTGTAATGACTAGCCTATAAATATTCTTATCGGATACGTAATATTCTATGATTACATTTTCTGCGGTGCAATACTTTTCTTGGTAATACTTTAAAGGTTCTGGGGTTTGTAGGGTTTTAGCTTGGTAGTAATTACTAAAGTCTTTTTTATAGACTTCTTGAATACTGTCTAGTTTTTTATTTAAACTAACCTTTGTGTCTAACAATACCTTTTTATTCTCCTTGGTAAGAGTATCTTCTACAGCCATTAAAAGTTCCTCATTAATCTTGTTTATGCTATTTCTGGTTTCATTTTCAAGTTGTGAGATGTTGATAGGGATGTTTTCTTTTTCCTGAAGAGAATTTTCCAATAATCCATCGAGCAAGGCAGAGGATTTGTTTATTTCTATGAGGGTTAATAGTTTGTTGAGGTTTTCAGAATTTGGGTTTTCGCGATAGAGTTTTTGATAGATATCAACTGAATTCTCAATATATTCTAAGATACTTTTACTGTAAAAAACTTTTGAGTCTTGATAGTTATATCCAGCCCTATTTGATATTAAATCTTCTACAAGAGCATCAATATTCTCTTTTGCAGGTTGTAGTACATTAATAGCATTAGTTTGAGCATATTTTTCTAGGTAGTATTCGTTTTTAACATTCATAAAGTACGTGGCGAACTCTTTTTGTTTTGTTACATCTGTAACAGCAAGAGCTAAACTATCTAGTCTTTTTTTAGCTTCTTCTACCCTGCCTAATCCAATAAGTGCTTTTGCAACCCTGCAACTACTCGTAGCTTTAATAATGGTTTCCCTTGAGACTTCAGTTTTTAAAATATTTTCTTCCTCTAAGCAATATTTAAGTGCTTTTTCATAATTTTTTTCTTGAAACTGTAAATCGATTAATGCATTAAGCACAGCTGTTTTGGAAAATGTTCTATTAATAGCTTTAGCAGCTTCTAATGCTCTTATATAGGTTGCTTCTGCTTTTTCAACGTTTTCATCAAAGGCTTCTACTTTTGCTAAGTCTATTAACGCTTGAATGGTAAATCGATTATTCTCTCCAAAATAACCAAGGCTTTCTTCTACAACTTTCTCAATCTTCTCTCTAGCGGCTTCATAATTGGATTGAGTTAAGTAAATTTTAGACTCAGACATCCCTACTAGGGACCTTAAGTAAACATCTTCTTCTTTTAAAATCTCATCTGCTAGTACCCTAGCTTTTTCGGCATACAATGCTGCGTTTTCAAGATCTTTTTGGTACAGGTAATTATCTGAAAGAATAGTATATCTAGCTACTAATAATGGGTTTTTATCACTTGTAGCATTTATTAAATGAGTAATTGTGTTTTTTAAAAAAGGAGCAGCTTTTTCCACACCACCAGTCTTGCCTTGGTATAGCATCCCGAGGTTGTAAGACAGCTCTGCCATCCTTTTTTCATTTTCAGTTTTACTTTTAGTAAGTAGCCTATAGGCATCCTCCATAAAGAAAAGAGTACTGTCGATATTATCCGTATAGTAATAAGAAACCCCAGTTTGTTGCATTAAAAAAATAGGAGACGCCTCTAGGTTGCTATTTTCTAAGTAATTAATACTTTTTCGGTTGTATTTAATAGTAAGTTTATATTTCCTATAATCAAAGTAAGTTGCTGCAATCCAATGAGACATTTCTGCTAGTAAACTACTCGAGGAATTTTGTGATGCTAAGTTTGTGTAGTGTTGTATTACCTCATCTTCTAGATTAGGGTCTTTTTTCCAATTGTATAGTTTTTTATAAAAATGATGCCTGTCTTTAAGCTCTTGCGAAATGTTTTTTTCAATAAAAACCTCTTCTATATCTTTTAGTGCTGTTAGTAAGCTATCAACTTCCTTACTATATTTTAAAATTGAATTTTCTAAACGAGCAGTTGCTTTAATCTCTTGAGAAACAGATGGTGCATTTAACAGAATACTGTTTATTGAGTCTGCTTTTTTGATGTTCGCAATATTGCCTTCAAAATGAACTTCATAGAAAATAGATTGTGCTTTCTCGGAAAGATCCTTTTCATTTTGAGCAAATAAATAAAAGGATAATAAAAAAAGAATAGAGGTTAGTTTTAATTTCATGCTGGTTATTGCAATTTTTGTTATTAAATATAATGGTTTTCCAATAACTTAAATAAAAAAACCGCTGGAAAGACTTCCAGCGGTTTTCAATTTCATAGCAATTTTAATAAAAGGAAAAGTAATTTAGTTTAAATCCAACGTTATGAAATAATCAAAACAAATCTTTTATTACAAGTATAAATGTATAACTCATATATGCTGTAATCTATATTTATGAGAAAAATGTGATAATTTTAAGCTTTAAAAAGCCGTATATTAACGGTCTCATTATTTTACTAAGATGAAAAAATATCTTTCTTTTTTTCTCACTTTTTTGCTAGTTAGTGCCTATGCTCAAGAAAAATCTATTGAGGAGTATCCCACAAAAGAGCAGCTACTGAATATTGTAAACAATCAAGATATACCTCAAGGCGAATCTATAAATAATCTAAGGATGTTGGGTGAGTATTATATGGGAGAGCCTGGTGATACAGCTAGCTATTATTTTAATAGAGCCTTGCACCTTAGTAAAATAAAGCAGGATAGTTTTAATGCAATGCGGCTATACAACAGACTTGCTAAAGTTAAAATTTATGAAGAAAATGATAGCGATGCGTATAAATACACGGACAGTTCTTTAGCGTTTGCAAATTATAAGAATCAAGATTACTATGCCAGTATTTCTTACAGCTACCAGATTCAAGGGCAAATACATTACTTTCAAGAAAGGTATGATTTATCCTTAGAAAAGTTTTTACAGGCTAATAGGTATCTTCTAAAGATTTCTGAAGAAGAGCAAGATGAAGAAATTAAAACGTATATCGCAGAGAATTACACAGATCTTGCTTCAATTTATTTAATAACCGATAATAAAAATGCTGCAAAAGAGTGTATTGAAAAGTCTTTGTCTATTGCAAAACCAATAGATGCCTTTTGGGAAGTTGCCGAAGGTTATGAGCTTTTGGTAAATTATCATTCTGAAAATAAAGAATACGAACTAGCAAGAAAGTATATTGATAGTGCAAAAGCCATGTATCACGAAATTGATTATAAAGATGGAGTTGTACTATTGGATAAAGTCTTGGCAAACGTCTACAAGGAAGACACTAATTATGAGAAAGCCCTAGAAATATTTTTACCAATAGTTGAGGCAGATAAAAGGGAAGCTATAACATATCAAACAGTTGAAGACTACATTTTTGTAAGTGATATTTATACTGGGAATAATAACATTTCACTAGCAAAAGCCTATTTGGATAGTGCAAAAGTAGAAGCGAGGGAATCTAATAATGAGATTCACAGTATATCTATTGGGAGGCAACAAGCCGAAATATTTAAAAAAGAAGGCAATAACAGTTTTGCAATCGCTACACTTAAAAATTTATTGTCATCCTCTGCACTTGATAATTTTGTTGAGTCTAGAAAAGAAATTTACAAGGATTTATACGAATTGTATGAGGAAAACAATGATTTTTCTAATGCATTGATGTATCATAAAGAGTATGTTGCAATTAAAGATAGTTTACAACAAATTCTAGATAAAAATAAATTTAGTACCCTCCAAACAGAGTTTAACTACAAAGAACTTGTTTCAGAATTAGAAACAAAGGAGTCTCAATTAAAAGTGACACAAGAAGAACAAAAAAGTGCTCGACAGCGAAACCTGTTTATTATAATTTCTGTAAGTACCCTAGCGATATTTGCTTTATTCTCTTTCTTTAGGCAACAATCGCTTAGCAAGGCAAGAAGAGAAGCTTTAGAGTCTAAGCAAGAAGCACTTAAGCTTAAAAAGAAATCACTTGATGATGAGGTTAAATTTAAAAATCAACAAATAACAGATTTTGCAATTCATATTTCTGAGAAAAATGAACTGCTAGAAAAAGTAAAGACAAAGCTTAAGCGAGTAAAAGTAATTAACGACTCTCATAAAGAGGTGTTGAATGATACTTTACACTTTATTAATAACGACATAGAAAATGATAAAGAAAAGATACAATTATATAAAGACGTAAGCCAGACAAACGATTCTTTTGGTTCAAAATTAGACACTAAATTTAGTGACCTAAACGATAAAGAAAAGAAAGTTGCTACTATGCTACGTTTAGGACAAACTTCTAAACAAATTGCACTACAATTAGGAATTACAGCTGCTAGTGTAGATAATTATAGATATAATTTAAGAAAGAAAATGAACGTCCCAAAGGGAAAATCTTTAAAGACGTTCATTCAAAATATATAGCTTACCAGGTTAAGAAATAATGCTTTTATATCCTAAACATACTAAGCATAGTTTGTATAAGACTATTTTTATGAGATAGTTATGAGAAACTAGAAATAAATGTCCTGTGCTAAGCGAAAGGTATTTGCATGTGCTTCTATTATTAACTTTATTTCTGCTGAATAACCTCCGCCCATACTTACTTGTGTAGGAATTTTATAATCCTTGCAGGTTTGTAGCACAAATCTATCTCGTTCTTTACATCCTTCTGGAGTACAACCTAATCTCCCTAATTTATCTGTTGCTACAATGTCTACACCACTTAAATAAAATATAAAATCGGGTTGCTGTTCTTCAATAAGTTTGGGAAGTGTGTTTTTTAATATTGACAAGTATTCGCTATCACCAGTTCCATCCTCCAAGGAAATATCTAGATCTGATTGCTCTTTTTTAAAAGGATAATTTTTAGCACCATGCATAGAAAAAGTGAAAACTGAAGTGTCATTTTTAAAAATTTCTGCTGTACCATTTCCTTGATGTACATCAAGATCAACAATTAGAATTTTGTAAACATTATGGTTCTTTAAAAGATATCTAGCTCCAATGGCTTGATCATTAAATAAGCAGAAAGCCTCTCCATGATCTGTGTAAGCGTGGTGCGTGCCTCCAGCAATATTCATTGCAATTCCATTATGTAGAGCATGTTCACAACCCATAATTGTGCCTTGCGTAATAATATGTTCTCTTTCTACTAGTTTTGCTGAAAGGGGAAATCCAATTTTTCTAGCTGCTCTTTTGTCTAAGGTTAAATTCTTTAAATCTTTAATGTATGCTGAAGTATGAACAGCTTCCAAATCCTCATTTTTAGGATAGCTAGGTTCAAAAAAGTTTGCATGGGTACAAGTACCTTCATGTAAGAGTTGTTGATGTAACAACTCGTATTTACTCATAGGAAATCTATGTCCTAATGGAAGATTGTGTTTAAAAATAGGGTGGTAGGCTATTTTGAGCAAAACTTAACTTATAGTCCCCCCATTTTGCACTCCATCCTCATCAGGATTTACAAAAACTAGTTTGCCCTCAGGCGTTTCAGTCATTAAAATCATTCCTTGACTTTCTACTCCTCTCAATTTTCTTGGAGCTAGGTTAACAAGTACGGTAACTTTTTTTCCTACTACCTCTTCTGGAGTAAAACTCTCCGCAATACCAGAAACAATAGTTCGTACATCTATACCAGTATCAACTTTAAGTACGAGTAATTTTTTGGTTTTAGGCATTTTTTCTGCTTCCAAAATAGTTCCCACGCGCATGTCGAGCTTGGTAAAATCTTCAAATTGTATCATTTCTTTTTGTGGTTCTAGGGTTGTGTTTAAAATTTCATTTGATTTTTTACTTGCAGCAAGTTTATCTAATTGCGCTTGTATTTGGGAATCTTCAATTTTACTGAAAAGCAATTCAGCTTTATTTATGGTATGTCCTGCTGGTAAGAGTTCCTTTTTTGTAGAAATGTCGTTCCAAGAAAGTATTTCTGCTAGTGCTGCATGACTTAGCATATTTTTAAGCTTAGTGCTAGTATGTGGTAAAAAGGGTTCGCTCAATGTTGCTAGTGCGCTAGCAATTTGCAAGGCTATATACATTATGGTTTGTGTACGCTCAGCGTCTTCTTTTACCGTTTTCCAAGGCTCTTGCTCTGCAAGGTATTTATTACCCAGCCTAGCTACATTCATAAGTTCTGCTTGAGCCTCTCTAAAGCGATAGCGCTCTAAAGAACTCTCCATTACTTCTGGGTATTTTTTAAGTTCGTTTAATACCTCTTCATCTACAGAATTAAACGTTGATGGATTTGGAACTAAGCCGTTATAATATTTTTGTGTGAGTACAATTACACGATTAATAAAGTTACCAAAGACTGCTACTAGTTCGTTGTTGTTTCTTGCTTGGAAATCTGCCCAAGTAAAGTCATTATCTTTTGTTTCTGGTGCATTTGCAGTTAATACATAACGCAATACATCTTGTTGATTAGGGAAGTCTTCTAAATACTCATGTAGCCAAACAGCCCAATTTTTACTAGTAGATATTTTATTGCCCTCTAGATTTAAAAACTCATTTGCGGGCACATTGTTAGGTAAAACATAACTTCCTTCTGCTTTTAGCATACTCGGAAAAATTATACAATGAAAAACAATGTTGTCTTTACCAATAAAGTGAAGTAGTTTGGTGTCTTTATCCTTCCAATAAGGTTCCCAATCGCTATTATTTTCGCTAGCCCACTCCTTTGTTGCTGAAATATAACCAATAGGTGCATCAAACCAAACGTATAATACTTTACCTTCTGCTCCCTCCACAGGAACTGGAATTCCCCAGTCTAGATCTCTTGTAACGGCTCTTGGGCGTAATCCATCATCTATCCAAGATTTGCATTGCCCATACACATTGGTTTTCCAATCTTTTTTATGCTCTTTTAATATCCATTCCTTTAAAAATGGTTCGTATTGATCTAAAGGTAAAAACCAATGCTTAGTTTCTTTTAAGGTTGGCTTTGCACCCGTAATAGCACTTTTTGGATTTATTAAATCTGTTGCATTATGTGATGTTCCACAATTTTCACATTGATCGCCGTAACTTTCTTCATAATTGCATTTAGGACAGGTACCTACTACAAACCTATCTGCCAGAAACTGTTGTGCCTCTGGATCGTAGAGTTGCTCGTTGGTTTCTTCAATAAATTTTTTGTCTTTATATAGTTTTTTAAAAAAATCAGCAGCAGTATCGTGATGTATTTTTGCCGAAGTACGTGAGTAGTTATCAAAACTAATCCCAAAATCTTTAAAAGACTGTTTTATAATGGCATGATATTTATCCACTACCTCCTGTGGTGTTATACCTTCTTTTTTTGCTTTTATTGTAATAGGCACTCCGTGCTCATCGCTTCCGCAAACAAATAAAACATCCTTGCCTTGCAGTCTCTGAAATCTTGCATAAATATCTGCTGGAACATATACCCCAGATAAATGTCCAATATGTACAGGGCCATTAGTGTAGGGTAGTGCAGCAGTAATAGTATACCTTTTTGGGTCTTGCGTCATAACTTTTTTCTGAAAGCGCAAAAATAAGGAATTCTCTTTTGAAGCTGGCTGATAAAAGAAAGAGGTTATTTAAAAAATTACTTTTTAAATAAAACCTATTTTATTTTATTAAAATGGATTTACTGTAAAATTCTCCGCTTACTGAAACCCTATAAATATATTGTCCATAACTCAAGCGCTTTTTTATGGCAGATCTTACATCTATAGTGTGCCTTCCTTGAGAAAGAATACCATTATGTAAACTTCCAATTTCTTGTCCTAAAATATTATAGAGACGCATATCTACATTAGCAGTAAATGGCATATTAATTTCTATATACGTATTATTATTTTGATAAAAAGGTGCGTGTACAAATCGAGTTAGATCTCTAAAATCTGAAGTAGATAATGTTGCACTACAATCTAGCCCTAGAGGTAACTCTTGATAAGTTTGATTTAATAAGATTTCATTTACGACACTAGAATCTAAACAAAACCAATTGGTTAATACAGTAAAATAAATGTCTCTAAAATCGGTTGTTGGAATTAAATTATCGTCTGCATCCCATGTATTAATATCTGGATGGTCATTTATAAATCCGTTACCATTTAAGGCTGGGCCAAAAAGCATTACTGGTGATGCAGCACCATGGTCTGTGCCATTGCTTCCATTTTCATAAGGTCTTCTTCCAAATTCTGAAATTGTCATAGATAGTACTTTATCTTGTAATCCTGCTGCTGCTAGGTCTTGATAAAAATTTTTCATCGAAAGTGATAGATCTTCAAGTAATGCGCGCTGATCTTCGATTTGATTTGCATGGGTATCAAACCCATTTAAGGTAACCATATATACCTTAGTACCTAGATTTCCCTTTATCATCCTTGCGACAATTGCTAGTTGGTTTGACAGTTCTTCATCTGCATAAGGTGCTTGATTAGTAGCATTGTTATAGGCATCGCTAATAACACCCGCGTAGGTAAAAGTTGTATTTGCAGTTGCTCTCATAAATAGTAATTTATCTCCATACACACAAGGAGGTATATCTGTAACATCGTGCACAGCACCATTTTCTGCAACATTTGCTAATTGTTCCGGACTAGCAATTGTAAAGGCATAATTGGTTTCATTACCATCAAAAACTAAATTTCCTATGCTGCCTATTTGTACTGCAAGTGGCTTTTCTGGAGGATTTATGATGTAATCGGGATATAAATCTTCAAAGTAACGGCCCCACCAACCTGTAGGTTCTATATTTATATCGTCTGTAGATGCCCAAATATCACTTGATCTAAAGTGTGATAAATTTTGATTTTGATAACCTACTCCATGTACTACTTTCATTTGTCCTTCTCCCCACATTGATTCTAAAGGACTCATAAAATTAGGAATTGCAAAATCTGCATTTAAGTTTATTAAATCGCTTTGTTGGTGTCTTATAGTAGGTCTTAAATTTGCATAACTTGCATAATCATAAATGGGGACAATTGTATTAAGCCCATCATTACCTCCTTTAAGTCTTACAATAACAAGTATATTATCGTTTTCATTTTGAGCTAATGCAACCGAAAGAGGTGAAGGTTTTGTAGCAGTTACAGCAGCATTTCCTAACATCATCCCTCCAGCACCTGCTAAACCAAGGGCTTGTATAAAAGAACGTCTGTTCCAAGTTGCGTGTTCTTTATCATGAACGCTTTTATCTCCTTTTTGAGTATTATTTTTAAATATATGGTTGTGAGTTTTGCACATAGTAGGTGTTATTTAAGTTGAAATTCTGGCATTCTAGCTATATGTTTTAATAGTAAAGAGACTTGTAGTGGAGCTGTAGACCAATTAAGATTCCAGATACCATCGTCATAATAATTTTGAGGGACTTCCCATTTTAAAATGTTAGTAGCTGTTACATAGTCTGAAGCCGTATGTAGATTTTTAGGAACAAAGTGATTTACCATCACCTCAGCTATGAAAGCAGGGTCATTACTATCATTACTTAATTCTCTAGCTAAATCTGTTAATGTAAATTCATATCCATTTGCAAATAAGTAATTTATATACAACTCCATAAGTTGCCAACGTCCTGTAAGAGTAGAGCCGTTAATCCAATCTTCGTCTCTTTGCCAACCTGAGACGTCGGGTGGATCAAAAATTTGTTGCCCCATAAGCGCAGAATACTGCAAAATAGCTTCCATGATTACATCATCATAAAAGAAATCTCCTTCTTTAATAAAATTAAAAATTGTGTCAAAAGGGCTTTTAATTATAACACCGAGCGCTTTTTCATCAAAAAAGTGTTCACTTTTAAACAGTTGTTTTAAAACGGGGACTAGTTCAAAATTTGAAGTGATAAATGTTTGGGCAAGTGGCTGGATAATATTAGTTTCAATTGTAGCATCTACTTCTGGACTTACAAAAAATGCATATAATTTTCGACAAATTGTATGTGCTAATTCACTTCCTCTTTCATTAAATAGAATGTCAATAACGTCATCATATCCCCATGGTCCTTCTTGGTCAAAAATTAGTTTAGTCCCTGCATCATGAGTACTTGTATTAAAAGTTATTGCCGCTCCCGGCTCTGCCCAGTGGTTATAACCTGTTAATGCTCTGGAGGTCTCTGTAATATCCATCTGTGTATAATTATTACCCTCACCAAGAGTAAAGAGTTCAAACAATTCTCTAGCATAATTTTCATTAGGCTCTAAGTTGGTATTTTCAAACCCGTTAAGATAAAGTAGCATTGCTGGATTTTTACCTATTGCATTTGTAAAATCTTTAAAGTTTCCTAAAGCATAGGTTTGTAATACGTTGTAATATTGAAAAAGGTATGGAGCATAAAAGTATGTTTCAAGTTGAGTTACAAAATGATTAGACCAAAAAAAAGCAAGTCGTCCTCTTAATGTTTCAGAAAAAAAGTCATTACCTGCCTGTATTCTCCAATCTATTAGATATTGTGTGTTTTCATTTTCAAAATCTGTAAAATCACTTAGTGCATAAAACCCCCAAGCTGGAGCGGGAGTGACTGGTAGATTACATGCACTATCTACAATATTATCTATTAAAATGGAAGGGGTAAGAGCTAGTGCAGCATCAACATCTGCAATAGAAGCACTAAAACCTAACCTTCTATATACGTGTTTAACTTTTGAAATATCCCATGGATTCCCGACAGAAGGTATATAAGGAGCTAAAGTTGATGTGTTACAGGAAGTTATTGTAGTTGTTTCCATATGGTAATATTTAGTAGATTAAGGCTATTAAATGTACTGAAATATAGTGACTTATAATTTCTAAGACATTATATTAACTAAAAAGTTTAATTTGTTGTATTTAAGACAGTTATTTTTATACCATGGTTACACCTAAGTATTTAAAAAAAGGAGATACCCTTGCAATTGTTTCTACTGCAAGAAAAATAACAGCTCATGAGCTTGAACCTGCAATAGAACTTCTTACTTCTTGGGGTTTAAAAGTAGTACTTGGTAATACAATTGGAGCAACAGAAAATCAATTTGCTGGTAGTGATAAATTACGACTCCAAGATTTTCAGGAACAAATAGATAATCCAGAAATAAAAGCTATATGGTGTGCTAGAGGAGGGTATGGTACGGTACGAATTATTGATAAATTAGACTTTACAGCGTTTACTAGAAACCCAAAATGGATACTTGGCTATAGTGATGTAACAACACTCCATTCCCACATACATAATTTAGGTATTGAAACTCTGCATGCACTCATGGCAGGCGAAGTTAAAGGCAAAAAAGAATCCTTGGTAGATGGTTTAAAACAAACTCTCTTCGGAAAAGAGCAAAGTATTACTTACACTCCAAATGATAAATTAAATCGAATAGGGAAGACAACAGGAAGACTTATAGGTGGAAACCTATCAATTCTATATTCACATTGCGGGAGTCCTTCTGCCATTAATACAGAGAACACTATTTTGTTTATTGAAGACTTAGACGAGTATCTTTATCATCTAGATAGAATGATGCAAAACCTTAAAAGAAATGGTATGCTTGCTAAACTTTCAGGACTTGTTGTAGGAGGAATGAATGATATGAACGATAACACCATCCCTTTTGGTAAAACAGCTAAAGAAATTATATATGATGCTGTTGCAGATTATACTTATCCCGTTTGTTTTGATTTTCCTGCCGGTCATGTAAATGAGAACAATACATTAATCTTAGGTAGAAAATGTGAGTTAGTCGTTTCTAAAACAAACGTTACTTTAAAGTTTAATTCTTAATTAATTTTGGCTTCACATAACGAATTAGGAAAAATAGGAGAAGAGTTAGCAGCACAATATTTGCTGCGAGAAGGCTATGAAATTTTAGAAAGAAACTGGATATTTCAAAAAGCTGAAATAGATATAATTGCTCAAAAAGAGAATCAACTTTGTATTGTAGAAGTAAAGACTAGAAATAGTGCTTTTTTTGGTGATCCTCAAGACTTTGTAACAAATAGTAAAATTAAGCTACTTGTAAAAGCAGCAAACGAGTATGTAATAAGCAATGATATTGACATAGAAGTCCGTTTTGATATTATTGCGATAGTAAAAAACCAAAAGGTTGAAAAGATAGAACATTTTAAAGATGCTTTTTATCACTTTTAATCGCTCTATTCGAATTCTAATTTATGTTTCTCTAAAATTGAAAACCTCTGCGCTACACTCGAGGAGACAAATTCTAAAGAAAGAAGAATGAACACTAAAATAAAATCTATAAGAACATTTATAGGAGCAAAAAATTTTAATATATCTAGAGAGTTTTACAAATATTTTGGCTTTGAAGAAATAGTTACTTCCTCCAAAATGTCTTACTTTAAAAAGGGAAACTTTGGTTTTTATTTACAAGATTACTATGTAAAAGACTGGATAGAAAACTCTATGATTTTTCTTGAGGTTGAAGATGTATCTAAAGAATGGGAACGAATTAAATCATTAAATATCGTTTCAAAATATGAAGGTGCTCGATTAAGTGAAATACAAGAAAACGACTGGGGCAAAGAATTTTTTCTGCATGATCCTAGCGGTGTTCTTTGGCATATTGGGAGATTTTATTAAAAGCAAAAGCTAAGACCGTATAGCTTGTTGTAAATAAGAAAAGTTTTTTAAGTTTATTTTTTAAGGTTTAATAGCTTCATCAACTCCTCTAAACTCTTTGGTTTTGCCTTAATTTTTTTGTCTTTATCTAAAACTATGTAGGTTGGAGTACCTTCTACATTATAGGTTTTGCCTATATCGTTCTCCCATTTTCCTAAACCTAAGACATTAATAAATTTTGGAAAGTCTTGGGTCATGTTTTTCCACTCGTATGGCTCATCTTCCAGTCCAACAGCAACTACTTTTACAAAAGTAGGATCTAGTTTTTCTATAGCTGCATGCACTTGTGGCACCTCTGCAACACAATGTGAACAACCACTACTCCAAAAAACAAGTACGTAGTTTTCTGCAGGTGCTACTTCGTGTAACCATTTGGTTTTACCCTTATCTTCCCATGAAAAATTGGGAGCTTTAGACCCTAATGTGAGTGAGGTAAATTTGAAAACTCTATTTACCATAGCAGTATCTTTAGCTTCTTTTGCAGTTGGGATTAGGTGCTTTGTAGCTAAGTTATTTGCTTTTTCTATTGCTGGATCTTGGGTAAGTGTAATCCATAACTCATATAAAAATGATTTTTTAAATTCGATATCTGTATTTGCTATCTTTTGAGCAACATTGTCAAGACTTATTTTATAGTCCTGCATAATTGTTATATACCCGTAGGTGAGGTCTTGTAAAAACTTAGTTCCTTGTAGGTTTTTGTCTAAATAATCAACGTTAACTAAATAATTATCTAGTAAGTTTTTTTGATACGTTGAAACATCCTCAAAAGTAGTTGGGACATAAAACCGGTAGCTTTTTATAAAGCTATATGCGAGCATACCTTTAGAGCTGGTTTCATTTTGAGAATGTAATTTTTGTAGCTCTTTAAATTTTTCAGAAAGTAATTGCTCATCAATTTTTGAATCTTGATATGCTGCTGCTATTTCGTTTTGTAATTTATTGAATCCTTGTAAGTGATTTTGCCACGCTTTATTTTCTTCAGAAGCACTAAAAGAAACACCTTGTTCTTTAGAAAAAGTAAAAGTAATATCTTCTTTTCCGTTATAAATGAGCTCAAGGCTATTTTCCTCTTGTGGGAATGCATAAACTAGTTTGTAGATACCTGGCTTGGCATTTTCTTTCATAGTAATAGTAAAGCTACCATTAATAAAACGGGTATCTGTTTCATAAAAAGAACCTGTTGGTTTTACTTCGTATAAAAGAGCAAATTTGTAATCTTCGGCAGGACTAAAAGTTCCTTTAATGGTATGTTGCGAAAGAAGGGTTAAAGGTAAAATTAAAGCAAAAAGAAGAAAAGTGTTTTTCATGTAGTAAATATAAAATTTATTTAATAAGGTTTTGACAAAAGCTTGTCCTGAGCACAGTCGAAGGGCTCAACCAGACATGGTGTACAAATCAACTATTAAGCCGAAAATTTTTTAAGCATCTCAAGAGCTCTTTTTACAGAAGTTACTTTATTAATAGTTAATAGAAGTCGTAACCCGTTTCTGGTATTTTTTTCCTTCATCACAACCTGTTGTGAGTTGTTTTGTACAAACTGAAGAACCTTTCCAAAAGCTGGACTTTGATAGAAATCACTTTGCTGGTCACTAACAAAATAACCAACCAATTTTCCTTTTTTCATAACCACACGCTCTAATCCCATGGTTATGGCAATCCATTTTATACGTACGCTGTCTAATAAATCAATTACAGGTATAGGCAATTCTCCAAATCTATCTACTAGTTCCTTTTCAAAATTCTGTAATCCTTTTTCGTCTTTAACTTCGTTAAGTTTAGTATAGAGGTTTAATCTTTCAGTAATATTATTAATATAGTCGTCTGGGAATAATAACTCAAAATCTGTATCAATTACAACTTCTTTTACAAAGTTTCTGGTTTTAAAGTTTTTATCACTTTGAGCATACAAATCTTTAAACTCTTTTTCCTTGAGCTCGTCGATAGCTTCGCTCAATATTTTTTGGTAGGTTTCAAAACCAATTTCATTAATAAATCCACTTTGTTCACCTCCTAATAAATCACCTGCCCCACGTATTTCCAAATCCTTCATTGCAATATTAAGCCCACTTCCTAATTCACTAAATTGCTCCAGAGCGGTAATACGTTTTCTAGCATCCTCTGTCATAGCAGAGTAAGGAGGTGTAATAAAATAACAGAATGCCT
>CAYGMB010000007.1:21449-24502 GCA_964350765.1 uncultured Flavobacteriaceae bacterium
CTTCGTCCAACACGACCCCGCATTTGGTGTAAATCACTCAACCCAAAATTATTGGCATTATTTATAAAAATTGTATTAGCATTCGGAACATCTAACCCGCTTTCTATAATGGTTGTAGAAACCAAAACGTCAAACTCATTGTTCATAAACCCAAGCATAAGTTGTTCTAACTTTTTTCCTTCCATCTGCCCATGACCAATGCCTATTTTTGCATCAGGCACTACTCTTTGAATCATCCCTGCAACTTCTTTGATGTTTTCTATGCGATTATGTACAAAAAATACTTGTCCCCCTCTCGAAATCTCATAACGAACGGCATCTCTTATAGTTTCTTCATTAAATCGTACTACATGTGTTTCTACAGGATAGCGGTTAGGTGGTGGTGTAGTAATTACGCTTAAATCTCTAGCTGCTATTAAACTAAACTGTAAAGTCCTAGGTATAGGGGTAGCAGTTAATGTAAGGGTGTCTACATTTTCTTTAATGGTTTTTAGTTTGTCCTTTACAGCGACTCCAAATTTTTGCTCTTCATCAATGATAAGTAAACCTAAGTCTTTAAATTCTATTGCTTTACTAACTAGCTGATGGGTGCCTATTACAATATCTAGCGTTCCATTTTTTAAATCTTCTAGTACTTTTTTGCGTTCTTTTGCAGTTCTAAAGCGGTTTAGGTAATCTACATTTACAGGCATTTCTGCAAGGCGCTCACTACATGTTTTATGATGCTGAAATGCTAAAATAGTAGTAGGGACAAGTACGGCAACCTGCTTGTTATTATCTACAGCTTTAAAAGCCGCTCGTATGGCAACTTCTGTTTTGCCAAAACCAACATCTCCACAAACGAGTCTGTCCATTGGTCTATCACTTTCCATATCTGCTTTTACATCGGCTGTAGCAGTAGATTGATCCGGAGTGTCTTCGTAAATAAACGAAGATTCTAGCTCATGTTGTAAGTAGCTATCTGGACTATATTGAAACCCTTTTTGAAGTCTTCTTTTTGCATATAACTCGATTAGGTTAAATGCAATTTCTTTTACTCGGGCTTTTGTTTTTTGTTTAAGTTTTTTCCAGGCAGCACTTCCTAACTTGTAAATCTTTGGAGTAGTACCGTCCTTTCCATTGTATTTGCTAATTTTATGTAAGGAATGAATGCTGAGGTACAGGATATCACGTTCACCATAAATTAACTTAATAGCTTCCTGTTGTTTTCCTTCTACATCAATTTTTTGAAGTCCACCAAATTTACCAATTCCATGATCTATGTGGGTTACATAATCTCCTACCTCAAGATTGGTAAGCTCCTTTAAGGTTATAGCCTGCTTTTTTGCATAACCATTTTTTAAATTGAATTTATGATAACGCTCAAAAATTTGATGGTCTGTATAACATACATTCCTGTTTTCGTAATCAATAAACCCTTGGTATAATGGGAAGACAATAGTTTCATATTGTTCTACATGGCCTTGTGCATCTTCAAAAATATCATGAAAACGTTTTGCCTGAGATGCTGTACTACAAAATATGTAATTTTTGTAACCGTCTTTGGTATTCTGGTTTAAGTTTTCAATTAATAAGTTAAATTGTTTATTAAAAGAAGGTTGTGGAACTGTATTAAATGTAATATTGCTATGTGACGATGTTTTTTGTGTTGACAGTATAATTTTTGTAAAGCTATCTAATTGCTCTGTTAGAAGTGACGAAGTGCAAAACAACTCTTTAGGTTCATGAAGCTTCACTTCTCCTTCTTGTTTATTAAAAGCTTCTGTCGCTTTTAAAAATAGCTTATCTATAGCAGCACTAATAAGTTCTTCATTTTTTAAACAAACTACTGTTTTACCAGCAATATACTTTAGAAAACTTTCACGTTTTTCATCAAGCATTTTGTTTTCTACATTGGGAATAATTGCAATTTTTTTAAGCTGCTCTTCAGAAAGTTGTGTTTCGACATCAAAGGTTCTAATACTATCTACTTCATCACCAAAAAACTCTATTCTATAAGGTACGTCGTTACTAAAACTGAATACATCTAAAATACCTCCACGTACCGAAAACTCGCCCGGTTCTGTAACAAAATCGGTTCTTTTAAATTTATACTCAAATAGTACTTCATTTACAAAGTCTATAGAAACTTCTTCTCCAACAGATAATTTTAAAGTATTACGTTCTAATTCTTTTTTGGTTACTACTTTTTCAAAAAGGGCTTCGGGATAGGTAACAATTATAGCTGGTTTTCTTCTAGAATTTATCCTGTTTAAAACCTCACTTCGCAATAATACATTTGCATTGTCTGTTTCTTCAATTTGATAGGGTCTTCTGTAACTTCCTGGGTAGAATAGTACTGTTTCATCGCCTACCAGATTCTCTAAATCGTTTAAGTGATATGCAGCTTCTTCTTTGTCATTAAAAATGAGTAAAAAAGGAAGTTCACTTTGTTTAAAAGCTTGGGCTAAAACAATAGAGACAGAAGAGCCTACAAGACCAGATACAACTGTTTTTTTTTGAGATTGGGCAATAGAATTTTCAAGTAATCGCAGCTGCGAAGACTTTGCGAAAAGTGAGTTTACAAGTGTTTTACTCATTAATTTTCCGAGGTTTCGGATTAATTTTTTGAAGTAGCAAAGATACTGTAGGCTTTCTTTAAATGAAACAAGAAACCAATTTTTCTAGCTCTTCTTTGCTATTATATACACTTGGCGACACTCGTATTGCATTTCCTCGATAGGACACAGAAATAGTATGTGCTTTTATTTTTTCTTTAAGCATTTCAAGATTTTTGTTTTCTGGTAAGTAAATACCAAATAAGTGATGTCCTCTATTACTAGCATTTTCAATAAAATAGCCGTTTTCTACTAAGGTCTTTACGGCTTCTTGGCTAATGCTTTTACAGTATTCTTGTATGGTGTCAGGTTTCCACTCCAGTAGTTGTTTAATAGCTTCAGATAACATGGGAGTTAAGATAAAGTTACTGCTCTCACCAACGTCGTAGCGTGTTGCTTTTGGTTTTAGAGAATGGTTATAATTTACAAGATTTGAAAAATCTTCGCTTCCTACAT
>CAYGMB010000008.1:0-8181 GCA_964350765.1 uncultured Flavobacteriaceae bacterium
TTGTAAATCTTGAAACCCTCCCAATAGTACATTTTGAGACACCATTAGTCCAAGAGGCACGTTGGTAGAGTCATTATTTATTAAATTACTAATATGGTTAGTAATTCTAATTTTATAAAAATCTCCAGTATCATCAGATCCTCTTTCTAGTCTACCTAGATGGATGGTTAACGCATCTACTACAGGAGTTTGAGAAGCTGTTACGTCGTTTGCATAGTCTGTTAACACCGTTTGGTTTGTAGCATCAAAAATTATTATACGTTCTGGCTCTCTATCTCCTGGCTGTATACTATTTTGGTCAACATAAAATATTAGGTTTGCTTCATTAATAAGCCATTCTCTGTTTCTTAGCTCCTCCAATTCATCTGATACCCCATTGTTATCAGAATCTTCTCCAAAAAGCTCTATAATAGAGATTATTCCATCACCTCCTTTTAAGTATAGATTCTCTTCACCATTAAAGATGTCTGGGTTGTTTAATGCTTCTTGAATATTTGCAGGAAACTCATTTTCGAAAACATTTACATTGACTCCATTAAAATTTAAGACTAAATCCTCTGTACCTCTTCCATTATCTTCATTTTCATCATCAAAGCTGTAAAAAAGCGTAATGTTAGCTTCATCAATATCAAATAGAAAAAGGTTCTCTTCATTTGCTTCTGAAGTCACTTGAAAGTAAATTCCTCTAAAGAAATCAACAAAATTGTTGTTGTTTAATAGTACTGGGTCTCCTTCATTTTCAATTATTTTTTGAGTGAAGAAATCAACCGGCAGTAATGCTCTTAGACCAGGTGCAACATTTTCTTCATCATCTTCACCTTCATTGAACACAAAGCCTTCGTTACTTGGAACAAAATCGTTAATTATTGCGATTTCTTCCCCAAGAAAATTTTCAAATGTTTGCCCTTCATTAGAAAAGTATTTTTGTGGTTCTTCAAAATTTGTAGATGGGTCTAATTCTCTTAATAAAAAATTAGATTCAAACAGAGAAATATTAATTGGGCTTGCACCAAACAAAGAGTCTAAGGTGTAAGTTATTCCATTTTCTGTTTGAGTTGCTTCACTAAAAAAAGGTAGATATAGAACTACACTATCAAGGATAGTTTCTTCTCCAAATTCTGGGTTAGTTGAACCTAACCTTACTTGGCTTAGTAAATTTACCGTAGATTTTCCGTAGGTTGGATCATTATAAACACCTAATTGATATAATGGAAGATTATTACTTTCTAAGGGTAATAACTTTCTACTATATGCAAGTACACTTCTAGAATCATCCATTTGGACATTAGAACCATCCCCTCCAATAACTTCTGCACCAATGCTAGAAAACTCTTCCTCGCACGAGGCTAATCCTATAATAATTACTAGTATGGCAATTACTCTTGGAATTATATATTTTGTCTTCATTAATTTTTTTTGATTTGCGTTCTTTATTTGCAAAGACGACAGGAAATCTAATAGATTACAACTATTCTTCTAGTACCTTGTTTTGATAGAAATCTAGATAAGCTTCTTCTGTTTCATCCATTGGCACATACTGTAAAACAGGCTTAGAAATTCCTTCTACATAACTAGATAACTCTTTAGAGATTTCGTTGGATGCAACAATTACAGCGTCTGAATTGTCTATAGCCACTTTCATTACATTGTCGAAATTAGGAGTGTCTAATAGTTTGACTGCTTCATCATCAATTGCATCGAACAAAATTTTATCTTTTGTTTTTTTATCTAACGTTCCTTCAAAGCCTTGATTGTATATGGAGGTAACTATTTTACTATTTTCAAAAAGAGGCTCATTACCATAGTAATTTCTAAGATACAATGGTAAAAATGAAGCTAGCCACCCATGAACATGAATAATGTCTGGCGCCCAGTTTAATTTTTTTACAGTTTCAATAACACCTTTTGCAAAAAATATAGCTCTCTCATCGTTGTCTTTAAAAAGATTTCCATCTTCATCTGCATACGTAGCTTTTCTCTTAAAATAATCTTCATTATCAATAAAATAAACCTGCATTCTCTCTTTTGGAATTGAAGCAACTTTAATAATTAATGGCATATCCAGATCGTTAATTACTAGATTCATACCACTTAATCGTATTACTTCATGTAACTGATGTCTACGTTCATTTATATTGCCATAACGAGGCATAAAAATTCTAATTTGCCCGTTATTATTATTAACCATTCTAGGTGCTTCAAACGACATTGAAGAAATCTCTGTTTCTGGAAGATATGGTATCACTTCTGAAGACACATATAAGCCTCTTTTATCTTTCATAGGAATATTTTTATTGGCTTTCTTTGTAAAAGGATGCAAAAATACGAAATTTTATGCATATTGAGTGTAATAACTTAAATTTGAAGCATCTTATAATCCTACATGAAAATCTTTTACACGAAAGCAGCTTTAAGTATTAGCTTGAAAAAAATTAAACCCGCAAAAAATATTGGGTTAGTACCCACTATGGGAGCATTACATAAGGGGCATCTTAGTTTAATAGAGCAATCCTTAAAAGATAACGACCACACTATTGTAAGTGTTTTTGTAAATCCCACACAATTTGATAATGATTCTGATTTAGAAAAATACCCTAGAACTCTGGAAGAGGATGTTAATTTAATTAAATCTTTGAATAACAAAGTATTTATTTTTGCTCCACAAGCAACCGATTTGTATAATGGCGATGTAGTTTCTAGAAAATTTAACTTTGGTCCAATTGCTAATGAAATGGAAGGAAAGCACAGGAAAGGGCATTTTGATGGAGTAGGTACTGTTGTGAGCTTGTTACTTAAAGCTGTAGAACCAACTCATACCTATTTTGGAGAAAAGGATTTTCAGCAATTGCAAATTGTAAGAAAACTTGTTGAAATTGAAAAAATTGACACCTTTATAAAAGGTTGCCCTATTGTAAGAGAACCAAACGGACTTGCTATGAGTTCAAGAAATAAAAGGCTTACAAAAGAGCAGTTTGAAGCAGCTACCCTTATCTCACAGTCATTAAGTGAAGCAAAAAAGCTATTTAAAACCACTTCTATAAATAACATTACGAATTATATTAAAAATCAATTTGAAAAAAACTCTCATCTAGAACTGGAGTATTTTGAAATTGCTAATGTTAAAACCCTTAAAACCGCATCTAGAAAAAGGAAGGGTAATAAATACAGAGGCTTTATTGCTGCATTTGCTGGAGAAGTGCGATTGATTGATAATATGGCGTTGAATTAATGTTTTACTAATTCTTTAATCTTAGAGACCCTTTATCTCTTTTTTTAAATTTAACTACATTATAAAATCTAGTTGTATCTTTGCCCTATGCAAATACATGTAGTAAAATCTAAAATTCACAGAGTAAAAGTTACAGGTGCAGACCTTAACTACATAGGAAGCATTACTATTGACCAAGATTTAATGGATGCTGCCAATATCGTGGAAGGTGAAAAAGTTCAAATAGTAAACAATAATAATGGAGAGCGTTTAGAAACCTATGCTATTCCTGGTCCCAGAAAAAGTGGTGAAATTACATTAAATGGTGCTGCTGCCAGAAAAGTAGCTCCTGGAGATGTCCTTATCTTAATTACCTATGCCATTATGGATATAGAGGATGCTAAAACATTTAAACCCTCTTTAGTCTTCCCTAATGAAGCTAACAACTTACTAAACTAGTTTGAACAAAGGTCTTGCAACTTTTTTAAAAATCTTTATCCCGCTAGCTATTGGGGTTTTTTTAATTTGGTATATCTACACTTCATTAACCCCAGAACAACTTAACGAAGTAAAAACACATTTTAAAAATGCAAATTACGCTTTTGTGTTATTATCTGTCGCACTAAGTGTTATAAGCCACATATTTAGAGCATATCGATGGAATTTTATGCTAGAGCCATTAGGACACAAAGCCAAACTGGCAAATAGTTTTATGGCAGTTTCTGTGGCCTATTTAATGAATGTACTAATCCCAAAAAGTGGAGAAGTATCTAGAGCTATTGTAATTGATAAGTATGAAAAAATTCCTTTTGAAAAAGGTTTTGGAACTATTATTTCTGAAAGAGTAGTAGATCTATTATTCCTGTTAGGGTTTACAATAACTGCACTTTTATTGCGCTTTGATGAATTGTACAGCTACCTAAGAGGTATTATACCTCAAAAGACTATTTACATAATTCTCGCAGCTATTGTTTTAATGCCAGTTGGTTTTGTTCTTTTTTTGAAGTTTTCAAAATCTAACATTAACAAAAAGATTAAAGATTTCATTTTTGGACTTAAAGACGGTGTATTAAGTATTCTTAAAATGAAGAAAAAAGGCCTCTTTATTGTACATAGTTTTATAATATGGGGACTTTACATTTTATCCTTTTATACAGCCTCTCTTGCACTTGAACAAACTTCTTTAATCACTTTTGGGACTATCTTAATTACCTTTGTTGTAGGTAGTTTTACATTTGCATTTACCAATAGTGGTCTAGGCACCTACCCTGCAGCTATAATGGGTATATTACTAGTTTTTGGAATCACAAAAGATGTAGGTACTGCCTTTGGATGGATTGTATGGACCTCTAATATTGCATCAATCATATTATTTGGAGTACTCTCTTTTATTTTCTTACCCATTTACAATAAAGAAAAAGCTTAAAAAGAAAAACTTTACAGGCTCGCTCTAAAAATTACTATCTTTCCAAAAGAAAACAATATTTCCTGTTGTAAGGAAATGAAAATAATTTTTTTGATGAAAAAATCACTCGTACTCACTATCTGCCTATTTGTTAGTTTTTTTGCTTCGGCACAAATAATTTATGAAGAATTCAATTCTTCAAAGCTTGGAGAAACTCGAAGACTTAAAATACAATTACCTAGAAATTATGATAGCAATGTAGAAAAGGTATACCCTATTGTTCTAGTACTAGATGCAGATTATCTCTTTGAACCAGTTGCAGGTAATGTAGATTATTTTAGTTACTGGGAAGATATGCCAGAGTCTATTGTGGTTGGAGTAATGCAAGGAGATAAAAGGTATGATGATTGTTATTATGATGACACCAACTTCTTGCCAGCAGAAAAAGGGGCTGAGTTTTTTGAATTTATTGGCTTAGAGCTCATGCCATACATAGATAAAAATTACAGAACAGCAAAGTTTATTATTGCTGTAGGACATGATTTTACAGCAAACTTTATTAATTATTATCTCTTCAAAGAACCTTCGCTTTTTAATGGTTTTATAAACCTTAGCCCAGATCTTGACCCTATGATGACAGAGAGACTTCCACAACGATTAAGCACCACAGAACAAAAGATATTTTACTATCTAGCTACAGGTACCGATGATATAAAAGGGCTTATGGAGGCTAGTGAAGATTTAAACATGGCATTAAAAGGTGTCACAAATAATAACTTTAATTATTACTATGATAATTTTGAAGGAGCTACACACTATTCGCTCGTAGGAAGAGGTTTGCCAAATGCGATGGAAAAAATATTTTCAGTTTATAGACCCATAAGTAAGCAAGAATACAAGGATGTTTTATTAAAACTAAACACTCCTATACACGAGTATTTATTAGAAAAATATAAAACTATAGAGGATCTTTTTGGGTTAACAAATCCCATTCGAGAAAATGATTTTCTTGCCGTTGCTGCTGCAGCTGAAAAGAAAAAACAATGGGAATCCCTTAGAGAAATAGCTACTATGGCAAAAAAGCAATATCCAGATACCGTTTTAGGTGATTATTATATGGGACGCTATTATGAAGAAACTGGAGAACCTAAAAAAGCGATGCGTACATTTCAAGGTGCTTATGATAAAGAAGAGGTAGATTTTATTACAATAGATATAATGCTAGATAAAGCAGATAAGATTAAAGCAGATTTCGGTTATTAAAAATTCTCTTTTCTTGTCATTAAAAAAGCCTCTAAAATCTAATTTTAGAGGCTTTTTTAAGGTTAAATATTTTACTTATTTTTTAAGTATTTGCTTAGTGATTAAACTATTCCCAGTTCTTATTACTAATAAATAAGTAGCTGTTTCTAGCGATTGAATATTTAGAGTTATTTCATTTTCTGAAAAACTTGGATTAAAAGATTGTACAAGTCTTCCAGTAATATCAAATAATTCTATCTGCTCTATTTCAATACTATTAGGATTTTTTAATACTATTATACCGTTTGTTGGATTTGGGTATAAAACTAAAGATGAGAGTTCATTCTCAGAAACACCTAATACTTCTTCTGTAACAGTTAATTCAAAAACATGGTCTGCTGTATTTCCTTCATCATCAACTGCTGTTAATGTAATATCATGTACTCCTATACCTAGTACTGTTCCAACAGTTGGATTTTGTGTAATAGAAAGTGGTAATAATGGGTCACTACAATTATCTGTTGCAGAAACTCCAACCATAAAATCTTCTAGTATGTAGTTACCATTACTGTCTGCTTCTCTAGACTGGTCATCTGGTAACGTGCTTTGATCATATTCTGGAGCAATAGTATCTACTACTGTTACTGTTGCATTACAAGTTGCTACATTACCATTTACATCTGTTACTGTAAGTGTAACAGTATTTGCTCCTAATGATGAACAATCAAAACTAGAAACGTTAATAGACGTCGTGGCTACACCACAAGCATCATTACTTCCGTTATCTATATCCGATGCTGTAATACTAGCATTTCCAGAAGCATCTAATGGAAGTGTTATATTTTGACAAATAACTGTAGGAAGTGTGTCATCAACAACTGTAACCAATGCAGTACACACATTAATATTTCCGTTATCGTCTATTATAGTTAAATCTACAGATTGCGCCCCTATATCATTACAGTTAAATACGGTTTGAGAAAGAATTTGCTGGTCAATTCCGCAGTTATCAAAACTTCCATTATCTATCTCAAGAGGGTCAAGTGTATATTGACCATTACTGTCTAAAGAAACCGTAATATCTTGGCAAAATACTTCTGGAAGTGTTACATCCATGGTAGTAAGTACAATGCTACAATCAACTACACGTCCGCACTCATCTGTAGCTTCAAAAGTAATTGTATTCGCTCCTGTACTACTAATTATTGAACCTGGAGCTGGTGATTGCGTTATTGTAGCAACTCCACATTCTGCAGTTGCTGAAATATTACTCAAATAATCTGGAACAACAAATTCACAGTTAGCATCTAGGTTTTCATCCATATCAGATAGTGAACATGTTATTACTGGTAAGGCATTACTAATAATTGTAAATACCTGATCACAATCCTGCATATTTCCATCACCATCCTCAACTGTATAGGTTCTTGTAATTGTTATTGCATCTCCTGGGCAGCCTGTATCGCTAGATGTAACTGTGTCTGAAGTAATAGTTGCACTTCCACAAGAGCTATTTACAGTTACTAAAGAGTTATCCGGAACAGGAAGATCATCAATACAAGCTAATGTTTGGTTTACAAGACCACTACAATCTACAGATAGACTACATGTAACACAACTTGTTAAACAATTTCCTACTGCATCAACAGTATTACTAATAACAGCAGAAGGTTGTGGATGAAAACCTTCAGAAAAATTAAGCCCTACAGAGTTTATACAATAGCTCATAATGGTACCTTGATTTGCTGGAGGAGAACCTGGCAAAGGACAAGAACCTTCAGTAAAACCAGAACAGCTATCTATTGCTGTATTGTTCCCATTCCAAACACAAGCATGTGTGTGCCTTGAACCAAGCAAATGCCCCATTTCGTGAGTAATAATGTATACATTAAATGAAGTAGTAGGCACATCATTATAACTATTACCAGAAAAGCCACTAAAGCATAGACTATTGTCAATATTAGGATTACAAATTCCTGAAAACCCTGCTGCTAATCCACCAATGTTTTGAACTTCAACAAGATGTCCAATATCTCCATTCATTGAAGAAATCTGATTTTGAAATTCTCCTAATTGCCCACCTGTGCTTCCACTAGTGTAAGGGTCTGGGGTTGTCCATATAAACAACTCCGAAGTTTGCATGCTTACACCATCATTAGCATATAATATATAACTCTGCGCAAAAACACCATTTAGAAAATTTGTAGTATTCGTTAAATTACCACCAAATGAATTATAAACAGACTGGCCTGCCTCTACATATACATTTACACAATCTCCAGGGTCTCTAGAATCATATTCATAATTTAACTCTTCTGTAGTATAT
>CAYGMB010000008.1:8191-10966 GCA_964350765.1 uncultured Flavobacteriaceae bacterium
TCATCTTCCATAGTACAGCCTCCTTCAAAAGATTGACGTAATGTAGCATCTTCATAAATAATATGTTTTGATTGAGAATTTCTAAGTCTACCTAAAGTGAAGTTACCTTCAGAAGAAGATACAAAACCTATAATTTCATTTCTAAATATACTTATAGAAACTAGCGAGTTATCTACTCCATTAATAATACCACGAAAATGTTTGCTGTCTAATACTTGAGATGTAATATCTTGACCATCACTAGTTCTAGCAATAAAATCTGGCGAAAAAATACTTTTTTGAGCTAATTGTAATTGAACCATTTCTCCATTTGCTCTCATAGGTATTGTTAACTCTAACACCTGTGGGTTATCTTCAAAAACTCTAGAGACTTCTTCTAGGTTAATATCAAATACAACTCCCTCCTCTACTGCCGAAGCATAATTAGTTCCAGCATCTTCAAAAGAAGAATCAAAGAGATTATAAGATTGCACTTGACTTGAGTTTGTAATTTTTTGATTTACAAAGTCTGAGACATTCTTAGTGTGCTGAGCATGTAAAGCGATAGCACAAATAGAAAGTAAAAAGCATAATGTAAGTTTACGTATCATACGTCTAAGCTTAAGATTGCTAATAAAATTTTATAGAACTTTATTAAAGAGGGGAGTTATTTGGTTAGTTAATAATTTTCTATCGCACTAAAATATAGTATAGTACACAAACACTATATACGTGTTTACACTTATTTAAAGACATATAAAACATTAATCCTTTTTAGTATAGTTAGCGCATAATAATTACTTTAGCTTTTTACTATGGCAAAAACTAAAACCACCTTTTTCTGTCAAAATTGTGGCACACAATATTCCAAATGGCAAGGACAATGTACCTCTTGTAAACAATGGAACACAATTGCTGAAGAGGTAATACAAAAACCAGAAAAAAATAGTTGGAAAACTAGTGAGTCTACCCAACAAAGAATCTCCAAACCTCAACGTATTACCGAAATATCTAAAGACACTACGAGTCGTTTAGACACCAACAACTTCGAGCTCAACAGAGTCCTTGGAGGTGGACTAGTACCTGGATCGTTAACGCTTTTAGGAGGAGAGCCGGGTATTGGAAAAAGTACATTAATGCTCCAAGTTGCCCTCCAGCTACCCTATAAAACCCTTTATGTTTCTGGTGAAGAAAGTGCACAACAAATAAAAATGCGAGCAGACCGCATTCTACCAGAAGCAAAAAACTGTTTTATCCTTACTGAAACAAAAACTCAAAACATTTTTAAAAATATAGAGGAAATTACTCCAGATATTGTTGTAATAGATTCAATACAAACATTACAAACAAATTATATAGAGAGTAGTCCTGGAAGCATTTCTCAGATTAGAGAATGTACTACAGAACTTATTCGCTTTGCAAAAGAAACTAATACGCCAGTTATTTTAATTGGTCATATTACAAAAGATGGAAATATTGCAGGCCCTAAAATTCTAGAACATATGGTAGATACAGTCTTACAGTTTGAAGGAGACCGAAATCACATCTACCGAATTTTAAGAGCTAATAAAAATAGGTTTGGAAGCACAAATGAACTTGGCATCTATGAAATGCAAGGAAATGGGCTTAGAGAAGTAAGTAATCCTAGCGAAATTTTAATATCTAAAAATGAAGAAGACCTAAGTGGTACTGCAATTGCTGCAACACTAGAAGGTATGCGCCCATTACTAATAGAAATACAAGCACTTGTTAGTAGTGCTGTCTATGGAACTCCACAACGTAGCGCAACAGGTTATAATGCAAAACGCTTAAATATGATTCTAGCCGTTTTGGAAAAACGAGCAGGGTTTAAACTGGGAGCAAAAGATGTATTTTTAAATATTACAGGAGGTATTACAGTAGATGATCCAGCGATAGACTTAGCAGTTGTTGCTGCGGTTTTATCCTCTAATGTTGATATTTCAATTGATAAAAGAATATGCTTTGCTGCAGAAATTGGACTTGCAGGTGAGGTAAGACCAGTAACTAGAATCGAACAGCGAATTCTGGAAGCAGAAAAATTAGGTTTTTCTTCAATAGTAATTTCAAAATACTGTAAACTTCCTAAACAAAACTATCAAATTAACATCATAAAGGTTGCTAAAGTACATGACATAGTTAAACACCTTTTTGGCTAAAAAACAAGACTTAGTTTTTTCAAATTAACACTTCTTTGGGCGTTTTAAAGTTATTCTGCAAGTATCTTTAGGTTACTTAAAAAATAAAAGCTATGTCCATATTTTCAAAAATTAAAGATACACTCTCCGTACTTAAAGAAGTAGATGTAAAAGCTATCGCAAAACTCTCTCAAAAGGTAGATCTAGGAGAGGTTATGAAATCAGTTGGAGAACTCGACGACAAGCAAATGGCAGGTCTTATGAGAATGCTTAAAACCAAAGCAAGAAAAGGACAACATAAATTACCTCCCATTGATGGTGATTTTTATGATTTAAGCTTGAAACTTACAGAGCATGAGCGTGAAATACAGTTAAAAGTGCGAAAATTTATGGAAAAAGAAATAAAGCCTATCGCTAATGAATATTGGAAAAAGGCTGAATTTCCACACCATATAATTCCAAAGATGGCAGAATTAAATATCTGTGGTATGGCATATAATGGCTATGGTTGTCCAGGAGAAACATTTTTAATGGAAGGTATCATGGCAATGGAACTTGCACGTATAGATGTTTCAATTTCAACATTTTTTGGTGTACATAGCGGCTTAGCAATGGGTAGTATTTATCTCTGCGTAAGTGA
>CAYGMB010000008.1:10976-13138 GCA_964350765.1 uncultured Flavobacteriaceae bacterium
AAAATGCAAAAAATGGAGCTTATAGGTGCTTTTGGACTTACCGAACCCAATGTTGGGTCTGGTGCAGCTGGTGGATTAGAAACAACTTGCTATAGAGATGGTGATGAGTGGGTACTTAATGGGCAAAAAAAATGGATAGGAAATGCCACTTTTAGTGACGTGACTATAATCTGGGCACGAGAAAAAGAAACGCATCAAATTAAAGGATTCTTAGTTAGAAAAGGAAATCCAGGGTATAAAGCAGAAAAAATGGAAGACAAAATGGCGCTTCGTACCGTACAAAATGCATTAATCACCTTAACAAACTGTAGAATTCCAGAAAGTGATAGATTACAAAAATGTAACAGCTTTAAAGATACTGCTAAGGTGTTAAAAATGACGCGTGCTGCAGTAGCTTGGCAGGCTGTTGGGTGTGCTAGAGGAGCTTACGAAAGTGCATTGAAGTACACTAAAAAAAGAGAGCAATTTGGAAGACCTATCGCCAGGTTTCAACTTATCCAAGATCATCTTGTAGAGATGATAGCAAACCTTACAGCAATGCAAACTATGTGTTTTAGATTAAGTGAAATGCAAGATCAAAAAATACTTACAGACGAGCATGCATCGCTTGCCAAAGTATTTTGTAGTATGCGAACAAGGGACGTAGTTAGCAGAGCTAGGGAAGTAATGGGAGGTAACGGAATATTACTAGAACATGATGTTGCTAGGTTTGTTGCAGATGCAGAAGCAATTTATAGCTATGAAGGTACTAAGGAAATTAATTCGCTCATTGTTGGACGTGCCATAACAGGGTATAGTGCTTTTGTTAGTTAAAAAATTTACGGTGCAGGATTAGGCATCTGTTGGTGCACTTCTTCTATTTCTGATAAAATTTCTTTTGAAAGACTAATATTAATACTATCTATATTTTCTGAAAGTTGAACAAGATTTGTTGCGCCAATTATATTTGAAGTTACAAAAGAACGATCATTAACAAAAGACAATGCCATTTGTACTAATGACAATCCGTGCTTTTTTGCTATTTCGTAATACTTTTGGGTCGCTTTTAAAGAAGATTCACTACTGTATCTTGAATAATTAGGAAATAAAGTAACCCTTGCATTTTCTGGTTTTTTACCTTTAAGATACTTCCCAGATAAAACGCCAAAAGCCAGAGGGGAGTAAGGCAAATAACCAATGTTTTCCATTTGTAATACTTCGGTTAAACCAACCTCGTCCCTGCGCTGTAATAGGCTGTATGCATTTTGAACAGAAACCATTTTTAACTTACCATTACGATGTTCTTCCATATAACGCATAACACCAAATGGAGTTTCATTACTTAGACCTATATGTCTTACTTTTCCTTCCTTTACAAATTTTTCTAATCGCTCTAAAATTTCTGAAATGTTATCTTGCCATTCTTGATTAGGCAAATGGATATAGTCTCTATTTCCAAAAATATTCACGCTACGTTCTGGCCAATGTAGTTGGTATAGATCTAAATAGCCTGTTTGAAGCCTTTGTAAACTTTTATGTAATGCATCTTCTAAAGAAGCAGCACTAAAATCTAGGTTAGGCCTAATATCTTTAAAAATACCTCTACCCGGTCCTGTTATTTTTGAAGCTAATACAAGCTTATCTCTATTACCAAATTCTTTTAACCAATTACCAATATATTGTTCAGTAAGTCCTTGAGTTTCCATTGTGAATGGAACTGCATACATTTCTGCGGTATCAATAAAATTAACTCCCTTTTCTAATGCAAAATTTAATTGCTCGTGCGCTTCTTTTTCTGTGTTCTGGCGACCAAAAGTCATCGTCCCCAAACATATTTTACTAACTTTTAATGTTGTATTAGGTAAGGTGGTATATTTCATTTTAAATCTCGTTCAGCAATTTATTAATCTCATCCAGTTTTGGGGTTAAGATTACTTCAATTCTTCTATTTTTGGATTTACCTTCGTTTGTAGTGTTTGGAGCAGTTGGAGCATATTCTCCTCTACCAGCAGCGGTAAGATTGTCTTTAGGAATAGCATTGTTTTCGATTAAAATAGTAACTATCGCTGTTGCTCTTTTTGTAGATAAATCCCAGTTGTCCTTAATATTCCCATTTCCGCCATAAGGTACATTATCTGTGTGACCCTCGATTAAAACAGCAATCTCAGGGTTTTGAGCTAATA
>CAYGMB010000008.1:13148-21776 GCA_964350765.1 uncultured Flavobacteriaceae bacterium
TACCAATTGAAACAACTGCTTCTCTTCCACGACTGTTTACAGCCCAACTACCACTTTCAAAAAGTAATTTATTTTCCATCGAAACATAAACTTTACCATCTCTTTGCTCTACTGTTAAACCATTACCTTCAAAATTTGTAAGCGCTGCAGAGATAGCATCTTTTAGTTGTTTCATTTTTGCATCTTTTGCGACAATAATTCCTTCTAACTCATCTACGCGTTGTGAGCGTTTCGCCAACTCTTTTTCTAATTTTAATAGTCGTTGACTTTCTTCATTTAATGCTTTTTCTTTTGCTTCTAGCTGCTCTAAAAGTTTTCGATTTCGTTCTAAATTTTCAGTCAAATTTTCACTACTATTTGCTTCCAACGCATCATATGAGGCTTTTAATAAATTATACTTAGTATCTAGTGCCGCTAGATCCATTTCTAATTTAGTTTTTTCATTTTGAAGTTTATCTAATTTATCTTGTAATTGAGCAACTGTGTATTGACTTGAGTTTCCTCCTTTAGTATCAAGTTGCGCCATTAGAGATTCATTTTCTGCTTTTAATGCATCGTGTTTAGCTTTTAAATCATCATATATTTTTGATGAGACACAACTTGATGTTATTAGCAAACTAACTAGTGCAATAGAAATATATTTTATCATTTTTATTTATTTCAGAAATTAAAAATGCAATTCAACCATATGCGGACAATGATCACTATGAAATGCTTGTGGGAGTATAACGGCTCTCTTTATGTTTTCTTGTAATGGTGTAGCTACCATATTGTAATCTATACGCCACCCTTTATTATTTGCTCTAGCATTTGCCCTATAACTCCACCATGTATAATTATGAGGTTCTTTATTTAAATACCTAAAACTGTCTATAAAACCACTATCAATAAAGTTTCCAATCCACTCCCTTTCAACAGGTAAAAATCCTGATACATTTTTATTTCTAACCGGGTCATGAATATCAATTGCTTCGTGACAAATATTATAGTCGCCACAAATAACTAGATTAGGTAGTGTTTGTTTTAAAGCATTTATGTATTCTTGAAATAAATCCATGTATTCTAATTTATGCTCCAAACGGGCAATATTTGTCCCGCTAGGAAGGTATAAACTCATTACAGAAACATTATCATAATCTACACGTATATTCCTGCCTTCAAAATCCATAGATTCTATTCCAGTACCAAATTCCACGTGATTGGGTTCTTCTTTCCCAAAAATCGCCCCACCCCTATACCCTTTTTTTTGAGCACTAAACCAATAATGGTATGGGTATCCTGCCTCTTCTATTAAAGCAGTATCAACTTGGTCTTTATTAGCTTTTGTCTCTTGAATACATACTACGTTTGGATTGGCTTGTTGCAACCATTCTAATAAGCCTTTACGCATTGCGGCTCTTATTCCGTTTACATTATAGGATAGTATTTTCATAATATTTCCCTCAAACGAGGAAACCTTGCTTTAAATTAATACAAACTCAAAAATAAACAAGCCCATCTAGTAAGGCAACGCTATTTACTGAAAGGTTTTACATAAGAAATCAACAAAATAAATTCTATAAGTAGTAGTTTTATAATAATGTTTAAGTATTGGTTACTTTTTATTTTTCTAAGCATTGGGCTTTTGGGGTTTTCTCAAGACACTATTTCCAATTATAGAATTAAAAAAGTTATTACTCAAGATACTATTACCATTGATAGTGTTGCTATAAATCCTTCACAGTTTAAAGTAACTTTAAAAAATGGCACTCTTGTAGACAGCACAAAATACAAAGTAAATTTCAGCAAAGGAATTTTACTATTACAGCCTGGAGTGGCAAATACAAGCGATAGCATTATAATTAACTATCTAAGGTATCCAGATTTTTTAACCAAAGATTATTTTTTATTTGACCCCAAGGTTATTGTTGAAAATACAGATGTAGCAGATAAACTTGTAAAGCTGCAACAAAGTAATACTGAAAATAATTTTACTCCATTTGACGGGCTTACAACCTCAGGAAGTATTACAAGAGGTGTAACTGTTGGTAATAATCAAAATGCTGTAGTAAACTCTGAATTAGACTTACAAATTACTGGAAAACTTAATGATAAAGTCTCCATTAGAGCCTCTATACAAGATGCTAATATCCCCACTCAAGAAGGTGGGTATTCACAAAGTCTAGATGAATTTGATCAAATTTTTATTGAACTCTTTAGTGACAATTGGAATATTAGAGCTGGAGATGTAGACCTACAAAATAGCGGGAGTTATTTTGGACGCTTTACCAAAAAAGTGCAAGGGATTTCATTATCTGGAAAGTTAAATAACAAAGACGGTTCTTCTCTAAGTGCTTATGCAGCTGGCGCTTTGGTAAGAGGGGTTTTTCAACGAAGTCAATTTACAGGACAAGAAGGAAATCAAGGCCCTTACAAACTAGTAGGACCAAACGGAGAGCTCTTCATTTTAATTGTATCTGGTAGTGAACGTGTCTATGTTAATGGTTTGCTACTCCAAAGAGGGGAAAACTATGATTATGTTATAGACTACAATGCTGGAGAAATTACTTTTAATACTACCTACCCTATTACAGCCAATATGCGTATTACTGTAGAGTATCAGTTTACAGACAGAAGCTTTACGCGATTTATCGGTTATGGTGGAGGAAACTATACAAGCGAAAAACTAGATTTAGGAACCTATGTGTATTCTGAAAATGATGCAAAAAACCAACCCTTACAACAAAGCCTTACTGAAGAGCAAGTAGCTATCTTACAAGCCGCAGGAGACAATATGGATTTAATGACAGCACCATCTGCAGTGCCAGATACATTTTCAGAAAATAAAATTTTATATAGAAGAGAAATTATAAATGGTGAAGAGATTTTTGTTTTCTCAACAAATCCTGAAGATGATATTATAAGCTCGCAAAGTGCGATTAATAGAATATTTGAATATATCCCTCCTGTTAATGGAGTTCCTCAAGGTAATTATGAACCCATTATACAATTACAAGCACCTACAAAATTACAAATTGGAGGTCTCAACGGAAGTTATCACCCCACAGAAAAAACCAATGTAGATTTTGAAATTGCAGGAAGTAAAAATGATCTTAACCTATTCTCTTCTGTAGATGATAATAATAATGATGGTTTTGCAGGAAGAGTTGCCGCCAAGCAACGTGTACTAACTACTACAGATAGCTTGCAAGTAAATGCAACAGGAACTATGGACTTCATAAATGAAGATTTTAGGACTATTGAACGCTTGTATAATATTGAGTTTGCTCGTGACTGGAATTTAGTAAATCCTCAAGGAAATCAAAGATTTATAACTGGTGGAACTGAGTTTTTTTCTCCTAAGTATGGCTCCGGCCGGTATGAGTTTCAAAATTTAGATTTTTCCGAAAATTTTTCAGGGGTTAGACATGTGGCAGCATCAGAGCTTAAGCTCAATAAAATGAAGGTTATTACATATGGAAGTTACCTAGACAGCAAAGGAGACTCTTTAAGTTCTACCTTTTTTAGGCTAAACAACACAACACTTTATGCTCACAAAAAAGGTTGGGTTGGTGGTAAAGTTGCCTTAGAGGATAACCAAGTAACTACAATAATAAATGATAGCTTGACTCCCGTAAGTCAACGTTTTAATCAATATGAAATTTTTTCAGGTATAGGAGACAGTACAAAAGTTTTTGTTGAACTTGGATACCAAATAAGAGCGACAGATAGTGTTCGTAGTAATAGATTGCAAAAAGTAAATACTTCTAATAATTACTATTTAAAATCTAGAATTCTAAGCAGCGCAAATTCACAATTATCAATTTTTGCTAATTATAGAGTATTAAGAGATGAATTTATGGAGGCTAATGATGTTACTGAAAAAGAACAATCATTAAGCAGTCGAATTTTATACAGCCAATCACTTTTAAAAAATGGAATTAGGCTATCTACAGCTCTCGAATCTGGTAACGGGGTTATTCCACAACAAGAGTTTACTTACATACAAGTAGAGCCAGGACAGGGTGTTTTTACTTGGAATGATTATAATAATGACGGAATACAACAACTAGAAGAGTTTGAGGTTGCACAATTTCAAGACGAAGCAACTTTTGTAAGAGTATTGCTTCCTAACCAGATATTTTTAAAAATAAGACAGAACAAATTTAGCCAGACACTAACGCTAAATCCACAACGTTGGTCCTCTGAAGAAGGTTTCAAAAAAATACTTTCTAAGTTTTATAATCAGACTTCCTACACCTTAGATAGAAGAACACAAAGAGACAATACTACTTTTAACATTAATCCTTTTTATAGTGAAGGAGAAAGAGAGCTTGGCTTAGCGCTTAATTTTAGGAACGCACTTTTTTTTAATAGGGGAAAACAAAAATATACTACCAGTTATACTTTTTTAAGTACTTCTACAAGTAATTTAATTTCTTTAGGGTTACAGGAAAATAAATTAATAAGTCATCAATTATCTTTTACTCATAAATTCTGGGAAAGCTGGTTAGTAAACCTCAAAAGTGCTTTAGGTACTAATGAAAGTATTTCTGAAAATTTTGCAAATAGAAATTTTGAAATTGATAGTTATGAGATTATGCCAAAAGTTTCTTATTTGTTAAACCAGCAAACTAGATTTGATGTTTTTTACGAATTTTTAAATAAAGAAAACTTACTAGGTGAGCGAGAACAATTAAATCAACAAAAGCTAGGCACTTCTTTTGCGTATAATAATACTGAGAAAATATCTATTAATGGGGAGTTTAACTATATCTCAAATGATTTTAAAGGGAGCGCCTTTTCTCCAGTTGCCTATCAACTACTGGAAGGTCTTCAACCTGGAACAAACTTTACATGGCGCTTATTATTTCAGAAAAGAATTACAAAGTTCTTAGATGTTAATCTTACTTATTTTGGGAGAAAGAGTGAAACTTCAAGAGCGGTACATACTGGGTCTGTACAGTTAAGAGCATTCTTCTAGCGTTCATAATACTGAAGTTAAATAAAAAAGGCTACCATTGGTAGCCTTTAATCTATTAAAAGATTTATAGTCTTATCTTACTACAATTCGTTTTACGCTTGAGTAATTTTCATCTCCTAAACGTACGATATACACACCAGAAGATACATACGACATATCCAATAAGTACTCGTATCCATTTCCTGTGTTATCCAGGGGATATTGCGATAGTTTTTGACCTAACATGTTTGTAACGCTCATAAGAAGCGTATTATTTACACTTGTTGTATTTAATAACAGTCTATATTGATCGTTACCTTCGTCAACAATAATTAACTCACTACCATCTGGGAAGTTTTGGTCATCAACATAAAGAATTGGATCTGAACATAATTGTATTGTCCAATCTAGTAGTTGTCCACCATCTGCATTAGCATCATCTGTAATAGATAGTGTCCAATCTCCTGCAGAGGATAACCCATTAAAATCTGATAAGTTTCCTTCTGGTTGAAAAGAACCTGTAAATGGAGCGGACCCACCAGTTATAGGACTTGAGGCCTCATCATCAAAAACAGTTCCTGTCATGTTATCTCCACTACCACCATTATCTGTTGATAATTCTACAGAAGTACCATCAGGACCAATCAAGAATATATCTAAGTCTCCTGTAAATGTATGTGTTAAATTCAATGTTACATTTACATCCTCAATAGCAAAGTCATCTGTTATAGTGATAACAGATTCTGTTACTGTTCCTGCATTAGGACCAATAGGTTGATTTGTATCATTAGTAGAGCTACTACATGGTAAGTTTTGAACACCAATAGTAATACCATTATTACTTGGGTCTGCGTCTCCAGAGAGTAAAGTCCTAGCTTCTATTGCATATAGTCCAATTGCAGATAAGTTAGCTGTCTGTGTAAATGAATATGAAATAGTTGATCCTGCAGCAACTGTTGCGGCAACAGTTTCAACAACAGGAGTTCCACCATCAACTGAGAATGATACATCAAAACCTGATTGGTCTGCAGTACCAAAGTTTTCAATTGTAATAGTAACTGTTTCATCTCCTAATCCTTCTCCTGATGTAGGTGATGTAATTGCTGATACACCAATATCATTAGGAGCTACATGTTTTACTTCTTTTGAGAAACTATCATTACCAGGGTCTTCATCTCCTGGTAAAGCAGTCGATGCTTCAATTATATATGTTTGTCCTTCAACAGATAAATCTGCTTGTGCTGTAAAAGTATAATCTACTGTTGTCCCTGAAGCAATTGTTCCAGATACCACTTCACTAACAGGAGTACCTCCATCAATAGTATAGCTTACTGGCACATTTGAAATATCATTTAGCCCAAAATTTCTAACAGTAATTGTAATGTCTTGTGGAGCAGATAGATCACCATCTACAGGTGCTACGATATCAACAACACCCGCATCTGTATCAAAGTCTGGAGCTACTTGAAAACGCCCTATAACATCACTTCTTCCAGGAAACATGAGTTCATTAATAAAGTACATTCTTTTATAATCTGATGGATCAAGATCTATTTTACTATAATCTCCATAACGTAGCCCAGGAATATTCCCAGCACCAGCAGCTATTAATTGTGGTGCTATAGTCATAGTTCCATTAGGATCACTTGCTAGTCTTCCAGTATAATAACTCGAAACAAATTCGTTAGCAGTACCATTTCCAGTTGCAGTATTACCTAATACAGAGAATCCCATTCCTATATTACCTTGTGTATCCATAATCATGCTTCCATGCCAAAAGTGGCGTCCGTCAGGATCTGAGAAAGTTCCTTCTTGCTCCATTACCCATGGGTCTGTTGGAGTATCTCTTCTAAACTCATACCAACGTATAGCGGCTTGTTCTCCTGCGCTTGGATCTATGTCGATAACAAAATTGAAAATAGCACTTTCGTAAGTAGGAAACTTCTTATATTGTGCTTGATTCATAATGATTCCTTGTAAAGCATCAATATCAGCACCACCATTAGGTTGAGCTAAGTTAGCAAATGAAGTTCCATCAAAAATAGAAGTAAATGGTGTAACTAGAACTTCTTGTGGTGAAGAGATTGTTGAGTTTCCTGGTGTATCAAAATCTACATCAAGATCCCAGAACTTAATACTGTCATCGTTTTGTCCTGCATAAGCATCATCTTGAAAAAATATTATTGTTGCATTGCCTGGACCAGGGTACTGGTCATCAGAAATATTTAATGCTTGTACACTAGCAAATCCTTGGTTATTAAAGTTAGGTAAAGTAAACCCTTGGATTGAAACATTACCCGCTGGTTCTCCATCAAGCATTGCTTGACGTTCCATTGCATAAATTCTGTTTCCAGAAGATTGGTCAGAAACATAATATCCGTCACTCCAAACTGATAGTTTTTGGTAATCGTTAATTGTATTAATATTATATACATTCCATCCAGAAGTTACTGGATCTGGACCATCAGATACTGCTACTTGAGCACCACCTCCAAGAAATGACAACACCCATCTTCCAGGAGTTGGATTTGATGCAGAGGTTGCTACAGGATCATACGAAACTGTTAAATCACAACACCCACTTGAAGGGAAAATTGCTGGGTTTGGTGATGTTTGACCTACTAACGTATTACCATCCTTATCATAAATAGCAAATCCTGTATTGAATACTACAAAAACATGATCTGGCCCTACTGCTAGCGATGGGTCCGTAGGTTGAGAGTTTGAAGTAGCTCCTGTCCATACAAGATCTGGCACTCTTCCTGGTATTTTTTGGTTTAGTCTATGTGGATCTTGAGATAAAATATCTGCTTGTCTTCCTTTTCCAGGAATAACTTCTCTTTTAATTCTGTAAGATCTTCCATCTTGTGCCTCCTTTGGAGGTTTCACAGTAGATGGTGTTAATTCACTCATTCTTGATGCTAGGGAGGGAACATAGGTATGATTATCTGCTGTACCTACATACGTTGCACCTTGATTTTGTTGTGCATACATCATAGTAAATGCACCGAACAAAAATGTTAATAATGTAAATTTTAATTTCATTTTCAGGTTTTTGGTTAAAAAAATATGAGAACAATAAAAGTAACACCTTAATTCGAATTAACAATATTTTAATACTAATATTTCTTTTTTTAACGACTTTAAGGCATTGCTTAAGTATCTAAAAACCCATTAGTTAATATAAATCTTTGGACTATTTATTTAAATAATGGCATATAAATTGTATTTTCAAATGTTAAATCGTAAAAAATAAATTATGACACTCTTAAAAATTACATTTGGTTTTTTGTTTTTGGTTGCAGCATCATGTAATTCAACAAAAAACACTACTGAAGAAATATCTTCTACAGAAACTGAAAAAATAAAAATGAACGAAAAACTAACTGCTGAAGGTTTTCAAGAAGCAATTATTATTGCATCAGAAGCCGAAAATGATTGCCCATACACACTTATGATTGATAATAATAAAGATATGCTTTACGACCCCATAAATCTCGAAGAAGAATACAAAATTAATGGTAAAAAGGTTTGGGTAAAATACCGCCCCTTAAGAAGACAAAATAGGTGTGCTAAAGCAAGCCCAGTAGAGATAACTACAATACAAAAAAGAGAGGATTAATTAATCCTCTCTTTTTTTAAAACATATAATTTTAAAATATTATTTTACAATAATCTTTGCTGTT
>CAYGMB010000009.1:0-21474 GCA_964350765.1 uncultured Flavobacteriaceae bacterium
TGAGAATTGTCACCCTTTCTTTGATTTTGATTATCGTGGATTGCATAAACCGTATTCTCATCATAAATAGCTAGTCCTATTCTACCAGTTCCTTCACCAGTTGGGAAACCACTACCTGGAGTAGATACTTTTGTCCAAGTACTTCCTGCATCTATACTTTTATAAATAGCACTTCCAGCACCATCTCCTTTAAAATTCCATGCTTTTCGGTCCTTATCCCAAGAAGAGGCATACATAAGATTGAAGTTTGACGGGTCATGAACCATTTCTATGATACCAGATTGATTGTTTACAAAAAGTGTTTTGCTCCAAGTTTTACCACCATCTTGAGATTTATAAACTCCTCGCTCAGTATTAGTAGAGTATAAATGTCCAACTGCACTCACTACAATTTCATTTGAGTTATTTGGGTTGATGAGAATAGCACTTATATGGTGGCTATCAATAAGTCCCATAGAGTTCCATGTTTTGCCATTATCTGTTGATTGCAATAAACCAATACCAGCATAACTTGAGCGAGATGCATTAACCTCTCCTGTCCCCACCCAAATATTTCGTGTGTTCCAATCTACTGCTAAGCTTCCTACATTTTGAGTTGGACTTGAATCTAAAATAGGCTCAAATGTTGTCCCGTTGTTTTTTGTATGCCAAACACCTCCACTAGCATACCCTACGTAAAATTCAATTGGGTTTTTTGGATTTACTGCGATAGCAGTTACACGGCCACTCATAATAGAAGGTCCTATGTTTTTAAATGGCAGGTTTTTTACAATAGAATTCTTTAAAAGCGCATCCTTTTGTTGTATAGCTTGCTCTACCTGAGTAGCAGATGTTGCGGGTTGTTGTGCAATACTAAGAGTTGAAAGAAATAAACAAAATAATAAAAGTGTGAGTCTCATAATTTCTTGGTGGTTTTAAATAGGATGCTGAAAGTACACAAACACCTTTCAAAAGCAAAATTTTTGAAACAAGTTTAACAAGTCTATTCTTTTTAAACTCATTGAATTTCTTGTATTTTTGATGAAAATCGAATTATTAACATCACTTCCTATACTGGAAACAAAAAAAGCTGTAACACTCAGGCAAAATATAGATATGAAATACCATCCAATAGATAAAAATCTCTTTATTAAAAATAGAAAAAACTTTATGGCACAACTTAAGCCTAAAAGTATTGCCGTTTTTAACAGTAATGATATATACCCCATTGGAGCCGATAGTACTATGCCCTTTCAACAGTCAAGGGACTTATTTTATTTAAGTGGTGTGGACCAAGAGGAGAGTATTTTACTATTATTTCCAGATGCTGTAGAAGAAAAAAACAGAGAAGTACTTTTTCTAAAAGAAACCAACGAACACATTGCTGTTTGGGAAGGTGAAAAACTAACTAAGGAACGTGCTTTTGAAACTACGGGAGTAAAAACTGTGTATTGGTTACAGGAATTTGATAAAGTATTTTTTGAGTTAATGACTCAAGCCGAAACTATATACTTCAACACAAATGAGCATTACCGACAATCTGTTGAGACTGAAACAAGAGAAGACCGTTTTATAAAAGCTACAAAAGCAAAATTTCCGGCTCATACTTGGGCAAAAAGTAATCCTATCTTACAACGACTTCGTTCTGTAAAAGATGCTATCGAGCTAGATATAATGCAGCATGCTTGCTCAATTACCGAAAAAGGATTTAAGCGAGTATTAGGATTTGTTAAGCCTGATGTTTGGGAACATGAAATTGAAGCAGAATACATGCATGAGTTTTTAAGAAATCGTTCCAAGGGATTTGCTTACACTCCAATTATTGCAAGTGGGAATAATGCCAACGTATTACATTACATTGAAAATAATCAACAATGTAAAGCAGGCGACTTAATTTTAATGGATGTTGGGGCAGAATATGCTAACTATAGTAGTGATATGTCACGTACCATTCCTGTAAGTGGAAAATTTACAAATAGACAGAAAGAGGTATATAATGCTGTAAATAGAGTTAAAAACGAAGCTACAAAAATGTTAGTTCCAGGTACTCTTTGGAAAGAATATCATGTAGAAGTTGGTAAATTAATGACTAGTGAACTTCTTGGGCTTGGTTTACTTGATAAAGCAGATTTACAAAATGAAAATCCAGATTGGCCAGCCTATAAAAAATTTTTTATGCATGGCACCTCACACCATATTGGACTAGACACTCATGACTATGGAATTTTATGGGAGCCTATGGAAGTGAACCAAGTATTTACAGTTGAGCCTGGTATTTACATTCCTGATGAAGGCTTTGGAATACGCCTAGAAGATGATGTGGTTATTCAAGAAAAAGGAGAGCCATTTAATTTAATGCGCAATATCCCAATAGAGGCAGAAGAAATAGAAGAGTTAATGAATTCTTAGTTTTTTACTCTAGATTTACTCGTCATATAAGTATACAAGTTAATTAATAAGAAAACTACAAAGGCTGGCAATACCCAACCCATACCTTTTTGAGAAAGAGGAATAAATTTAGTTATAGCATCTAGACTACCATCAGCAAGAAAAAACTGTAAAAAATCTGGAATACTAAGCGCTATTGTAGTTATAGTAACTGCTCTAAAAACTAGAGGTGATGCCAATTTTTTTGGAATAACATTTAATAGTATTAATACAATAGTAATTGGGTAAATAAAAAGTAAAATAGGAAGTGCAACGTCTATAATGTAATGTACTTCAAATTGGCCAATTGCAACACCCAAAATACATCCTAAAACACCTGTTATTATATAAGCTTTTTGAGAGTTATTCGCTAACCCTTTTACAAAATCTGCCGTACCTGTAATAATACCAACTGCTGTTGTAAAGCAAGCTAAAGCAACTAAAACGGCTAAAAATATTGTCCCTATATCCCCAAGGGCATTGGTACTTAACTGCGTAAGGAGTAACACTCTGTCTTCAACGACAATAGTGTTACTATAATGAGCTCCTAATGCTATTAGACCTCCATAAATAAGTAATAAACCTAAACCAGCGAGAAAGCCAGCTTTACCTATCATTTTTTTCTTCTCCTTATAGTTAAAAGTACCTTGTAGTGCAAAAGAAATCACGATTACTCCACCCACAACTACACCCCCAATAGCATCAAATGTTTGGTAGCCTTCTAAGATTCCACTTGTAAATGTGTTTTCAAAAATACTACTGCGAATACTGCTAACATCACCATAAAGTCCAATTGATATTATGGCTAATAGCAGTACTATAATTAAAGGTGTCAAAAACTTACCTATGAGACTTAGGATTTTAGTTCGGTTTAAAACAAAAATTAATACTAACGAAAAATAGATAATACTTAACCAAAGTGAAGATATTTCAAAGTAGGGTGCAACCGTCATTTCATAAGTTACAGAAGCGGTTCTTGGCGAGGGTAATGTTGCTGAGATTGCGTAAATTAATACTGCATAAACAACAGCAAAAGCTGGAGAAACTTTGGAAGCAAAATCTAATATAGTCCCCTGTAATCTCGCATGCCCATAGATTGCCAAAATAGGAATTATTACTGCCGAAATTAGAAATCCAACTAAAACCCAAACCCAATTTTCGCCAGCATTATACCCTAAAAAAGGAGGAAGAATAAGATTTCCCGCACCAAAAAAAAGAGAGAACAATGCAAAAGCAGTAATTAAGGTTTGTTTAGTCTGTGACATTAATAGATATTTGTTTGTCAAGATAGAAAAATGATTTATCACTATAACAATTCATCTATTTTTTATAGCATAGAAGGGTCTGGAAAACCAATTGTATTCCTTCATGGATTTTTGGAAAGTAGTACTATGTGGCAACCCTTAATTTCAAGTTTAAATAGCTACAAGATACTTTTAATAGATCTTCCTGGACATGGAAAAAGTGAAAGGGCAGCAGATAGCCATACTATGGAATTACAAGCGGAAATTGTCTATCAAATTCTCAAAAAAGAAAATATAAGTAATGCTGCTTTTGTAGGACATTCTATGGGAGGTTACGTTTTACTTGCGATTGCTGAGAAATATCCAGAAATTATTTCAAAATTAATCCTGGTAAACTCTACTTCAGCATTGGACACTACAGAAAAAAAGAAAAACAGATCTAGATCCATCGAGATAATTAAGCGCAACAAAAAAGCATATGTTAGCATGGCGATAAGCAATCTTTTTTCTGATAATAACAGACAAAAGTTTAGTGTTGAAATAGAAAATATGAAAAATGAAGCGAGTACTTTTTCTACTGAAGGTATCATTGCTAGTATAAAAGGACTAAGGGACAGAATTGATAGAACTAATTTTTTAAAAGACTTTGCTAATGAAAAATACAGCATCGTTGGGATCAATGACGCAATAATTCCTATTGAAGAATCTCGTAAAATAGCAACTATTACAAAAACAACTCTTTTTGAAGTTAAAACAGGACACTTTTCAGTTTTAGAAAAATGTGAAGAAATTGTTAAAATAATGCATTTAATCGTATAAATATGCTTTTAATCTTGTTTAAATGAAAATAATAGCTATATTTAACATAACAAAAAAACTTAAAAGCTGAATTTAAAGATTCGCAAACCAATCTCAAACCCCCACCTAAAGCTTTCATGTTTTATAATTAAGATGTAGAATTTTAATACTTAAGAATCATGAAAAACGTTAAATGCAAATTTAGAGGCCACAACATTGTTGCTAAGCATACTACTAATATTATGCTTAAAGAGTATGAATGTACTGAATGCAAACAAGAATTTACTACCGATGGTTATGGTAGAATGGTTAAATTAACTCGTTACTGGAAAGAAAACAATATGCTTTTTAAGCAATATTTTAAACAAAGAGCTGCGGTTTAATAAAACTTACTCTTTATCTAAAGAATTCCAACCTCTTGCTATTAATGGAATTTTTGTATTAGCTCTTGTAATTAAATGCATTCCTTCTTTTTTATTAGTTATATGCCCAATAACTGAAAGATGAGGGTTTGCTTTAATTTTTAAGAAGTCTTCTGTTTGGATTGTAAAGAGCAATTCATAATCTTCTCCTCCGCTTAACGCAACTGTTGTACTATCTAATTCAAACTCTTCACATGTAGATATTACTTGTGGGTCAAGAGGTATTTTTTCTTCATATATATTACACCCAACATCACTTTGTTTACATAAATGAATAACCTCTGAAGAAAGCCCGTCGCTTACATCAATCATCGATGTTGGAGTCACCTTCAACTCTTTTAATAAATTTGGAATGTCTTTTCTGGCTTCTGGCTTAAGCTGTCTCTCTACCAAATAGGTATAGGGTTCTAAATCTGGTTGTGATTTTGGATTTACCTTAAAAACTTCTTTCTCTCTTTCTAGAACCTGAAGACCTAAATACGCAGCACCCACATCTCCAGTTACAACAATAAGGTCATTTTCTTTTGCACCATTCCTATATACTACCTCTGTACTATTTACGGTACCTAATGCTGTTACACTAATTAACAACCCAGAGGTTGAAGAGGTTGTATCTCCCCCAACAACATCAACATTATAATTTTTGCATGCAAGTATGATACCGGTATATAATTCTTCAAGTGCTTCTACAGGAAACCTATTAGAAACCGCTATTGAAACTGTTATTTGAGTAGCACTTGCATTCATAGCATAAATATCACTTAAATTAACCACTACAGCTTTATATCCTAAGTGCTTTAGTGGCATATAACTTAAATCAAAATGTACGCCTTCTACCAATAAATCTGTAGTTACAACTACATTTTCATTTTCAGAATATTTCAATACCGCAGCATCATCTCCTATTCCCTTGACAGTAGTCTTTTGCTTGATTTTAAAGTGTTTAGTTAGGTGATCTATCAAACCAAACTCACCTAATTGAGAGATACTTGTCCTTGAATTATCCTTATTTTCAAACATATTGTTAAATTATATTGCAAAAATAGAGTTTCTATTAAGAATGAACCTTTAATTTTTATTCAAATTAACACTCATAATAATCTCATATAATACGCACACAGACCAGAAAATCAATATATTTTGATTAAAAATTGATACTTTTACAAATCTCAACAATGCTATGAGAAAACACCTTTTTAGTAAAGGTCTATTTATTCTTAAAAAAGCCCAATAACAAACTTAACAAATGAAAAAAATACTACTACCTCTTTTTACCTTATGCATACTAAGTTTAACAGCTCAAACTCCTTGTAATGGAGGCTCTGCAGGACCTTATTCTTGTGATGGATACCAACTTCAGAGTGAAATTTCGCTAGGAACTTTAAATGCTAGTGAAGGAAATGATTCTTGGGGATGGACAGATTCTTCTAATGGGAACGAATATGCTATAGTAGGGCTTAACAATGGAACCGCATTTATAGACATTACAAATCCTAATAACCCTATCTATCTTGGTAAACTACCAACACATACCACAAGTAGTAGTTGGAGAGATATTAAAACTTATAATAATCATGCATATATAGTTAGTGAAGCTGGAGGTCATGGAATGCAGGTTTTTGATTTAACCGAATTAAGAAGTGTTACGAGTCCACCTGTAACATTTTCTGAAACAGCTCATTTTGACGAGTTTGGTAGTGCACACAATATTGTAATTAACGAAGACACAGGGTACGCATATCCTGTTGGAGCGGGGGCATTTAATGGAGGGCCAATATTTGTAAATATCCAAGACCCAACAAACCCCATAGGTGAGGGAGGATACAGTATGGGATCTTATAGTCATGACGCACAAGTTGTTACCTATTGCGGTCCTGACCAAGATTATATTGGAAGTGAAATACTAATAGGTAGTAATGCTAATGAAATAGTAATCGTTGATATTTCAGATAAGAGTAACCCAGTAGGAATCTCAACAATAAACTATAGTAATGTAGGATACACACATCAAGGATGGTTTACTGAGGATCAACGTTATTTTTTATTGGGTGATGAGATAGACGAGCAAAGCGTAGGTTTTAACACAAGAACCATTGTGTTTGATTTTAATGACCTTGATAATCCTCAATTTCACTTTGAGTACTATGGCCCCACAGCAGCTATAGACCACAATGGATATGTGAAAGGAACAAAATTTTACATGGCAAACTACAGAGCAGGACTCAGAGTTATTGATGTAAGTGATATTGAAAATCAAAACATTGTTGAGGAAGGCTTTTTTGATACCTATCCAGGGAGTGATAGTGCAAGTTTTAGTGGAGCCTGGAGTGTATATCCCTATTTTGATAGCGGAAACATTGTAATAAGTGATATAAACAGAGGTTTTTTATTAGTGAAAGCTGAAACAGATGACAACACAGCACCAACAGCTATTTGCCAAGATTTTACACTTGAGCTCGACGCTAATGGAGAAGCAACACTAAGTGCAGATGATATTGATAATGGCTCAACAGATGATAGTGGTACAGTATACAAACTAATTTGCGAAACTCAATTTGATTGTTTGGATATTGGAACAGTATCTATAGACCTAGAAGTATACGACGATTTTGGTAATCGTGACATATGTACGGCAACACTAACTATTGAAGACAACATGGATCCAGAAATTATTTGTCCAATAAATACAACAGTAGATTATGATAGTGGTCAGAATTTTTATACGGTACCAGATTATATTGCAAATGGTTCTGCATCAGTTTCAGATAATTGTATAAATGGTTTAATTATTTCGCAAACTCCTACACCAGGCACGCAATTACCAGAAGGGAATTACAATATTAGTTTTGAAGCAGAAGACAGTTCTGGAAATACTAGTGTTTGTAGTTTTCAGTTGGCAGTTAACACGACCTTATCCATTTCTGAAGTAAATTTTGAAAATAATTTAAGAGTGTTTCCAAATCCATCAAGTAATATTGTTACTATACAATCTGATTTATATGAATTAAAAAATCTTCAAGTTATTGATGTTACCGGAAAAATCATTATCCTTAAGGAGTCTATCAATTCTAAAAAGAACGTTATAAATATAGCTGACTTAGAAAATGGAGTATATTTCCTTAAAGTAAATAATACTGTATTAAAAAGAATTATAAAAATGTAAGTTTTTTAACCAAAAACCTACTAAAAGAAATTACTATGAAAAGCAAACTATTCTTATTTCTCATTTCGTTTTCAGCCGCATTTTATGCACAAACTCCCTGTGATGGAGGTTCTGCAGCTGGTTTTCCTTGTGAAAATTACGATTTACAATCCCAAATCACCCCAGGTGAAATGAATGCATCTAGAGCAAATGATTCTTGGGGATGGACAGACCCAGATTCAGGTATTGAGTATGCGATTGTTGGACTAGATAACGGGACAGCATTTATTGACATAAGCGACCCTATTAATCCCATTTATTTGGGAAAACTTCCAACACAGACAGATCCTAGTACTTGGAGAGATATAAAAGTTTACAATGATCATGCTTTTATAGTTAGTGAAGCCTTTAATCATGGAATGCAAATTTTTGATTTAACTCAGTTACGTAATGTTACAAATCCACCTGTTATATTTTCGAATACTGCTTTTTATGGAGGGTTTGGTAGTGCCCATAATATCGTAATTAATGAAGATACTGGTTTTGCTTATGCAGTTGGAACAAGTACATTTAATGGTGGGCCTCATTTTGTAGATATTACAAACCCAATAAATCCAGTTGCTGCTGGTGGTTTTGGATTAGATGATTATAGCCATGATGCGCAAGTAGTAACTTATAATGGCCCTGATGCAGATTATACAGATCAAGAAATTTACATTGGTAGCCATGGAACTTTTGGTAGTGATGATATTATTTCTATTGTAGATGTTACTAACAAATCCAATCCAATATCAATTGCAACATTACCATATCCTAACCCAGGCTATGCGCACCAAGGTTGGTTTACCGAAGACCAACGCTATTTTATCTTAGGAGACGAAACAGACGAAATAAACATAGGATTTAATACTAGAACTATAATCTTTGATTTAACAGATCTTGATGCACCTCAATTTCTTTTCGAATTTTTTGGTCCAACACCAGCTTCAGATCATAATGGATACGTAGTTGGAGATAAATATTTTTTCGCAAACTATAATAGAGGAATGGCGGTTCTGGATATAAGCGACATTGCTAACCAGAATTTTTCAGAATACGGCTTTTTTGACGTTCACCCTAGCACTAATACTGTAGGAACCTCTGGGAGTTGGAATGTATATCCATTTTTCGAGAGTGGAAATATTGTAATAAGCGGAACAGCAGGATTTACTTTAGTAAAAGATGCAACAGTAGTTCTAGATGTTTCTGAAGAAGATGTAGACAACTTTTCAGTTGCGCCTAACCCAACCTCAGAAAATATAACTATTTCTTCATCTAATCTTGTAATTGATAAAATTGAAATTTATTCATTAGTGGGGCAGCAACTTTTCTCGGAAAGTTTTACATCTACCAATCGAAAAACCATTGATATTTCATCCTTATCTGCTGGCATGTATATTTTAAAAATAAACAATACAACCACGAAACAAATCGTTGTAAAATAAAAAACACGTGTTAAAAAAAAGAGTACTAAAATCACTATTAATTCTTCTTATTTCATTCGGTCTTTTTGGATGTAATGACGACGAGGTATCCGTAATTGAAAATCAAAATCAAGAAAACCCAGTTCTTGAGACAGATTTCACAATTACTTTTGGAGGCTCTGGTATTGATGATGCTATTTCAATAGTAGAAGCCAACGACGGCGGTTATGTCATATTGGGTACTACAAATAGTATTGATGGTGACATCACGGACAAAACTAGCACAGATTTAGATTTCTGGCTTATTAAGCTAGACACCTCTGGGCAAATGCAATGGAATAAAACTTACGGAGGGAGTGATGATGAAAGAGCAAGAAGCTTATTTAAAACCCAAGATGGAGGTTATGTTCTTGCGGGACAAAGCAGAAGTAGTGACGGAGATGTGTCTGGCAATCAAGGCTTTTTTGATTTCTGGATTGTTAAAGTTGGAAGCCAAGGTACAATTGAGTGGGAAAAAAATTATGGGTTTGCAGGAAACGACCAAGCGTATGATATTTTTCAGACTAGCGATGGTGGGTTTTTTGTTTCTGGTATTTTGGATGTCACAGCAAGTGGAGGTCAAGGAAATAGTGGTAGAGGTTTAAATAGACATGCTGGAGGCGATTATTGGACGTTAAAACTAGACGCATCTGGAGAATTAATTTGGAGTCGTTATTTTGGAGGTTCCTTTACAGACACCTCACATGACGCCATTGAAACAGAAAATGGAGATTTTATAATTATAGGTTTTTCAGATAGTGAAGATGTAGACATCACCAATAATAAAGGAGCTTACGACTTTTGGATTGTTAGAGCATCTTCAGAAGGTGATCTTGTGTGGCAAAAAAACTTTGGGGGTTCAGAAATAGACATCCCCTATAGTATTACCAAAACACAAGATGGCAATTACATGATTGCAGGTGATACTAGAAGTTCAGATCAAGATGTAACCGAAACCATTGGCAATGCAGATATCTGGACACTAAAATTTAACGATGCTGGGGAAATATTACAACAAAAATCTATTGGAGGGACCCAATTTGAATCTGCTAGAAGTATAATTACTCTACAAAATGGGAATTATGCAATTACCTCAACCACAAGAAGTAATGATGAAGATGTATCTGGAAATAATGGTCAAAATGATATTTGGACTGTAATTCTGGATCAAAACCTTGAGTTGCTTTCAGAAAAAAATATAGGAGGCTCTGCTTTGGATTTTGGGGAAGATGTTATGCAAACTTCAGATAATAAAATAGTAGTTGTTGGTAATACTGAAAGTAATGATGGAGATATTACAAACAATAAAGGACAAAAAGATATTATAATCTCAAAATTTAATTAAAAATGAAAAAAATTGCTGTATTAATAGCACTTACAATACTATTATTTTCTTGTGAAAATGATGACAACGAAACTGCTCCTGAAAATACATCTGTTAATTTTAGGTTTACCCAAAACTGGGATGGACAAGAAATTGAAAATTCGGACTATGAAAACACAACTTATGTAAATGCTAATGGAGAAAGTCTTACACTATCCAAAGTAAACTACCTTATTTCGGACATTACGTTTACTTCAACTACGAATGGTACTGTATTTGATTCTGGTGACTATTATCTAGTATTATCCCGTGAAGAAGAAGGAAACATAGAGTTTACTCCTTCAATAGAAATACCCGAGGGAGAATATACTGTTTCTTTTACGTTTGGGTTTGATGATGAGGATAATGATAAAGAAGGTGGATATCTAGATTTAAACACAGCAGATAGTGGTTGGGCTGTCCCAAGTCCTCTTGGTGGAGGTTATCACTACCAGCGTATTGAAGGCTTCTATACTAATAATTCTAGTGATATTACTAGCTTTCAATTTCATACCATACGTGCAAATAGGCACTCCACACTTCCTCCTGGTCCTGGCACGCTTGAAGAGCTAAGAGATACTTCATTTGTTGTAGACCTTGGAACCGTTACAGTAGGATCTAATACAACCATTGAAGTGAAAGCAAACATTGCAGAGTGGTTTAAAAATCCCATTACTTGGGATTTAAACACTCGTTTTGAAGTGTTGATGCCAAATTTTCAAGCACAGTTAGATATGAATGAAAATGGTGCAACTGTATTTTCACTAGGGGAGATTACGCAATAAAAAATGCAAAGGTTAAAAAACATATGCGGACTACTCTTCTTTATACTTTTATTAGCATCATGTAGTGATAATGAGCCTGAAGAAGACTACTCCGCAACACCTTTAGCCTTAGAAATACCTGCCTTTTTTGAAAGCTCAATCCTTCCTCCTGTAATCCCAGCAGATAACCCACAAACTGTTGAAGGTGTGGCGTTAGGAAAAAAACTATTTTTTGATCGTATTCTCTCTAGAGACAACAGTATTTCTTGTGCCAGTTGTCATAGACCGCAAAATGCTTTTACAGACCCAAGACAATTTAGTATAGGAGTAACGGGGCAAGAAGGTACCAGAAACTCTATGCCACTCCAAAATCTTGCTTTTAACTTTAGTGAAAAATTTAACTGGGATGGGAGCGCAAATAGCCTTGAAGATCAAATGTTTGGCCCTGTAACCAATCCTGTTGAAATGGATAACACATGGACTAATGTTGAGAATTCACTTCAAAATAATACTGAATATCCAGAATTATTTAGATTGGCATTTGGTAGTAGCAGGATAGATTCTACTATGGTAACCAAAGCTCTTGCTCAGTTTGTAAGAACTATGATTTCTGGGAACTCTAAATTTGACCAATTTTTAAATGGTACAGCGACGCTTACTCCTGAAGAGGAAAATGGATTAAACGTTTTCTTAGATGAAGGGCGAGGAGACTGTTTTCATTGTCATGGTTTGCCAGAAACTCCACTTTGGACAGACAATGCGTTTCATAACAATGGTTTAGATGAATTTTTTGAAGATAACGGACTTGGTGATGTTACAGGAGATCCAAGAGATTTTGGTTTATTTAAAACACCTTCCTTGCGAAACTTAGCATATACCGCACCCTATATGCATGATGGTAGATTTACTACAATAGACGAAGTAATAAACCATTATAGTGAAGGTCTTGTATTTTCAGAAACAATTGACCCACTAATGAAACGAGTAGACGAAGGTGGCGTCCAATTAACCGAAGAAGATAAAGCAGACCTAAAAGCTTTTCTACTCACACTATCAGACCCTTCTTTTATTAACAATCCAGATTTTCAACAATAATTGAGGTTTAATCCTCATTACCATTAGGTTTCTCTATTGTTTTATAACGTTTTATTAAGTTTCTGCGTATGGTAAACCGTAGTATTTGCCGTATATTTGCAGACAATTTAGAATTAATTTCTATTACATGATTAAAGTTAGTGAAAACGCAAAAAATAAAATCTCTCAGCTTATGAGTGAAGAGGGGTTTAATATTGCACAAGACTTTGTAAGAGTCGGCGTAAAAAGCGGCGGCTGTTCTGGGCTTTCTTATGACTTAAAATTTGATCACGCAACAGGAGACAATGACAAGGTTTTTGAAGATCATGAAGTAAAAATAGCCGTTGACAAAAAAAGCTTTTTATACTTAGTAGGTACAACACTAGAATATAGTGGAGGCCTTAATGGAAAAGGATTTGTTTTTAACAATCCTAACGCCAATAGAACCTGTGGTTGTGGCGAAAGTTTTTCTCTTTAATAATTTCTGAAATTTTATGAGCAAATACACCGAAGACGACTTAAAAAAAGAACTCGAAACAAAGGAGTATGAATACGGATTTTACACAGATATAGAATCTGATACTTTTCCTGTGGGGCTTAATGAAGAAATTGTTATCGCCATTTCTAAGAAAAAAGAAGAGCCAGAATGGATGACGCAGTGGAGACTAGAATCTTTTAGGTACTGGAAAGAAATGGTAGAACCAGAATGGGCTAACGTTCATTACAAAAAACCAGATTTTCAAAATATTTCTTATTACTCTGCTCCCAACAAGAAACCTAAGTATGAAAGTCTTGATGAGGTAGATCCAGAATTACTTGAAACTTTCAACAAACTTGGTATTTCATTAGACGAGCAAAAAAAGCTAGCAGGTGTTGCCGTAGATATTGTGATGGATTCAGTTTCAGTTGCAACAACTTTTAAAGACACACTAGCCGAAAAAGGTATTATTTTTTGTTCCATTTCTGAAGCGATCAAAGAACATCCCGAATTAGTAAAAAAATATATTGGTACAGTAGTGCCGCAAAAAGACAATTTTTATGCTGCTTTAAATAGTGCCGTATTTAGCGATGGTTCTTTCTGTTATATTCCAAAAGGAGTACGATGTCCAATGGAACTCTCAACATATTTCAGAATAAATCAGGCTGGTACTGGACAATTTGAAAGGACATTAGTAATTGCAGACGAGGGAAGTTATGTAAGTTACCTAGAAGGGTGTACGGCTCCAAGTAGAGACGAAAACCAATTACACGCCGCTGTAGTTGAATTAATAGCGCTTGACGATGCAGAGATAAAATACTCAACGGTTCAAAATTGGTTCCCTGGAGATAAAGAAGGGAAAGGTGGTGTTTTTAATTTTGTAACTAAAAGAGGCCTCTGCGAAAAGAATGCTAAAATTTCTTGGACACAAGTAGAAACAGGTAGTGCTGTGACTTGGAAGTATCCAAGTTGTGTCCTCAAAGGAGATAATTCTATAGGAGAATTTTACTCTATTGCAGTCACTAATAATTTTCAGCAAGCAGATACGGGTACTAAGATGATTCACCTTGGCAAGAACACTAAAAGTACAATTATCTCAAAAGGTATCTCTGCTGGAAAATCACAAAACAGTTACAGGGGCTTAGTGCAAATAAGTCCAAGAGCGGAAAATGCACGTAATTTTTCGCAATGCGATTCATTATTAATGGGTAATCAATGTGGTGCTCATACTTTTCCGTATATAGAAGCAAAAAATAAAACCGCTCAAATAGAACATGAAGCCACCACTAGTAAAATTGGTGAAGACCAAATATTTTATTGTAACCAAAGAGGTATTGATACTGAAATGGCTATCGCATTAATTGTTAATGGTTTTAGCAAAGAAGTTTTAAATAAACTCCCAATGGAATTTGCAGTAGAGGCTCAAAAATTATTAGAAATAAGCCTAGAAGGCTCCGTTGGATAACTTTTAAAGATTATGTCTATGAGAAAAATTGTTTTTCTACTATTACCAGTATTGCTTTTTGTATCATGTGCTTCAGAAAACAAAGATCCACAATACGAAGGTGAGTTTATATATCTAGCAGATGCTGCTGTTTTAAAAGGAGAAGATTTTATTTATGGTGTTACAGTAGATGAAAAAATGCAGGAGCTTGCGGATAAAGTTGCTCCAATAAAAAAGGAAGAATATGATATGATTCCTGTGATAGTAAAAGGAAAATTAACTAAGAAAAAAGAAGGTGAAGAAGGCTGGGACGAAATTTTAACAATTACAGAAATTGTTGAAATTGGCACTACTCCATCACAACCTGATGTAAAAATTGAAGAAAACAAGTAATCTATGTTACAAATAAAGGATTTGCACGCTAGTGTAGAAGGTAAAGATATTTTAAAAGGTATTAATCTTGAGGTTAATGCCGGAGAGGTACATGCCATTATGGGACCTAACGGTTCTGGAAAAAGCACATTAGCTTCGGTTATTGCTGGTAAAGAAGAGTTTGAAATTACAAAAGGAGAAGTAACTTTTGATAATGAAGATATAAGCGAACTTGACCCAGAAGAAAGAGCACACAAAGGAGTGTTCTTATCGTTTCAGTACCCTGTAGAGATTCCAGGGGTAAGTGTAACAAACTTTATTAAGACTGCAATTAATGAGACTAGAAAATCTAACGGGCAAGAAGACATGCCTGCTGGAGAAATGCTAAAACTTATTAAGCAAAAAGCAGACTTACTAGAAATAGATCGTAAATTTTTATCTCGCTCATTAAACGAGGGGTTTTCTGGAGGAGAGAAAAAAAGAAATGAAATTTTCCAGATGGCTATGCTAGAACCTAAACTTGCTATCTTAGATGAAACAGACTCTGGTTTAGATATCGATGCCTTAAAAGTTGTTGCCAATGGAGTTAACAAGCTTAAAAGTAAAGACAATGCAGTTGTTGTAATTACACATTACCAGAGATTACTAGACTATATCGTGCCAGATTATGTACATGTATTAATGAACGGAAAAATAGTAAAATCGGGGTCTAAAGAATTAGCATACGAATTAGAAGAAAAAGGGTACGACTGGATTAAAGAAGAACTAGTATAATTTAAAATCCACAAATTGGATATTAAATTTTCAACGAAGACACTTTATTAAAACATGAGTTTAAAAGATAAATTATTAGCATCCTACATCGCTTTTGAAGACCATTTAGAAGATGATTCTCCAATTCACGATGTGCGAAATAGTGCCATAAAAGATTTTGAAACAAAAGGATTTCCTACTAAAAAAGAGGAGGCTTGGAAGTATACTTCATTAAATTCAGTTTTAAAACCCGATTACAGTATTTTTCCTAAATCTAGGGAAGAAACAATTGAATTTAAAGATGTAAAAAAATACTTTTTACATGATATAGACACTTACAAAATTGTATTTATAGATGGTGTGTATAGCTCTCACTTGTCGCAAACAACACACGACAAATTGGATGTATGTTTAATGTCTTCAGCTTTAACAAAATCAAAATACAAAACAGTAATCGATGCCTATTTTAACAAAGTAGCAAAGCAAGAAAGCTTAACGTCTTTAAATACAGCTTTTGCAAAAGAAGGTGCGTATATATACATTCCTAAAAATAAAGAAGTTGAAAAGCCTATTGAGATAATTAATTTTTCTACAGGTAATGAAGCTGCAATTTTATTACAACCTCGAAACCTTATTGTAGTTGAAGAGAATGCACATGTTCAAATCATTGAGCGGCACCAAAGCCTTTCAAAAAATGCTGTGTTAACCAATAGTGTTACAGAAATTTTTGCCAAAAAAAGAGCTTATGTAGATTACTATAAAATTCAGAATGACAAAGAAAACGCCTCTATAATAGACAGCACCTTTGTATCGCAACATACACAAAGTAATTGTAGAGTACACACCTTTTCATTTGGAGGTAAATTAGTAAGAAATAATCTTAATTTTTATCAAAAGGGAGAGCGATGTGATTCTACCCTAAATGGTATTACTATCTTAGAAAACAAGCAACACACAGACCACAATACATTAGTGCACCACGCAGCACCTAATTGCGAAAGCCACCAAGACTATAAAGGTATTTATGCAGATACCTCAACAGGTGTTTTTAATGGTAAAGTATATGTAGAAAAAGAAGCACAAAAAATTGATGCTTTTCAGCAAAATAATAATGTGTTAATTGATGATAAAGCAACTGTAAATTCTAAACCACAACTTGAGATTTTTGCAGATGATGTACGCTGTTCTCATGGGTGTACTATAGGACAATTAGACGAAGATGCACTATTTTATATGCGCTCACGTGGTATTGCAAAAAAAGAAGCAAGAGCATTACTTATGTATGCATTCGCTAACACGGTACTAGAAAGTGTGAAAATACCGGAGCTTAAAAAGCGTATTAACAAACTTATTGCCAACAAAATTGGTGTTAGTTTGGGTTTTGAAGTATAATCTTTAATCCAGAAATGTTACTTATGGCATTCGATATTAAAAAAATACGAGCCGATTTCCCTATACTTTCTAGAAAAGTAAATGGCTATCCATTAGTGTACTTAGACAATGCAGCCACTTCTCAAAAACCAAAACAGGTTATAGATTTTATAGTTGATTATTACAGTAATTTCAACGCAAATATTCATAGAGGTGTGCACTCATTATCACAGGAGGCCACAGATGCTTATGAAAATGCTAGGAAGACAATACAGGAGCATTTTAATATCGAAAAGTCTCACGAAGTTATTTTTACTTCTGGAACAACACATGGAATAAACCTAGTTGCTAATGGCTTTTCTTCCCTTCTTAAAAAAGGGGACGAGATAATTGTTTCAGCCCTAGAGCACCACAGCAATATTGTGCCTTGGCAAATGCTATGCGAGCGAACTGGAGCTATCTTAAGAGTAATCCCAATGGATCAAGATGGGATGCTTATATTTTCAGATTACGAAAAGTTACTCTCAGATAAAACAAAACTTGTTTTTGTAAATCATATTTCTAATGCGTTGGGAACTATTAATCCAATAAAAAATATCATTCAAAAAGCCCATCAAGTAGGTGCTGCAGTTCTGGTGGATGGAGCTCAGGCTTGTTCTCATATTAAAACAGATCTTCAAAGACTTGATGTTGATTTTTATGTTACCTCTGCTCATAAAATGTGTGGACCAACAGGCGTGGGTATGCTATATGGAAAAGAAACCTGGCTTAACAAGCTACCTCCTTATCAAGGTGGCGGTGAAATGATTGCTGAAGTCACTTTTGAAAAAACTACCTACGCAAATCTACCTCATAAATTTGAAGCAGGCACACCAAATATTGCTGGAGGTATTGCATTTGGATCTGCAATAGAGTACCTAAACTCTATTGGTTTTGATGCTATTGCAGCCTATGAAGAAAAATTGCTTACGTATGCTTCGGAAGAATTATTAAAAATCGAGGGCTTAAAAATTTATGCTAATATTAAAGAAAAAACATCTGTCATTTCATTTAATATTGAAGGAATTCATCCTTACGATATTGGCACTATTTTAGATAAAATGGGAATAGCTGTACGTACAGGACACCATTGTGCACAGCCCATTATGGATTTTTATAAAATTCCTGGTACCGTAAGAGCTTCATTTGCATTTTATAATACAATTGAAGAAGTAGACAGACTAGTAGAAGGAGTTAAAAAAGCAAAAATGATGTTAATATAATGTTATATCTAATTGATTGTTATTGAAACCTTTAAAATTAATTTATTTTCACATTTTTGAGAATTAAATGTAGATAATGGCACATAAAACTTCACTTAAATTACTTTTTCTATTTATAATCACAATATTCTTTAGTTGTACTAAAGAAGTAGATTTACAATTTCAAGAAGAAGCTTTAAAATCCAGTTTAAATACTAATATTTATTTGCAAAATGAAGTAGTGTTTGAGCTATCTCCTCATTATGAATCTGCAAATAATGCCCTACAAAATTTACTTAATACAAGTAGAAACGAAACAGGAATTTCAGTAGTTACCGATACTGCTCTTTATATTGAGATTGACGAAGGTTTTGCCTATACTTTCAAGCTATTTAGGGAAGAGCCTACCTTGTATATTGAAAATGTAGTGCTATCTTACAGTTATGACACAGAAGAGTATAGCGAGTACTTAGTGCAATATGATGTTACCGCACAAGAATTTATAGCAATCTATAACGGAGAGCCTATAAGCAATTCTGGTGTAATTAATGTAATCTCTCTAGAAAATGGTTTTATACAGCAGCATGCAAGTTCCAATAGAGGTTGTGCTACTGTTTGCAATACAATTTTTGTAGAGTGTTTCTCTGGAGACCATCATGGGGGTAATGTAGGAAGTTGGGGTGGTTGTCTTTATGCTGGTACATCAGATGGTCCATCTGCATACCAGTCTTGTACTACTGATTGTGGACAGACCTATACAATAACACCAGATGGAGGTAATGGCTCAAATGGTGGAGGTGGAAGTACCGCGGTAGCGACAAACCCATATAGTCCCGAACCTTGTGAGCCAGGAAGCAATATGGTGGGATTTGTAGATCCAGATGGCAACTGTATAGTAATTACCCCAGATCCTTGTATTCAATTAAATGCCTATGCACAATCCCAACCTTTTAAAAATTTGATTGCCGCACTCAACACTCCAGCAAATTTAAATAGTAATGTTGAAAAGGGCTACGAACTTTCTATTGATGAGAATGGAACTATGAGCGCCAGTCTTTTAACTGGCAGTACAACCTCCCCAACCATACCTATTACTGTGCCAGAAAATGGCACGATGGTTGGTTACATTCATACACATTATGATGGTTTAACTAATATGTTTACCCCAGAAGATATACGTACCTTAAGTGAGATTTTTTATTGGCGAGCATTTAGAAATAAATCTATGGACGAGCTTATTGCTATAGTGATAAGTCAAGATGGTGTCTATGCGATGATGATTGAGGACTTTGCACAGCTTGAAAGCTATGTTGTAGAACTCGCAACGCCAAGTGAATTTTATAAAGAAGATACTGGGTTTAAGGAAAGAACAAACAAACCTTTTTTAAACCAAGATTTTACATATAATGAAATAATAAATATTTTCACAGATAAAATTACTCCTAACTTAGGATTGGGAATCTATAAAGCGAGCAATGACTTATCTACTTGGAGCAAAGTAACACCAAGCACTAACCCTCAAAACAACCCAACATTAACACCCTGTAATTAGAAAATAGTATGAAATTTTACGTAATTTTTATATCAATATTTATATCGCAAGCCATATTTGGTCAAAGTCCAATACTACCCTATAATACTTTTCCTACCCAGATACCTGACAATGCCTATGTAAAGGATCTTGACAATGAGATTGAAAAGTTTACTGGTACTTGGGTTTACACAGATGCCAATAAAGAATTTATTGTTGTGCTACAAAAAAGGGAACAAGTATATAATGGAAGCCACTACATAGATAAGTTGAGCGGTCAATATAAATATACCGTTAATGGTCAAGTGGTGGTCGACACGTTTCCGTTTGATGTAAACATAAACCCAAAAATAAACGGGGCTGCGCTAAGTGATGTCAATAAAAACATCTTTTGGCTCAACGTTACGGATCCTGGCAAGATACGTGCTGGCTATCGGTTAACTCTAGAGTTATTACCTGAAGGCAGGAAACCACAATTAAAATGGGATGTCCTGCAAACGGGGTTTGTATCTGGGTACTACCCCGGTCAAACACCACCAACACCTCAAGAGTTAGACCAGACCATGCGTATCCCAAAATCTATTATCCTTACCAAGCAGTGAAAAGGATATATCTTTAATACATTATTCCTCATACCAAGCAAAACGAGTACCTTTGTATTTTAAATTTAAAGTATGAAAGGATTTAACTTATTATTTGTAGTTGCAGTTATATTTTCAAGCTGTGACGAAACAAAAAAAGTAATAGATGTAGCAGGGAGTGTACAACTTTCTGGGACATATACCATAACACAACTAGATGCAACTCCAATAGGTGAAAAGGCAGGTATTACTATGACATTTGCTGCTATAGACAAGTCAATTCGGGGTAATACAGGTTGTAATTCTTTCTTTGGAAACTATAATAACGTCCTCTATACCTTAAGTTTTAGTGATATAGCCATGACCGAAATGGCATGTCCTGCAGGAGATATAATGCAAAATGAAATAAAGTTTACTAACGCTCTTAATAATACAGGTTCCTATAACTTACAAGACAATGTGCTTACTTTATATTCAAAAACAGATAGAAGTGTTTTACTAACAGCAAAAAAAGAAACAAAAGAAGCCCAATAATGACGATTGAAGCTATACAAGAAGAGTTGATAGATGAGTTCTCTATGTTTGACGACTGGATGCAGAAGTATGAGTATATGATTGATCTTGGCAAATCACTTCCATTGATTGATGAAAGTTTAAAAACCGACGATAAGCTTATTAAAGGATGTCAATCTAAAGTTTGGTTACATTCAGAAATAAAAGATGGAAAAGTGGTCTTTACGGCAGATAGCGATGCTATAATTACAAAGGGTATTGTAGCAATTTTAATTAGAGTTTTTTCTAACCAAAGTCCAGAAGCTATTGCAAATGCCAATACAGATTTTATAGACACAATAGGTTTAAAAGAACATCTATCTCCCACGAGAGCAAATGGTTTAGTGTCTATGGTAAAACAAATGAAGTTATATGCTGTAGCATATAATGCACAACAAAAACAATAAAAATGGCTACGACAGAAATCGATACAACA
>CAYGMB010000010.1:0-400 GCA_964350765.1 uncultured Flavobacteriaceae bacterium
TTTTCCCCCTTTTACATAGGGGAAAAACCCTGCCTGAAATCTCAATTATTTTTTGTAAAAGCATTGTATACTTAGCTATCCCATTATTTATGGAAAAAACAATATCTAGTGCTGGGCTTTTGGGGTTGGCTAGGACATTGGCATACTCCAGAGGTTTTTGTAACGTATCTTGTACTTTGCCCTCAAGTTTAACCTCTTGCGCATTAAGTGTAAAAAATCCTGTGAGGGACAGGATTTTTAGTATATAAAACAGGATTTTTAATTTTTTGAAATAATTCAAAACCTTGATGTCTATCTATTGTCTAATATCCTTCATAAAGTTTCTTATCAAGCCATCAAAACCTTCTGAAGAGATTTCTTCTCCTTTGTTCTCTGGGAATATGCTTTTTTCGTTATTAAA
>CAYGMB010000010.1:410-6553 GCA_964350765.1 uncultured Flavobacteriaceae bacterium
AAAAGCTTTTATGTCTAATTCTACTGCGATGTATTTTGTTTTATTTACAGATGCCTCGAGAACCAATCCAGGTAAACCCGATATATCTATTGGCCCAAATGAATAATACAAATCAGGGGTGTACCAAGCAACAATATTTACGTCGTTTTCCATCCCTAAATACTCTAAAGTATATTTTGCAATTGCTTTGTAACAAGTGTATTCTCCAATCATTTTAGTTTGTTTAGTTAACTTATAATCATATTTCTTAACTATTACATCATACATCTTATTTCCAAACTCCTGTTGATGTATTATTTTTTTTTCATTGATGTTTGTATAATATTGGCCGTTTCCTTTACCCTTTGTAATAGCTCTTTTTGATATTCTCCTTGAATCATTTTCTAGGAATTTATTCAATTTAAAAAGTGACTCCGTATCATTAAAAATAAGAGTATATGTAAGTTGCGACATTGATTCTTTAATATTCTTATACTTGTTGAGTAACTCTTTTGGCACATCTGAGTTGTCATCTAGAGTTATATCTAGAAATTTCTTATAAGTAACAGAGCTTTGAGAATGACTTAGGTGTAAGCAAGATGTTGATATGAAAAAGAAAAGGAGGAAGTATAATTTCATATTGGTAATTATTAAAATCAAGTTGCACTAAGATGTACAACTTGATTAGTAAAAAATGTGTCAAGGGTTCATTATCTGTTCAACATTACGCAATTACTGTAATACTCTGCATAGGCTTGCATCATTTCTTGCAATGAAGAAAAACCTAACTGTTGACCTTCTAAAAAGGTATATTGTTGAGCTTGTTCATGACAATCCTCATTTAAAATGATTTCACTCTCTGGAGTAAAACTCATCAATCCAAGAGCCATAGCTCCTAGTAACATTACTTTTTTCATTGTTTTTAAGATTTGTGCCCTGCGTATTGGCAGGACGGGTTAGTATTCAATAAAACAAGGAAACAAGGATTTTTTTACAAGGTTTACAAGGCAGTTACAAAGTGCTACAAGAAAAAAGCCAACGTTGGCATTGGGTTCCCAGTATCGAACTTTCCTCAAGAGCCTTGTAATTCTCTATTAGTTAGTTCGATACAAAAAACATAAAAAAAAATTAAAAGTACAAAGGGTTTTCCCCCTTTTACATAGGGGAAAAACCCTGCCTGAAATCTCAATTATTTTTTGTAAAAGCATTGTATACTTAGCTATCCCATTATTTATGGAAAAAACAATATCTAGCTATTGGCTTTTGTGTATGACAAGCACATTAGCGTACTCAATGTGTTGTTTTAGGGTGTCTATAACTTGCCCTTCTAGCCTTAGTTGTTGGGCTTGTATAGAAAAAATCCTGTTAGGTATAGGATGGAAAGCAGTAAAAATATTCTAAAAGCTGTAGCTTTAATAATCAACTATATTTTTTGTGTTAATAATGTGCGGCAGACTTTAAACTGTCTTGGCTAAAAGATTAATTTCCGTAAAGCCCCAGCATTGTTTTAGCTTGTTCATCAACAAGTTTTTTATACTTATCTCTTGTTATTTTTTTTCCGCTTGTGGGCTTTATGATAAAAACCTCATCATCATATTCAATTGCGCTAGCCCTATAGGTTAAATTTTCATTCTGTGTTACTTCTAAGATAAGCCCTGGCAAACCATGAAATCCTTTTGGTCCAAAAGAGAAGTGTAGCTCTGGGGCAAACCAAGCCTCAATATTCAAAGGGTTTAGACCATCAATTTTCAAGTTAGCTTTGTAACATAAAAAATTCAGTATTTTTTTTGTTTCTTTTCCAACCTCCCATTTTTGCTTGTTCGGCAAGTCGAAAATAAGATATTCTGTTCCCAAAAACTCCTTTTGTTCTAAAAACTCTTCATCATCAATATAAAAGGATTGTTTGTTTTCTATTACAGCTACAGGATTTACATTAGAAGAAATGGTGATTTGTCTTTTTACTTTAAAAAAGGACTTATTTTCACTTATTTTAAGATTATACTCAATTTCTTCAAAATTCTTTTGAATTTTTTTAAGGTAGTTTAATTTATAGGTGTTGGATTTTATTTCAGGATCCAAACCTTCAACATCGAGTGTTGAAATTGTTTTATAAGTGATGCTCAAATTGTTTTTTTGTCCAAAAACATTTGATATAATAAAGAACACAAAAAAAACTACCTTAAAAAAATTCATCTCTCTTTATCTTTGAGCTTCTTCAACACAATTATTAAACGCCGTGGATGCCAATTCTAAGGCAAGCTCTGTGCTTGCACCTTGATTTAAAGAGGAGTGATAAACAAATTGCCATACACCAAAACAATCACCAACTCCTTGATCAAAAGACTTGTTGGTTTTGTTGTTTAAATCAAAGCTCATCAATCCAAGAGCAATAGCCCCTAATAATACTACTTTTTATTTGTGCCCTGCTTATTGGCAGGACGGGTTAGTATTCAATAAAACAAGGAAACAAGGATTTTTTAAAAGGTTTAGTTCTCTATAAACTTTTCTGTTAGCTGCGATATTAAATCTTCATATTCTTTTTGGTTCATAGCCTTGGTTGTATCAAGTTTTATGAAATCAAAATTATTGTCTTTTACAATACTATGTAAAGTTACAATAGCTCCTTTTGTGTCAATTTCTGCTATTAAACCTGGCAGTCCAGTAAAGATATCTGGCCCCATCTTAAGGGGAATGGATGGAATGAACCATGCCGAAATATTAGATTTTTTTCGAGTTACAGGATTATAGTATGTTCCAGCTGCTCTTATACATTCAAAACCTAGTATATCTTTTTTTTCATTCGTGATGTCCCAATTAAAATCATAGAATTTTCTCTTAACAAGATATTCTTGATTAACTAATGATTTTAAAAAAACCATAGTGTCGGTTTTCGTGTTTGAGTAAACCTTTTCGTTGAATGAGGCAAACCTTTTTGCCATTTTATGAGCTATTTCGTCAAGAGGACTTTCATTACCTGTATTTAGAGCCTTTACCTCTTCAAAATATGATTCTTGGCCATTTGTAATTAACTGATAACGTATGGTCTTAGCTTTACGGAAAACTTTTGTAAAAAATTCACGTCCATTATCATCAAGATTTTTTTGAGAACCTTGCATCTTAGGCTCAGCTATTTTATAAGTAATCTTATAATTAGTTTGGGAGTATATGCCTACGAAGCACATAAACCCAAACAGACTGATAAAAAACTTTATTTTTCGGAGTTTTTTCATTTAAAAATTATTCACAAATCGTTGAATTATTTTGTAAGTATTCTTTTAACTCTAGTACGTGTCCAACGTTCTCGAGATTAATTTCTCCTTCTTGGGAAATTACCCAATCTCTTGCAACAGAAAAGCAACTTGGTGTTGCTTCAAGATTAACGTCAAAACTCATCAATCCAAGAGCCATAGCCCCTAATAAGATTACTTTTTTCATTGTTTTTAAGATTTGTGCCTTGCTTATGGCAGGACGGGTTAGTATTCAATAAAACAAGGAAACAAGGTTTTTTACAAAGTTTACAAGGCAGTTACAAAGTGCTACAAGAAAAAAGCCAACGTTTGCATTGGGTTCACAGTATCGAACTTTCCTCAAGAGCCTTGTAATTCTCTATTAGTTAGTTCGATACAAAAAACATAAAAAAAAATTAAAAGTACAAAGGGTTTTCCCCCTTTTACATAGGGGAAAAACCCTGCCTGAAATCTCAATTATTTTTTGCAAGTGAAGTTTTTATGTTTATAAGCAATCTTTTTACACCAGCCCCTTCTCAATCAAGTACTTGGCAATCTGTACGGTATTGGTAGCAGCACCTTTACGAAGGTTGTCACTTACTATCCAAAGGTTGAGCGTATTGGGCTGTGTCATATCTCTACGAATACGCCCTACAAAAACATCATCCTTATCATTGGCGTAGGCTGGCATTGGGTAAGTATTTGTGTCTGGATTGTCTTGTACAGTAACACCTGGAGTTTCGTGTAATAATTGGCGCACTTTATTAAGCTCAAAATCATTTCTAAATTCTACATTAACTGCCTCGCTATGTCCGCCTGCAGTTGGAATTCGAACTGCGGTTGCTGATACTGAGAATGTACGATCGTCTAATATTTTTTGAGGCTCACGCGCTAATTTTAGCTCCTCTTTGGTATATCCATTCTCTTCAAAAACATCACAATGGGGCAAGGCATTTTTATGGATAGGATAAGGATAGGCCATTTCTCCTTTTATTCCAGCAATTTCGTTTTCCAGTTGTTGTACTGCTTTTACTCCAGTACCTGAAACCGATTGATAGGTGGAAACTATTACCCGCTTCATAGTATACTCTTGATGTAGTGGAGCTAATGCCATAACTAATTGTATGGTAGAACAGTTTGGATTAGCTATAATTTTGTCCTCTTTTGTTAGAAGGTGGGCATTAATTTCTGGAACAATTAATTTTTTTGTTGGGTCCATTCGCCAAGCTGAAGAGTTATCTATAACTGTAATACCTGCTTCAGCAAATTTAGGCGCCCACTCTAAAGATGTATTTCCTCCAGCTGAAAATATTGCGATAGCTGGCTTTGCATTAATTGCATCTTGCATACCTACAATTTTGTAGGGAGTATCATTAAATACAACCTCTTTACCAATTGATTTTTGAGAAGCAACAGGAATTAATTCTGTTAAAGGAATATTTTGTTCTTTTAATACTTTTAAAACTACTGTACCTACCATGCCAGTAGCTCCTACAACCGCTATTTTCATTTTTTAAACTTTTTTATGAACAGATTTTTAAATTAAATAGTTTCAAAAGTAGGACTTAGACAACAAACCTTTCATAATATTATGCAAAAAAAGAACCCTTTTTAGCTAAGCTAAAAAGGGTTTAATTAACTTAAAGTAATGTAGCGGTGAGTCGCTATGTTTTATTATTTTTTTAATGCATCTCTTATTTCCTTCAATAAGTCTATTTCGCTTGGTCCTGGGTCTGGAGCAGGAGCTTCTTCTTTTGGTTTTTTAGTTTTGTTGTATGCTTTTACAATCATAAATAATACAAACCCAACTATAATTAAGTTAATTATTGCATTTACCCATTTACCCCAAAGGATTGCATTTTCTGGAGTAGTAACTGTTCCGTCTGCCGCTACAACAGCTTCAGATAAAACTATTTTTAATTCAGAAAAATCAACACCTCCTGTAAAATGCCCAACTATTGGCATCATAATATCATTTGTAAATCCACTTACTACAAGCCCCATTGCGCCAGCAAGTAATACTGCAACTGCCAAGTCTATTACGTTGCCTGTCATAATAAATTCTTTAAATTCTTTTAACATTTTTGATGGGTTTAAGGTTAATAAGGTTCTAAAATAGAAAAAATGTACTCTTTATCGAAAAAAAGTAAGCCTTAAAGCATTTATTTTCGACAGATTACACGTTTTACTCGTTGTGAAATAGCGGTAAGTAATTCGTAAGGTATGGAGTTTATAGCAGCCGAAAGTTCTTCAGCAGAACTTCCGCCATTTCCAAATACAATGACTTCGTCTCCTTCTTCACACTTAATTTTAGATACATCTACCATAACCATATCCATACAAACATTTCCAACTATAGGGGCTTTTTCACCATTTATAGTGACCCACCCCTTTGTATTTCCATAGGCTCTGCTTATACCATCTGTATGTCCAATGGGTAATGTGGCAGTTTTCATATCTTGTGTAGCTGTCATTGCACGATTATAGCCAATGGTGTCACCTTCATTAAGCGTATGGATTTGAGAAATAACAGTTTTTAATGTGACTACAGGTAGTAGGTTTGTATTTTCTTCTACACTATTTCCAAAACCATATAATCCTATTCCTGTACGTACCATTTCATACTGAGAATTAGGGTAGTTTAATATCCCAGAGGTATTGAGTGTATGACGTATAAAAGAATACTGTAGTCTTCTTTCCAACTCTAAAGTAATACGGTTAAACCGTTGTAGTTGCTTCTCTGTAAAATTTTTTTCATTAGGGTCTTCACTAGCTGCCAAGTGTGAAAAAACAGATTTTATTTGAACACTTTCAGTTTTTGACAGTATTTTAATAATTTCATCTACATCAAATTCAGTAAAACCAAGTCTATTTAATCCAGTATTAAACTTAACATGAATAGGGTAGTTTTTTTGTTTCTTTTTCTCAGCAAATGCA
>CAYGMB010000010.1:6608-14169 GCA_964350765.1 uncultured Flavobacteriaceae bacterium
GTTCTAGGCATCTATTAATAATTACATCAAAATTAGTAGGAAGTGGGTGTAATACCAAGATGGGCGTTTCTATATAACCATCACGGAGTACTTCACCCTCGTTAGCGTAGGCCACCCCAAAATAAGCCACTCCTTGTTGGACTAGAGACTTTGCAATACTTACAGCGTCACTTCCATACCCAAAAGCCTTCACAACCCCAAGTACATTAGTGTTACTATCTATTTTTGAAGTGATATACCTGTAATTATGCTCAAGCGCATTAAGGTTTATCTCTAGAACAGTTTCTTTTGCTTTTTGCATAAACTATGCTTGCTTTTTTGGAGGAATTTGCTCTGCATCTTTTACCTTTATTTTGCTTACTTTCTCACGAAGCATTACTTTATAGTAGGCTGCTCTACTTAGAGGTTCATATTCTTCGGTTTCACCAAGTAAGACTAGGTCATCGCTTTGTGCTTTTCGATAACTATAATTTGCAAGGTTTCCTGTACGAGTACATACAGCGTGAACTTTAGTTACATACTCTGCAGTTGCCATTAATGCTGGCATAGGACCAAAGGGATTCCCCTTATAATCCATATCTAGTCCTGCTACGATTACTCTAATCCCTCTATTGGCAAGATCATTACATACTTTCACGATTTCATCATCAAAAAACTGAGCTTCGTCTATTCCAATTACATCACATCCATCTGCAAGCATAGGAATATTTGCGGCGGCAGGTACAGGTGTAGAACGTATTTCGTTACTATCATGGGAAATAACCTTGTCTTCATCATAACGTACATCTACTGTAGGCTTAAAAATCTCTACCTTTTGTCTAGCAAATTGTGCGCGTTTAAGTCTGCGAATAAGCTCTTCTGTTTTTCCAGAAAACATAGAACCACAAATGACCTCAATCCACCCAAATTGTTCTTTTTGATTTACTGTATTTTCTAAAAACATAAAGAAGAATTAAACTAAAACCTATTTCCTTGACGTTTTAAGTAAGGATGCGTAAATTTAACAAAACAAAATAGAGTACCTAGCGTATAATTTATAAAAGTTATGAAGAAGAAACTGAGAGAAGATATTACTCAAATTGCCCAAAAATTAATTGAACTTGATACAAATTTCGATACTAAAAAAGTAAAAAAAGCTGTCGGTATTTTGCTTGAAAAGCTTAGTGTGCTAGCGTATTTAGAATCGCAAATACAGGACTCTCCAGAGCAATTATCGCAGCAAGCTTCTTTAGACTCTAAAAGTTTTAGGGAAGAAAATTGGTTTAAAGATCCGGAGCCTGTTCCACAACCACAACACAAAGAAGACCTTATTGAACCATTAATGGAAAAAATAAAGGACATTGTAGCGCAAATGCCACAAGAGTCTAACCGTGTGGATGAGCTCTTAGAAGAAGTACTTCCTAAAAAAAAATATGTAAAAAATGACCTCGAGGAGTTTGCCTCTAGCTATCAACAAACCCCAACTTTTGAGCGCAAAGTAGAAATAAAAAGACATACATTAGAGGAAAAAGAACCTGCAAAAGGAGGAGAAACACCAAAGCCTACAAACTCTCTTGTTCAAGCGAAAAAGGAAATGGGAAACAAACCAAAGTCTATTAACGACGCCGTAAATAACGGACTTTCTATTGGGCTTAATGATAGATTGGCCTTTATTAAACACCTTTTTGATGGTAAAAACGAAGATTATAACAGAGTACTTTCTCAGGTTAGTACTATGTCTAATTATGAGGAAGCTGCAACTTTTATAAAAGGGAAAGTAAAACCAGATTATAACTATTGGTTAGATAAAGAGGAATTTGCTAATAGATTTATGGCGATTATTGAAAAAAGCTTTAATTAAAGTTCGATAATTTTAAGCTTGGTGTTAACCTTTATAAGCACCTATTATAAAAGGTTGCAATAAATATAGATATGAGCAAACTCTATTTAGTACCCACACCCATAGGAAACCTTAAGGACATTACCTTACGCGCTATTGAGGTGTTGGAAGCAGCAGACTTAATACTCGCCGAAGACACAAGAACTAGTGGAAAATTACTAAAGCATTTTAATATTACCACTCAAATGCATAGTCACCATATGCATAACGAGCATAAAACCACAGATGGTATCGTAAACCGAATTAAAAATGGAGAAACCATAGCTTTAATTAGTGATGCAGGAACTCCTGCCATTAGCGACCCTGGGTTTTTACTTACGCGTGCTTGTCTTGCCCAAGGTATTGAAGTGGATTGTTTGCCTGGAGCTACAGCTTTTGTTCCTGCGCTTGTAAATAGCGGATTGCCTAATGACAAATTTGTTTTTGAAGGCTTTTTACCTGTAAAAAAAGGAAGGCAAACCCGTTTACAAATCCTTACTGAAGAAACCCGAACTATTGTTTTGTATGAATCTCCCCATAAATTACTTAAAACCTTAACGCAGTTTGTTGAATACTTAGGAGGTGATAGAAATATATCCGTTTCAAGAGAACTAACTAAGCTTCACGAAGAAACCATTAGAGGAACTATAACTGAAGTTTTAGAACATTTTACTGCTAAACCCCCTAAGGGAGAGCTGGTTATTGTTGTTGAAGGAAAAAAATAATGCAACAACTCCTCTCAGATATAAAAAACTGCACTATTTGCAAAGAATATTTACCATTAGGACCTCGCCCTGTAGTAACAGCGCATAAAAATTCTAAAATTGTAATAATTGGACAAGCGCCTGGTACAAAAGTACACGCTTCTGGTATCCCTTGGTATGACCAAAGTGGAAAAAAATTACGAGAATGGCTTAATGTAACCAATGAGCAATTTTATACAACTGAAAATTTTGCTATTATCCATATTGGTTTTTGCTAACCTCGGAAAGGAAAAACAGGAGATTTACCACCAAGCCCCGAATGTGCTCCACAATGGCACTTAAAACTACTTAACAAAATGCCCAATGTGCAATTAATTATACTAGTTGGCAGCTATGCTCAAAAATATTACCTGGCAGAAAAAACTAAACGAAATTTAACCGATACCGTAAGCGAATTTAATGAATACTTGCCAAGATATTTTCCTATTCCGCACCCTTCACCCACCAATCGTTTTTGGCGTGCAAAAAATCCATGGTTCGAAAAAGAAATAGTACCCATACTTCAACAAAAAGTAGAGGAAGTTTTACATTAGTTAATACTGCGACCCGTTGTGTTTTCCTTCCTCCCATCCGTGTTTGCCAAGGTATTGCTCCCCACTCTCTACAGCACCCTCCTCTATAGAAGTTCCCATAGAGTCGTTCCAGCGGTTTAAATAGCCAAAAAGAGATATAACACCAAGCATCTCAACAATTTCACCTTCGTCCCAGTATTTATATAAGCGTTCTTTTATTTTGACATCTACATTATTAGGTACTTGAGAGGCTTGTAGCGAGAAATCCAAAGCTGCACGTTCTGCTTCAGAAAAAGCAGGATGGGTTCGGTATTCCCAAATGTTATTAAGCTGTTCTTGCTCGGCTCCATAACGCTCTGCTGCTCTTATAGCATGCGCTTGGCAATATCTACAGCCAGTAGCATTACTACTTACCCAAGCAATCATTCTTTTAAGGGCTGAGGTTACACGCCCTTCGTTAGCCATAACAGCTTTATTAAGATTAATAAAAGCACGGCTTATTGCAGGTCTGCGTTGCATAGTAAGAACACTATTGGGGCAAAACCCAAGTGTTTCATTAAAAAAATCTGCTAATTCTTTAGTAGTTTCATCATGGTCTGGCGATAGTGGTGTAACTAATGGCATATTTATATATTTTCTCCGAAGGTACAAATATGCTCTTAGATTTTGAAAACCAATTTTGCCCTTATTTTTTAGTTTCTAATTCATATCGTACATTTAACAACTCCCTGTAAACTTTGTTAAACACCTATGCGTTGGACCTTACAACCCAAACCAGAATCACATAAAGTTAAAGCACTATCAAAAGCACTAGACGTTTCTAGTCTAGTAGCGACATTACTTATTCAACGAGGTGTTGAAACTTTTGAGGATGCAAAAAAGTTTTTTAGACCTTCTTTAAAAGACCTACACAATCCATTTCTTATGAAAGATATGGACAATGCAGTTGCCAGAGTAGAAAAAGCAATTGCTACTGGAGAAAATATTTTGGTATATGGCGATTATGATGTGGATGGCACTACAAGTGTAGCTTTGGTTTCTTCCTATCTTAAAACATATTACCCCAATGTGGCCACCTATATTCCAGACCGATATGATGAAGGGTATGGTGTTTCCTATAAAGGGATAGACTTTGCACACGATAACGATTTCTCATTAATTATCGCACTAGATTGTGGCGTAAAAGCCGTTGATAAAGTTGAGTATGCTAGTGAAAAGGGGGTAGATTTTATTATTTGTGATCACCACCGACCTGGAGAAACATTGCCTAATGCTATAGCAGTTTTAGATCCAAAAAGAGAAGATTGTAACTATCCTTATAAAGAACTTTGTGGTTGTGGAGTTGGTTTTAAATTAATACAAGCACTTACCGAAAAAAGAGGTGGGACAATTAAAGACTTGCTTCTGTACTTAGACCTAGTTGCTACGGCTATTGGGGCGGATATAGTGCCCATTACTGGAGAAAACAGAGTGCTTGCTTATTATGGACTTAAAGTGATTAATACCAATCCTAGAACAGGCTTCAAGTCTATTTTAAAACAAGTTAAGAAAGAGACCTTAACCATTACAGATGTAGTGTTTATAATAGCGCCGCGTATTAATGCTGCTGGCAGGATGAAACACGGTAACCATGCCGTTACACTTCTTACTGAAACCGATATGAATAAAGCAGCTCTTTGGGCTGCCGAAATTGAAGCCTTTAATACTGACAGAAAAGAGGCAGATAAACAAATAACAGCAGAGGCCTTACAACAGATTATTGATAACGCAGAGGAAGATAAAAAAACAACAGTTGTTTATAATGAAAATTGGCATAAAGGGGTCATAGGTATTGTTGCTTCCCGCCTTACTGAAACTTATTATAGACCCACGCTTGTTTTTACCAAAAGTGGAGAAAAATTGGCTGCTTCGGCACGTTCTGTAAAAGGCTTTGATGTATATAATGCGCTAGAGGCCTGTAATGAATATATTGAACAATTTGGTGGCCATAAATATGCCGCAGGACTAACATTATTTGAAAAAGATTTTGAAAGTTTTAAAGCTAAGTTTGAGGAAGTTGTTGCCCAAACCATAGAACCCAAGTTGCTCACTCCAGAGATTAAAATTGATGCCGAAATAAACTTAGAAGATATTACACCAAAATTTTACAGAATTTTAAAACAACTTGCACCCTTTGGTCCAGAGAATAGAACACCAGTATTTATGACACAACAGTTAAAAGATATTGGTTTTGGGAAATGTGTAGGAAAAGATAAAAGCCATTTACGATTGGTAGTAAAACAAGGAGACTCTAATCAATTTACCTGTATTGGTTTTGGGATGGGAGATAAGGAACCAATTTCCTGCAAGGGAGCTCCTTTTAAAGCAGCGTATGTAATTGATGAAAATGAGTGGAACGGTAACATAAATCTACAACTAAGGTTAAAGGATATTAAACCTTAATACTCTTTTAATTCAAAAGAGTTACCATCAAAAACTCCATAAGTAAAATGAGTAATCCAATCTCCTAGATTGTAATAAGTACTAGTTGGACCTACTTCAATTTGCATAGGTAAATGACGATGTCCAAAGATAAAATAATCGTAGTGTTTGATTTCTAGTTTCCTTTTTGCATAAAGCGCTAACCATTCATTTTCATCTCCTAAAAACTTTTTATCCTCTTCACCAGAAATAAGTTTGTTTTTAACTGAAAGGTATTGCGCTAGACGCATCCCTAGCTCTGGATGAAACCATCTAAAAAGCCATTTAAACACCCTATTTTCAAACACCTTTTTCATTCGTTTATAACCTTTATCACCTGGTCCTTTTCCATCTCCGTGTCCTATAAAAAAGGTTTTGTTGCCCAATTTAAATTCTTTAGGTTCTCTGTACGTGGGGATATTTAATTCTTTTTCAAAATAGTCATGCATCCATAAATCGTGGTTACCAACAAAAAAATGGATTGGAATACCACTATCACTTATTTCAGCAAGTTTACCTAACACTCTTACAAACCCTTTTGGAACAACAGTTTTATATTCAAACCAAAAATCAAACAAATCACCTAACAAAAATATAGCAGCAGCATCTTCTTTAATCTCATCGAGCCATTGGACAAACTTTTTTTCACGTGGAAGACTGGCTTCTGGAGTAGGAGCGCCAAGATGGTTGTCACTAGAAAAGTATATTTTTTTTCCTGAAGGAATATCCATAGGTAATTCTATATATACCCTTAATTAATGCTTAGGGCACTTTTTTATTAGTTTTCTTCAGCATACCACTCAGCATAACTGGTAGCTGTCTCCTGCAATTTTAATGAATGTAATGCTATATTTTGAGGTAATCTTTGTTTAATTTTTTGAGCAAAATCTATTACCATCATTTCACTTGTTGGTTGATAATCTACCAACAAAACACTATGCCCCCTATCACTTAGCTCTTTTGCAAGCTCTACGTGAGGGGTATTTTTGTTAAAAACGGTTGCATGGTCAAACACATCAACAATTTCTTCTTTTACAATCTTTTTAAGGTCTCCAAAGTCTATTACCATTCCAAATTTTACATGAGTAGAATCACTTATTGGAGTACCAATTACAGTTACCGAAAGTTTATAACTATGCCCATGCACATTACGACACTTACCATCATACCCATAAAGAGCATGACCTGTTTCAAAAGAAAATTGTTTGGTAATACGTATTTTACTCATTTCTGTTAATTTCAGAATAAATTATTTCTTCTTGTTAGGTTTTCTATGAAAGCGTTTCCAATTGCGATATTTATTGAATAAAAAAATAACGACCACGAATAAGGCTAAAATGATAAAACCTTGTTTACTAAAAATATAGTCTATTATTTCCATTATTTTCTTCGACGCAATTTATTTACAATTACGATTATAATAAGTAACAGCCCAAGAATGAGAAATAGCCCATTCCCACTTAAAAAACGCATGATCTCCATAAAAAGATTAAATTTTGACAAAAATACTACTATTTTAGAAGTTGAAAATTAGTTTTCAGAAAATAACAAGACAAATCACCTGTCAATTTTCCAATTTTGTACACATGAAGCAAACACTTTTTAGGTATATAGTCCTATTTATATTTCTTTTAGCATATTCTCTGCAAGCCCAAGAAAAAGAACGGGACAGTATTGAAAGAATCCTTTCTAGTATCACTTCAGATAAGGAAAGTGCGGCTAAGCTGGACAAATTGGTTTCTAGCGAGCTAGACTATGCAAGTAGTGAGCTAAGACTATACTTTATTAAAAAAGCAATACGCGATAGCAAAAAAAAGAAAGACACTTTAAGGTTACTGTCTCATTATATAGCAAAGTCTCGTTTTTTTACCTCTCAACTTCAAGGAGATTCCAGTTACATATATGCCGAAAAAGCCTTAGAACTTGCCAAAAATGTTGCTAATGACACAACAATAATAATGGCTTGG
>CAYGMB010000010.1:14179-16237 GCA_964350765.1 uncultured Flavobacteriaceae bacterium
AAAAGCCTTAGAGTTTGCCGAAGGAAAAGGACTTAAAAACTCTAAAGAGTTCTTGCTTACTCAATTTAACCTTGGATCACTCTACTACGAAATTGACGAAAATGAGAAAAGTGAAAGAATATACAAGGCTCTTTACGAAAACCCAGTTATTAAAAAAGATATAGATTGGCACAACGAGACAGGTTATAACTATGCCACCACGCTTTTTGTTGCTCAAAAATATGACGAGCTGTTAGCTGTTACCAATCAACTTATTAAAAATGAAACACGCATGGGTTTTCTAGCGTATATATATGGTGCTAAAGCGAGTGCACACTTGGGACTCCAGCAGTTTGATGAAGCCTTACAATATAACCAAAAAGCAATAACAACACTCGAAGACTTGGGTGATAAGTTTGGTGTATTGGGCAATAAGTTAACAAGGGGAGATATTTACGTGGATATGGGTCGCTATAGTGATGCCGAGAATGTTTTTTCCCAGGCATTAAAAGATGTATTGCAAATGAATGATCCCCCTGTACTTTTTATTGAAAATATTTACGGGGCGCTTGGAAGGGTTTATACTGGAAAAAAAGACTACAAAAAGGCATTACAATATGTAACAAAACAATATCAATTCAAAGACAGTATTAAAGGAGTAGAAGAGCAAAATACCATACGTGAGTTGGAGGTAAAATACGATACAGAAAAAACAAAAAGAGAGAAAGAGGCTGCTCTTGCCGAAACATCCCTTGCAAAGGCAGAAACAGAACGCAACCGTATCTATTTAATAGGGGCTGTGGCTTTAGGATTACCTATTTTAATTGCGAGCCTTTTTTATTTTAAAAATTTAAAAACTCAAAAAAAGGCAGAGGTAATAGCCTTAGAGCTTAAAGAAACCCAAAAGCGACTGGCATTAGAAAAACAATACCGTGATAGTGAGCTTAAGGCCCTTAAGGCACAGATGAACCCACATTTTATTTTTAATGCACTTAACTCTATTCAAGAATATATCATACTTAACAAAAAGAATCTTGCAGGAGATTATTTAGGAAAATTTGCAGACTTGATGCGTACTTATCTGCACCATAGCGACAAGGGTACACTAACCATACAAGAGGAGATAGATAGTCTTAAAATGTACCTAGAACTAGAAGCACTCCGTTTTGAAGAAACCCTAGATTATACAATTGAACACGATACAACCCTCGCAGCAGATACACTCCATATTCCCACCATGCTCGTACAGCCTTACATAGAAAATGCACTTAAACACGGAAAAAAACAGACAGGGAGTTAAACGTACATTTTACCAACCTAGATAAAAACACTATACAATGCCAGATTACAGACAATGGTGTAGGAAGGGCAAAAGCAGAACTGTTAAAGAAAAACAGTCTTAAACTCCATAAATCCTTTGCCACGAAAGCAACAGAAAGTAGATTAAATTTGTTGAATTTTGGCAAAAAACGAAAAATAGGTGTACAGATTGAAGATTTGATGAATGCTAACAACGAACCCTTAGGAACAAGAGTAACACTCACTATTCCGGTAACAATTAATGGATTATAATACACTACAAAATAAAACACAAACCAACCAGAGATGAAATACCCTGACTTTTCATTTTCTACATAATCGAAAAAAGATATAAATGAAAGCTATAATTATTGACGATGAAAAAAAGGCTAGAAGTCTTTTAAGAATTCTTGTAGAAGAAAACTGTCCAAAAATTACTGAAATTTTTGAAGCACCAGATTTGTTGTCCGGTGTTGAAATCATAAAAAAGGAAGAGTCTAGTATAGTGTTTTTAGATATTGAAATGCCAGAACATTCTGGGCTTGAAATCTTAAATTTTATAGAGAATGACGTCTATAATTTTGAAATTATCTTTACGACAGCCTATAGCGAGTATGCTATACAGGCATTTCAGCTATCGGCTATAGACTATCTCTTAAAACCAGTTCGACCCAACCAAGTAAAAATAGCTGTAGAAAAAGCAATCGATTTTTTGGGCAAGACCTCTATAGACTCAAAACTAGAAGAACTTAAGAACAGTTTTAAAAATAACAGTTTTGA
>CAYGMB010000010.1:16247-21401 GCA_964350765.1 uncultured Flavobacteriaceae bacterium
GATAAAATAGGTTTGCCAGTAAGCGACGGTATTAGATTTGTAGATTTTAAATCTATCATACTATTCGAGGCAGACGGTATGTACTCAAAAATCTCTTTAAATGATGGCGAACAGTTATTAATAAGTAAGCCGTTAAAACATTTTGTGTCTATATTGGAGGATATACCAACATTCTATAAACCTCATAGATCATACCTTATTAATATAATGTACATCAAACAATATGTAAAAAGCGATGGAGGTTACATCGTGATGGATAATGATAAAACAGTCTCTATATCCAAAGAAAAAAGAGACGAGTTTTTACAAATAGTTAGTAACATTTAATATTTAAGAAGTCAAGATCGAAGTTTGGGAAGTTAAGGTATAAACCAAAGATTAAACCCTGCTATTTTTACTTTGTTTTGTAAAAGAAACAATCACTACTAACCGATGGTTGTTAAGTTTATGTGTTGTAGCCAGACTGTGGGAGCAGTCTGGCCTTTTTTTGACAAAACTTAAACACTATTTTAATATAGTAAATAATATTGGCTTTTCGTCTTAGTATTATCAAATAAGGTTTCAGCAATTGAAAATGGAGTTTCAGCAATCGCAAGAAAAAATACCATTTGTCTCCAACTAAGTTTGCGGTGTAAAATCAAGAAATTAATTTAAATTTTAACACCATGAAAATCAACACAAAATTAGCAATTTTAATTTTTTCATTATGTATGTTTAACGGCTATAATGCTGAAGCACAATTTTTTAAAAAATTAAAGAATAAAGTAAGCCAGGCCACAAGTGGAAATAAGAAAAACTCTAAAAAAGAGGTAGCTCAAGATAAAGTAGAAGAAGATAAAGTACATTCCCCTTGGCATGCATCAAACGTTGGTAAAATCCAGTTTTATTCAAGATTACTAAAGAAAAATTCTGCCGGAGATACATCATCTGGAACAGTAACAGAACATGTGGTTGGCGGAACGCAACCTTTGTACATGCGTGCTTATCTAGATAAAGACCTAAAAGCGTTATGTAGTACTTGTGACAACCTTGAAATTCGATATACTATTGCTGGCACTTCGTTTACAACACAAGAGCTTAGGGATAAAAATGCTCCAGTATATGGAAGAATGGCCTCTGCCTACCATTATTATGATAAGACCAATTATGCATTGGGGACACCATTAATTTCTGCTTCTGGGGAATACACAACCAATTATACACTACAAGAAGATACCTTTAGGATGTTGTTGAGCATGGTAAAGGGTAAGCTTACCCAAGGTGCAACCGTACCTTTAAAAGTTGAGGTCCTGGGACTTACCAATGATGGTGTGGCAGTACCAACGGTTATGGCTGAAGGAACTATAAACCTAAAAGTTACTGCCGAGTCTAATTCGCTACAAGGGCCGGATTGTCGCTGTGGACGCTCGGGTATGACAGATGCAAAAGTGATTAAAGAAGTAAAAGATGCTTTTATGTTTCAATTTACAGATGTAAAAAAAGTACACAAAGTAGTATTGTTAGCTAGAGACTTTAAAGAAAATTATGATAACAGCTACCCTGTAAAGAACGTTGTAGCAAAAGGAATGGACGCCAATATTGTCTATGAGCATAATGACGGCACTATAATGATGGTAAAAAGATATATTTTCTTCAAAAAAGATGGCACAGGATTTTCGGATAAGGCAACTATAGGTAAACATGTGTTTTACCTGCCAGTTTCACCAACTTGTGTAAAATAAATTTTTATTTAGTTTCAACTACTAACTAAATTGTTCCCAGAGTATATGTAATGTATACTTTGGGATTTTTTTGCTTTAAAAATTAAAAAGAGCATTTCAGAAACTTTTGGGTAAGAAAACTCTACTGGCGTAGTATTTTTACTGTAGTTTATTGTTTAGTATTATGTTTGTAAAAACCACTAACAAACAGAGTTCTTTAATGAAAAGCTAGGTTGTTGAGGAGCGGCCTGGCTTTTATACTTTTTTTGCTAGAGGCAAATATTTATTGCGATATTTAATTAAAAGCGCAAGCCCTCTGTAAGCAACCCATGCAATAAGAGCCGCCCAAATACCTATGAGTCCCCAATCCATATATTTAGAAAAATATAGAATTGGAACAAATGCAAATAGGGTAGAACCTAAAAGTACATTTCTCAAGTATTTCATTTCCCCTAATCCTTTAAAAATAGAGTCTAGGGTAAATGCTCCAGCGTTAAAGGGCAAGCATAGTAGTACCATGAAAAACATTCCATAGAAAATTTGTAGCACCTGTGGATCTTTATTAAAGAGTACTCCAATGGGTTTATATAAAAGCAAACCAATAAACGTTAATAATACAGCAATTCCTAAATTGTACAAACTTACTTTCTTGGTTAATTTCCATAGGCTTGCATAGTTTTTTTCACCTAGTAATCTCCCTCCCAGTATATTACCTGCAGCTCCATATCCATCTAAGAAAAAGGCAGTAAATATCCAGACATTAAAGGCAATAGTATGTGCTGCTATATACTCTTTACCTAAAGCAGCAGCTTCTCGAGTAGCAAGTATAAGAGCTCCATTTAATGCTAGAGAACGAACAAATAAGTTCAAGCTCATAAAAATTAAACGATTAATTTCTGGATGAAATGGAAAATGTAGACGAAGCGAAACGGCTGTTTTCTTAAAAAGGAAAAATATAGCTAGCAAAGCCATGATTATTTGAGCAATCAGGCTCGCCCATGCTGCTCCAACAACTCCTAACGGATTTATAAACCCCTCGACTCCATACACTAAAACAAAATCTAAAAAGATATTAATAGCAGCGCCTATTGCAGCAATTATCATAGGCCAAAAGGTGTTTTGTAATCCTCGAAAGAGTCCAAAAACTGCAAAAGTGAATAGTGTTAGTGGGAACCCCCATACTCTAATATTGTAGTAATCGATACTAAAGTCTAGAATAATACCTTCAGCATTTAGAAAGGTGAAAATTTCTTCTACAAAAAAATAGGTTGATACTAAAACAATGATGCTTAATCCAACATTAAAGTAAACGGCTTGTGCTGGAAAATTTTTAAGTTTTTGAATATTCCCTGCACCTAGGTTTTGAGAAACAATAGCAGAAATAGCACTTCGGGTTTGACCTAATATCCATATTAAAGCTGAAAGAAATGTACCTACAATTCCTACCGCTGCAAGTGACTCTGTACCATACTCCGGAATATTCCCTACAATAGCAGCATCTGTGCTTGAAAGTACTGGTTCTGCTATTCCAGCTACAATGGCAGGTAATGCCAGTTGTTGAATACGTTTAAAGGAGATATCTGTAGTTGCCAAGACACAAAATTAGCAATTAAACGGGAGTTCATAACAATAAAAAGGGTGTTTACTTTGCTTTGGAAAATAGATATTCCCTAGTTTCGTATAGCCTCTTGCCTCATAAAATTTTTGATTTCTTTGATTTTGGCTAAATGTGTCTAATCGCACAGATGTAGCATTATTTTGCATAGCTATTTTTTCGGCAAAATCCATCAGTTTTTTTGCGTATCCTTGCCCTTGGTATTTTGGGCCTACAGCCAATCTATGGATATAGTAGTTGTTATTATCTGGGGTAAGCCATGTCACAGTTTGATATTCTTTGTCTTTGAGCGTTGAAACTGTAATACATCCAATTATTTTTTTAGCGCCATGTAATACATATAGTTCGCCTCGATTATAATCATTTATAAAAGCTTCTTTATTGGGGTAGTGTTCATTCCATTGAAAAATACCTTCAGAAATCATTTTTGCAGCACAAGCTCTTGTAATTGTTATAATTTTATCAATTTCTGAAAGTTTCGCTTTGGTAATCATTATTATAAATTAATTTTGCATTAAAATTAAAGATAATCCTAATGAAAAATATACTAGTACCTATTGGAGCTTCAAAAAACTCAGCAAGCAATTTACAGTATGCAATAGATTTAGCTCAGCAAGTAGATGCATACGTATATGTTATTTCGGTTTTTCAAGAAGTTTCTAAAGTAGGAGGACTTACTAAAGTTAATGCTATAATTAAAGAGGATACTAAGAATAGGCTGGATGATGTATTAGCTCAAGTTGATGTTAAAGATGTTACAGTTATATCACATCCAATTAAGGGTGGAATTGTAGAAAGTATTGAACGATTTAATAAGCACGTCCCTGTAGACTTAATGGTTTTATCTCCTAGAAGTAATTCTATACGAGAAGAGGTATATCTTGGTAATGTCTCTGGTAAAATAATGAAAGGAACAAATATCCCAATTTTAATTGTTCCGGAGGGGTCTGTGTTTAAAAAACCAAGCACTATGCTTATGGCATTTAAAAACGGAACATTTAGAAAAAACAGGACTTTAAAGCCAGTACGGCAGTTTATAAAGAATTTTGATACAAAAGTAAACTTACTTCATGTAGAGACCCCAGAAAGCACAGATAAGATGCGTCATGTAAGTGGAAAACTTAAAAAATTACAAAATAAATACATCACTTCAGAGAATGCAACTACCTTTCAGGCTGTATTAGAACATTTTCAAAGTCATAACCCAGATATGCTATGCGTGGTTCGCCGTAAAAGAGGATTCTTTAAAAAGCTTTGGGAAAAAAATGCAGTACTTAAAAAAGAGTTTCATACTAGTAAGCCTTTGTTAGTACTACAAGTACAGGACTAAAGTTTTTTAGTTCTCTTTTAAAAAAGAAATACTTTTCTCCACCACAGTTTGTAGGTCTTTGGGCATATCTTCATTATTCCATGGATGGCTAGCTCCAAAAACGTGGTCGGCACCATTAATAAGTGAGATTTCACTATTAGAATTCCAATTATGTAGTGCTTTAGCTTCTTTTAATAAAACAGTTGAGTCTGCTTCTCCATGTATGATTAAGAGAGGAATACTAAGATTATTTACAGCATTTTTTATTGTAAGGCGTTCTTCATTAGCCATAAAATCTTCAAAAAACTGCCAATAATGCGGCATTTGTTGTTTTGTCCTTCCGTTTTCAACATGGGTGATACCTGTTTTTTTCCATTGTTTCCATTCTGGTGAGTCAATAAAAAATCTACTTTTATAATCACTTACTCCAGCCCATGTAATTACGTTTTTAATTCTTTTATCTTCTTCTGCTTTAATACAAACAATACCTCCACCTCTACTATGCCCAATGAGACTTATTTGATTTGTGT
>CAYGMB010000011.1:0-1201 GCA_964350765.1 uncultured Flavobacteriaceae bacterium
AAAATAGGCGATTAAAATAAATAGAATATCAGCAAATATGGCACCTAAATCAAAAAAAAGACCTGCTTTAAAGCCTTTTGTGATGCTGGTTTCTATGAGTGTAAAAAAGACAGGTCCTACCGCAAAAGCTAGTAGAAATCCATAAAATGCTGCATACCATAAACCGTCAAACATAATGTTGTAAAGGTACAAATTCTATGCTTGACGGTTTTAAATGTTTTTTACTTATAAAGGCTTAGTCCACAAAAACAATCCTGCCACCAGCAAATTTCTTTTTGTTTATTTCTTTAGGGTTACCATAAACTTTTACATCACCACCTGCTGTAACTTTAATATCTACTTTTTGAGCAGCATATACTTCGGCTTCTCCAGCAGCTGTGATTCTTACCTTAGTATCTTGTGTTTTTAGCGAAGAACCTTCAAAAATTCCTCCTGTATTTAATGTAACTTCTTGAGATTTTGCTAATCCTGAAGCTTCAATTATTCCTCCTGTAACCGATTTTATTTCTGCAAAATTTACTTGTAAACCTACTTTTATTCTACCCCCTTCTTGAGCACGCAACTCTATTTTATTTCGTTCTATGGTTTCAGCAGAAACTATTTCTGAGCCTTCATTAGCATCAATAATATCAATATCTGTGTAATATACTTCTACAAAAGTTTGATTTCCATCAAACCTTTCTTCTAGTTGCATTCTTAGTTTTAATATACCATTATCGTTTATAATCTTTACACTTTCAGTATTTCTTCCTTTAACGATTACTTTGTTTTCTGTACTATTAATAAGGTTTACTTCTATTAGGTCAAAGACTTTAATTTCATTAAAATTACCCACTTCTTTTTCTACCATTCGCTGTGCATAAGATGCTATGCTTACTAATAAAATTAAAATTGTTGTAATATATTTCATTGTATTGTTTTTAAGTTTGTGTTATAAAGAGGTGGGGTGTTTGAGATTGTTACAGTTGATTTAAAATATAAACTAATTTTTTAGGTTTCGAATGTGCTCAACCGGACAAATTTATACTTCTATTTCATTTCTATGCCCCAGCATTGTAAAATCAAGATGCTTCTTTACTAAATCTGCATTTTTTACTTTAACATATACTTCGTCCCCTAATTGATATACGTTTTTGGTATTTTGACCAATTACTGCAAATTCATCTTTATCAAAAATGTAGTGGTCATCTTTTAAGTCTTG
>CAYGMB010000011.1:1211-17398 GCA_964350765.1 uncultured Flavobacteriaceae bacterium
GGTCACTCCAGAAATTACACCTAAAAACTCTTCATCTTTATGGTCTTGCATAAACTTAACTTGCATATATTTTATACTATCACGCTCTGCGTTTGCAGCTAGATTTTCCATATCGCTTGAGTGCTGACATTTATCTTCGAAAGTATCTTGCTTTGCAGAAGGTTTACCATCTAAATAGTGTTGTAATAAACGATGTACCATTACATCTGGATATCTTCGAATTGGTGAAGTAAAATGTGTATAATAATCAAAAGCTAAACCATAATGACCAATATTGTTTGTAGTATAAACTGCTTTACTCATGCTCCTTATAGCAAGTGTATCTATTAGGTTTTGCTCTTTTTGCCCTTGTACATCTTTTAATAATTTATTTAAAGATTGGGAGGTAGATTTTTTATCTCTTGTATTTAGTTTATATCCAAATCGTTTTATAATATTTTCTAACGCTGCAATTTTCTCATCATCTGGTTCGTCGTGAACTCTATATACAAACGTTTTTTTCTCAGCTTGCTTTCCAATAAATTCTGCAACACTTCTATTAGCAAGTAACATAAACTCCTCAATAAGTTTATTAGCATCTTTACTCTCTTTAAAATAAACTCCATCTGGATTGTTATTGCTATCTAGTTTAAATTTAACTTCTACTTTATCAAAAGATATAGCACCATTATACATTCTTTTTTTACGAAGAATTTTTGCCAGCCTATCTAATTCTAAAATTGCATTTGCAATTGGTTTTGAAACAGAATATTCTTTTCCTAATAATGCAATTTCTGAAGGAATAGTAAGATTAAGCTTCTCTGCAGCGTTCGGGGAATCATTACTCTCGATAATATGTTGTGCTTCTTCATACGCAAAGCGGGCATCACTATACGTTACTGTACGTCCAAACCACTTATCTATAACTTCGGCTTTGTTATTCATTTCAAAAACAGCAGAGAATGTATATTTTTCTTCATTAGGGCGAAGTGAACAAGCTCCATCAGATAAAATTTCAGGAAGCATAGGTACCACTCTATCTACAAGATATACTGAGGTTGCACGCTCAAATGCTTCATCATCTAACACAGTTCCTGGAATTAGATAATGTGACACATCTGCAATATGGATACCTATTTCGTAATTTCCATTTTCTAACGTTTTAAATGATAATGCATCATCAAAATCTTTAGCATCTTTTGGATCTATCGTAAACGTTAGGATATCTCGCATATCTCTACGTTTTTTTATTTCAGAATCATGGATTTTTGTATCCAATTTATTCGCATAATTTTCAACTTCTGGAGGAAACTCATAGGGTAATCCATATTGGGCTAAAATAGAATGTATCTCAGTATTATGTTCTCCTGGCATACCCAATGATTTGATAACTGTACCAAAAGGAGAATCTGCATTTGTAGGCCAATCTTCTATAGCTACTAATACTTTTTCACCTTGCTTTGCATTATTTATATTCTTTTTAGGGACAAAAATATCTGTATACATTTTAGGATCACTCATTTCTACAAAAGCAAACTTCTCTTGTATATCTATAACCCCAACAAACTCTGTAGTTTTCCTTTTAATAATATTGGTAATCTCTCCCTCTGTTTTTCCTCCTCTTCTTCGTTTAAAAACATACACCTCTACAGTATCACCATGAAGTGCTTTGTTTAAGTTTTTATTTTTAACCAAAATATCATCTTCAAGGTCTTCTACAACAACATACCCTTGACCTCTCCCAGCTATATCTAGCTTTCCAGTATAGTAATTTTGAGAAGGAGTTATTTTGTATTTACCACGCTCAATTTCTTGAATGGTACCTTTTCCTTGTAGTGCTTTTAACTTCTTTATAATTTGATTTCTACTACTTGGGTCGTCCACTCCAAGCTTTGCAGCTAGCTGTTTGTAATTATAGGTTTTAGCGTGGTCTTTTCTAAGTATTGTGAGGATAGTTTGGGTAAGTCCTTCTATTTTTTGTTTTCTTTTTCTTCTTTTATTCCGTTTCGGCATAGTTATTTCTTAGTATTACACAAAAGTACTCTTTCTTTTTATGCTAGTATTATAACTAACAAAGATTTAGTACTTTAGTAACAATACATATAAATTGTAGGTTATGAAAGACTACAAAACAATTGCTATTTATACCTTTCCTAGTGAGTATGCTATACTACAGCATTTACTAGAGCAAGAACAAGTGCGTTTTGTTTTTCAGAATGAAACCATGATTAGTGTCTTACCTTTCCATAGCAATGCTTTTGGAGGAATTCGTCTTAAAGTTCATGAAGAAGATATCCCAAAGGCAGAAGAGATTATTGAGCGCCTCAATAATTCTTCTAAGTTAAATATAGTTTAAGTTCTTTCTCAAGACTTTTCAACAATTATATAATCATCTTTCTTCTTTTTTTAAAAATTTTAAAATAAAATGATGATGATGATGGGATGTTGATAAAGGGTATAACTTTTTTAGTATTTGTTTTGATTTTGATTTTTTACCTTTTTTAAATAGGTTATTAACATTATTTTAAGAGTTAGATCTATTGAAAAATAACTAATTACATTTTTAAATAAACAACTGTTTATAACCTAAATTGACAACTTATTTTTAATAAATAATTTTTAAAAGGTTGTTAGAAACCAACTAAAAACTGAAGAAAAAATACTTGTAAATTGAGCTAACTTTTAATGGACTTTTCATAAAAAGTTACATAGAAAAAATGGATTGTAAATTCCAAATTATTTTTTCCATTTCAACACTACAAATATCAACAACATTGTTGACTACTATGTTACCTTATTTTTAATAAAACGTAAAGTGTTGGTTTTCAATTTTAAACATTAACTACCATTTTTAGTTTTATGAATACATTATCTTTGTTTAGAGAAAGTTTAATTTAAAGTTACCCACTTTTGTGGGCATAATTATGAAAGTAGCTATAGGAAATGATCACGCAGGACCCGATTATAAATTTGCTATTGTAAAGATGTTACAAGAAAAAGGCTTTGAAGTTATAAATTATGGTACCGACACTCTAGATAGTGTAGATTATCCAGATTACGTACATCCGGTTGCAAAAGCGGTAGATACTAATGAGGTTGATTTTGGAATTTTAATTTGTGGAAGCGCAAATGGTGTTGCAATGACAGCAAACAAATACCAAAATGTACGAGCGGGTATTTGCTGGAACAAAGAGATTACTAGTCTTACACGACAACATAATAATGCAAATATTATATGTATTCCTGCAAGGTTTACTGCAATTCCTCAAGCAAAAGGGTTAGTAGAACTTTTTCTAACTACAGATTTTGAAGGAGGACGCCATCAAAATAGGGTTAACAAAATAGCGTGTTCTTAATTTATAATAATGACATTTTTTGTTAAGACTTTTAATGAACTTACTCTAGAAGAACTTCATGATATTTTACAACTACGAAGCGAAGTTTTTGTCGTTGAGCAAGATTGTGTCTATCAAGATATTGATGGAAAAGACAAAAAAGCCCTTCATGTTTTCTTAAAAAAATCGACCCGCATAGCTGGCTACACACGTTGCTTTAAACCAGGCGATTATTTTGATAAAGCCTCTATAGGGCGTGTTGTTGTACCAGAGGATTTAAGAAAATTTGGATATGGTCACGACGTTATGAAGGCATCCCTAGAAGCCATAAAAAATAGGTTTGCCACACAAAAGGTTAAACTTTCGGCGCAAACCTATTTAATAGATTTTTATAAATCACATGGCTTTGTCCCCGTAGGAGAGGAATACCTAGAAGACGGAATTCCACATATAGCTATGATTACAACTTAATCAAATTTTTTTCTAGATTAAGGTCTTTAAGCATTTCGTTGGTAAACTTATAATGCCCTCTTTTGGTTATAATTTTAAAACGCTCATTTTTCATTCTAGAGACTACATCTAGGAATCGCCATTTTGACTTTAATAGCTTTGGTTTTTGTGATTTTAAACTTACCTCAAAGTAGTGTTTTATTCCTGCGCGTTCTGCAACAATATCAGGAGTTATAGAAATATCACTTCCTTTTTTGTTATACGATTTAGGAGTTTCATAACCCTCTATGTCTGCTTTGATGTTTTCGAATCCTCTATTCTCTAAATAAGTAATAGACTCCTTCAATGTTTCCGTGTTTTCTTCTTTATCTATCTGTATCATAAACCATATTATACAAAAAAGAACGAAAAACCCTGTTAATAGGCTGTTAAGGTTTTGATTTTTAGTTTTTTGAGACCACTTTTTTGTTAAAAGGGATTCTTAACTGCGTTAGTAAACTTTGGTCATTTGTGTGGTTAGAAATATCTAAGCCGTACTCTATTTTTGAAACATCTCCATATATAAATGTGCCAAATATTCGATCCCAGATAGAAAACATATTGCCATAATTACAATCTGTCCAAGGCAGTTGAAAATGATGATGAAATTTATGCATATTTGGAGTAACGATTAGATAGCTTAACCCTTTATCTAGAGCTAGCGGAAGTGAAATATTTGCATGTGTAAAATAGGTAAATAATACGCTTAGTATTCTATAAAAAAGATAAAAACTAAGCGGCATTCCCATAATAAAAACCGCTACTAAAGCAAAGGTTTCTCTAAGTACAAAATCGAAAGGATGGTGTCTTGTGCCGGTGGTGGCATCTACGTGCCTGTCGCTGTGATGCATTATATGTAAACGCCACATCCATTTTACCTTATGTAGCAAATAATGAACGCCATATTGTGCGAGAAGATCTAATACCAAAATGGAAAGTAACAGCTCAACCCATATAGGAAAGTCTATTTCATATAAAACTCCTAATCCTTGTGCCGAACTATACTCAACCACAAGAAGTGTAATAATTCCAAAAACTGCATTAATAATCATAACAAATAGAAGCAAAACAATGTTGGTTCTAGCATGTTTCCACTTGTTATAATTAAATTTTACTAAAGAATAATTACCCTCTAAAACCCAGAAAAAGCCTAAAACAAAAAATACCCATGCAGCTTTTAACCAAATGGGCATTGTTTCAAAAAAGGATAATAAGGAGTCCAAACTATTATTTTAAAATTCGATTATATTTGTTACTATCATTTAAAACAGATATTGCTTCTAGTATTTCGGGATTATTAACCACTTGATAGTTATATAAGCCTTCTCTGTAGAAATAGCGTTTTAAAATTTCATCAGTTAAAAGGGATTTAATTTCGGCGCCTTTTTCAATAATCGCTTTCTCTTTTGCAACATCAATACTTTTCATTAATTGATTGTACGAAGATTTAATTTCTCCATCTAGGTCATCATCTTCAGCCCTACGTAGCGCTTCAGCAAACTCTTTTTCTGTTTCTGTCTCATACTCAAACCCATTTTTATTGAGGTATTGTCTAAAATCTTGGAAATCACTTTCAGAAAAATTGAAATTTGACCAATCTGTCAACTGGTTTTTGTAGTAGTATTCTGTTGCATAATTAAAAATTGCATCGTCTTTTAATAATGCAGTTGTGATAGGGCTAAAAACGGCAGTTTCTACTTCTATATCTGGTAAAATACCACCGCCGTCATAAACAGTTCTACCTCCCTTTGTCTTAAAAGAGTTATACTCTTTTGGATCCAGACGAATTGGGTCTCCATTTTCATCACGATTCCAATAATCTAGTGCTTGTATACACCTCCCACTTGGAGTATAGTACCTAGAAATAGTTACTTTAAGTTGTGTTCCATAAGTGAGTTTTTTAGGACGTTGAACCAGTCCTTTTCCAAAGCTACGGGCACCTACTATCACAGCTCTATCAAGGTCTTGCAATCCTCCCGAAACAATTTCACTTGCTGAAGCGCTTCGGCCATTTACCAAAACAACTAAAGGAATCTCAGTATCTACAGGCTCTTTAGTCGTTTTATATACCTTATTGTATTTCTCAATTACAGATTTTGTGGTTGTAATTACCTCTCCTTTTGCAACAAACAAGTTAACCACACTAATAGCCTCATTAAGTAGCCCCCCAGGATTTCCACGTAAATCTAAAATGATTTTTTTAGCACCTTGTTCTTTTAAATCTACTAATGCAGCTTTGGTTTCTTTTGTTGTTTTTCGGTTAAAAGCCCTAAGAACGATGTATCCAATATCGTTGTTTATTAACTTATAAAATGGAACAGCGTTAACTTCTACTGCCGCTCTGGTTAATGATGTTTTGTTTTCCTTACCTTGACGCAAGTAGGTGATTTTAATTTCAGAGTCTGGAGCTCCTTTTAACAACTCTCCAGTATCTCCATCAAAATCTGATAAGTCTGTGTTTCCTATTTTTATAATCTCATCACCAGCTTTTAAACCCGCCTTATCTGCTGGATAGTCTTTAAAAGGCTCCACTATAACAATACGGTCCTTTTTAGTTTTTACACTAGCTCCTACACCAGTATAAACCCCAGAGTTATTAATACGCGCATCTTCAACTTCTTGCTCATTCCAATATACAGTATAAGGGTCTAAATCTTCCAACATACCCGTAATGGCCTTATCCATAAGAGTAGCAGGAGTGGTCTCATCCACATAATTCATGTTTAACTCTTTAAAGAGCGTAGTAAATATTTCGATCTGTTTTGCAATTTCAAAAAAATCACTTTTAAAACTTACTGTAGTAAGTAATATTCCAATAGCTAGAATGGGAACTAAAATTCTTTTTTTCATAATCTTTTATTTTAAATATCCCCCTGTTCGATTTTTTCTAAAAGAAAAGTATCAGGATCAATGAAGGATAAAGCTATTTCTTTTTTCTTTTTATAAGCCAGCGTATTACTATAAATAGTACTATTCCAAATATAAAAACAGGCCAGATGTATAGTAACCCAATAAAAAACATTGAAATACCATCCCAGCCGCCTTTAAGGGCATTAATCATTTTTTGTCCGTAGGATTGTGTAACACCAGTTTCTGAAGTGACCTTATAAAAATTAATGGTAACTGTGCTCATAGAAACCTTGCTTTTAAGATACTCTAAACGCCCTTGCCTAGCCTCTATTTCTTCTCTAATTTTTGAAAGCTCTCTTTCAATATCTAGAATTTCTTTTACATTTTTAGCTTGACTTAATAACTCTAAATATCTATTCTCAAGCTCTCTTTTTGCTTTTAAACGCGCTTCGAGGTCTACAAATTCCTCAGTAACATCTTGTCTTGAAATATTGCGCTGGTCAAAATAAGAGACACCTTCTGAAACCTCATTTATAAAATCTTGAAAGTTTTCTGAAGGCACTCTAACAGTAAGATACCTACTTAGTCTATTGTATCCCTTGTCTGCATTATCTTGTTGAATAATACCCTTATGGTTTTTAACCAACTGAAGTATTCGAGCATGCGTTTCCTCAAGGTCTTTTGCCTCAAAGCTGAGGTTTGCTGTTTTTATAATTTTTTGCTCTGTTTCTTCTTGAATTTCTGGAGCTTGTTTAGTTTGAACTGTAGACTCTTCAATGTAACTCTCTTCTAAATAGGCTGTATCACTTTCATAGTTAGGGTTACCGCTACAGGCAGCAATAAATAAAAATAGGAGTGTGCTAATTGTTTTCATCTGCTAGCTTTTTTAAAAGTACCGTCACCGCTTTTTCTATTTGGGCATAAGGCACATTTGTTTTACCAAGATACAAAAACAATAGCGCAAATTTCGTGTTAGTATTGCTTTCAAGTGTTTCTTTTTTAAGCCGGTAGGCTTCTCGAAGCTGCCTTTTTATTCTATTTCTACTTATAGCAAGCTTAAAATTTCGCTTTGGAACTGCAAAAGCTGCTTGGTTTTCTAAATGGTCTTGTTGTGGTAAATAAAAGACCTTTATTGGAAATTTCGTGACTGTTTTTCCTTCATCAAATAGCCTCGCAATTGTTTTGCGACTCTTAAGTTTTTGAGTTTTAGAGAAGGATTGGTTCATAGTGTAAATATAAAAAAAGACCTTTCAGGACAATAGCTCTCTAAAAGGTCTTTTTTTACTATACAAGTAAAAGGCTTATTCTGCCTTCCAAGTATTATTGTCTTGGTTAATATCTGCCATACGTTGTGACGGGTCTATTACTATACTTTGTACTTTTTTAGCGCTTGGTATTGATAACTCATAAGTGGGATATGCCCAAGCCCAGTCTTTTGCGATGGTTCTTTTTCTTGTAGGGATTTGTTTGTTTTTCTCTCCTCGCATCATTTGTAGCGGAATATAAAACAACTCCTGTGTACCATCTACGTAGGTTACAAACAAGTCTATTGGCATTGGCATAAGCCCTAGACGCTCTAAAGTAACTACTGTAGCATCTTTTCTAGTTTCAACAGTTTTAATGCTGTAGTCAATTACATTGGTTGTTTGCATAAAGTCCATTAAATACCAGTCTAACTCTAGCCCAGAAACCTGTTCTGCACAACGAATAAAGTCGTTAGGAGTAGGGTGCTTAAACGCCCAATCTTTATAGTACTTTTTAATTGTTTCTTTTAACTTATCCTCACCAATAACATAGCCTAATTGTGCCATAAAAACAGCTCCTTTACTATAAGCCGTAATACCATAAGAACGATTGGTTGCGTAGCGATCTGCGTGGGTAGTAGCAGGTTGCTCTTCGCCACTTGTTGCTAAAAAGTTATAGCCCCTGTAAGAACCTGTATGCGGGTTATTACTTTTTTGATCCATTACCATGTTCATAGCTTCATCAGAAATGTAAACAGTAAAACCTTCATCCATCCACTCGTGTTTACCTTCGTTGGTTGCTAATAAAAATTGAAACCAAGTATGTGCTAATTCGTGTGAGGTAACGCCAACTAGGCTTCCAAACTTACGCTCTCCAGTGATTAAAGTACACATAGCATATTCCATACCACCATCTCCACCTTGTATTACAGAATACTGCTTGTACGGATACTCACCAATATTTTTATTGAAAAAACCCATTAAAGCAGCTGTTTTAGGCTGCAGGTTTTTCCAGTTTTCTAAAATATCTGGGTTGTTTTTGTAATAGAAGTTTAACGTTACTCCATTAGGACCATCATACTGGTCGTGTATATACTCATTGTCTGCTGCCCAAGTAAAATCATGAACATTAGGAGCTAGAAAACGCCAAGTTCGTTTTCCTTTTTTTCCTTTTTTTATTGAGGGTAAATCTTTCCCGTTTTTTACATTTTCAGTATTATATCCTGAACCTCCAACAACATAGTCTTCGTCTATATGAATTGTTACATCAAAATCACCCCAAACACCATGAAATTCTCTAGCAATGTATGGGTCTGCATGCCAACCTTGAAAGTCATATTCGGCTAATTTAGGATACCATTGTGTCATTGAAAGGGCAACGCCTTCAGCATTGTTTCTTCCACTTCGTCTAATTTGTACTGGCACTTGCGCATCCCACTCCATCATAAACGTTGTACTGGCTCCTGGTTGTAAAGGGGTATTTAATTGCACTTCTAAAACAGTTCCTACCACCTCATGCTCCAAAGGCTTTCCGTCTTGGGTTAGTGAGGTTGGTTTTATATAACCAATTTCATTAGGCGCTAGCTTAGAAATACGGTCTTTTACTCTTCCGTCTGCATCTGCTATCGTTCTAGAACGAACGTCCATTTCACTTCCCGGTTGAAATGCATTAAAATACAAATGATAAAAAACTTTATCCAATACGTCCGGTGAATTGTTTGTATAAACTAGGGTTTGTTTTCCTTTATATTGCCAATTATTAACATCAACATCGATGTCCATTTTGTAATCGACTTTTTGTTGCCAATAACTAGTATTATTTTGAGCTGTTAGTGTTGCCACAAAGGCAAGTGCCCAGATTAAGTTTGTGAAAAGCTTCATCTATATTGATTTTAAAGTTGTCTTGATATTTTATCTGCCATGATAAATGCATTATACATATTAACCATTTTTCCAGAAGTAGATAAGTTGTTGAAGTTATCCTTTCTAGATTGATCACCACCTAAAATTACTTGAGTATTCGAAGTAAGGCCACTATCCATCAATATGGTTTTTACTTGTTTTGCCGAAAGGCTAGGATAGTATGAGCGTATCATAGCCGCAACACCAGCAACTGCTGGAGAAGCCATAGAGGTACCTTGTAAATTTTCATAAGTATTTAAAGGAGTTGTAGCCCATATTTTTACACCAGGTGCAAATACATCTACGTTAGATTTTCCATAGTTAGAAAAATTTGCAACCATTTCACTACCATATTTGTAATTTAATGCGCCTACAGTTAAGAAAGTTGCACTAATTTCAGAACCTGTTCCTTTTTGGTCATTAGGATATACTTGAATTCCATCAAGGTCAAATGCTTCATTCCCTGCTGCATTTACAATTAATACGTCTTTAGACGCTGCATACTTTATAGCATCCCAAACCCATTCTGGGTGTGGAGAATAGTATTTTCCGAAGCTTGTATTAATAACTTTTGCTCCATTATCTACCGCATATCTAATTGCTAATGCAATATCTTTATCATACTCATCACCATCTGGAACAGCACGGCACACCATTATTTCAACATTTTTTGCAACGCCTTGTATTCCCAAGCCATTATCGCGCTGAGCCGCAATAATTCCAGCTACGTGGGTTCCATGTCTTGCGTCTTCTTTTTTAGGATCTGGACCATCTACGTCATTGTTTCCATAGTTGGTATCGTTAATGTCGTTTGGGTTATCGCCTAAAACAGATCTAAAATCTTTTTCAAGATTAAAATGTGTTTCTAGTCTTCCAGAAAAATAGTCGATTCCTCCTTGTAATTCTTTGATAACTCCAGGAACAGTATCTCCAAAAGACAACATTTGAGTTAACATGCCTATTTGTTGTTGCTCCATTGCCGAAGGGTTAGAAATACCCGCAAGCTCTTTTGCCGTATAGTCTTCTTTTCCAAGCTTCTTACTTATAGCTTGGTGTGCTGGCTTTACTTGAGATAAGATTTGCTCATATTGAGCTTTACCAGCCTTGGTTTCTTGACTTTCTTTTTCAAATTCGGCTTTAGCTTTTTTATACAACGCAAAAGATTCTCTGTCTGCAGCACTAATTGAAGCTTCAGTTTTTCCTTTAAAATTCGGCTCTAGCTTCTTAATTATTCTCACATATTCCATGTTTTCGCCAACAATGTCTCCTAAAAAGTTCCAACCATGTATATCGTCTACATAACCATTATTGTCATCGTCTATGCCATTGCCAGGGATTTCATCTTCATTATTCCAGATTACATTTTTTAAATCTTCGTGCTCGATGTCTATACCACTATCTATGACAGCGACAATAGTTTTTTGCCCTTTTTTATTTTTAATAAGCTCATTATATGTCTTAGTAACACTCATACCAGGAATAGTATCTGCAACCAAGTCTGCCGCTCCCCAAGTTTTTAATTGCGCTTCTGTAAGTGGCGTTATTTTTAAAGGTGTTGTGTCAATATTTTCAATTGGAGTTGCAACTATAGGAGCTGAACCTCCACCACAACTAGACAATAGAGCAGTAGCTGCGATAGCAGCTATTGAGAATTTTAGATTTTTCATATTCATATTCAATTTTAAAAAAGTTCTTTACAAGTGTATGTTTTATCTAACCGCACCCCTTTTTCGGTGTGCTTAACGGTTATAATTTGATTGTGAGCATCGTGTTCTAAAAACAAATAAAAACCATTATCTGCCGCCGCGTTTAAAAATAGCTCTTTTTCTGGTAACGTTAGCAAAGGGCGCGTGTCGTATCCCATTACAAATGGGAGCGGTAGATGTCCTACAGTTGGCAATAAGTCTGCCATAAAAGCAAAAGTTTTATTTTTATAAGTTATAAGCGGTATCATTTGCTTATCGGTATGTCCATCTGCAAAAAAAACGCCAAAATCTAATTCGTCAGCTTCAGAAAAGTTTACAGTTTCATCCACAAGACCTTTTTGAGGGCCTTTTAAAAATTGAAGCTGACCACTCTCTTGCATTGGTAAAATATTTTCAGATAAAAAAGAAGCACGTTCTCTTCTATTAGGTTTTGTTGCCCACTCCCAATGGTCTTTATTGGTCCAAAAAGTAGCATTTCTAAAAGCAGGTTCATATCCTGTTCTGTCTTTATTCCAATTTACACAACCACCACAATGGTCAAAGTGTAGATGCGTCATAAAAACATCAGTAATATCGTCACGATGAAACCCTAATTTTTTAAGAGAGGCATCAAGAGAGTGCTCTCCCCAAGGATAATAGTACCCAAAAAATTTATCGCTTTGCTTGTTGCCCATTCCTGTATCTATAAGCGTAAGCCTGTTACCTTCTTCAATTAAAAGGCATCGTGCCGCAATATCAATCATGTTATTGGCATCTGCTGGGTTGGTTCTTGTCCACAGAGATTTTGGTACTACACCAAACATTGCTCCACCATCCAGTTTAAAATTTCCTGCCTCTATTGGGTATAATTTCATAGAAGCCGCAAAATATAAAAAAGTGGGCTAACCACCTTATTCGTTAAGTGTTTATTAAGAAATTAAGTAAGAAGAAAAATTGAAATAAAAATTTCCAGCATTTTTAATCTTTTTACAGTATTTTGTTGTTTTTAAAATTTAGAAATAAAAAATGGTAGAACTAGCTGGCATTATAATTTTAGGAATATTAGCACAATGGGTTGCATGGAAATTTAAAATACCAGCAATTTTACCCTTAATTTTAATAGGACTTTTTGTTGGTCCAATTTCAACCATGCTTTCAGAAAGTGGAAAGCAATGGATACAGCCCATCTATGAAGGTGGAAACGGGCTATTTCCTGGTGAAAACCTGTTTTACTTTGTCTCACTTGCTATTGGAATTATCTTATTTGAAGGAGGCTTAACACTTAAACGAGGTGAAATTAAAAAAGTTGGCTCTGTAATAGGAAAGTTGATAAGCTTAGGAGCTGCTATTACCTTTATTGGAGCAGGTGTTGCTGCGCATTACATTTATGGTCTAGACTGGCGTATTTCATTTTTGTTTGCAGGGCTTATCATCGTAACAGGTCCAACCGTAATCACCCCAATTTTAAGAAACATACCACTTAAAAAAGATGTATCTGCTGTATTAAAATGGGAGGGAATACTAATTGACCCAATTGGTGCCTTGGTTGCTGTTTTGGTTTTTGAATTTATTAGCGTAGAAGGTGATAGTGGCTTTACAAAACAAGCATTATTAGAGTTTGGTAAAATTGTAGTTGTTGGTTTTGCCTTTGGAATCTCGGGAGGATATGCGCTTTATATTTCAATTAAGAAAAAACTAATACCTCACTACTTGCTTAATGTAGTGTCATTATCCGTAGTATTGTTAATTTTTGTGGAGAGTGACTTATTTGCACATGAGTCTGGATTACTTTCGGTGGTGGTTATGGGAATGTTTTTAGGAAATAGTGATTTACCAAACCTTAAGGAGCTGCTGTATTTTAAAGAATCTTTAAGTGTTCTTTTAATTTCAATACTATTTATATTATTAGCTGCAAATATTAGTCTGGATGACCTAATGCTTATTTTTAACTGGAATACTGCAATTTTAATAGCTGTTGTAATTTTTATTTTACGCCCGTTGAGTGTTTTTCTAAGCACCACAAATTCAACCCTAAAAACTAATGAAAAGCTATTTATTAGCTGGGTAGGCCCTAGAGGTATTGTTGCAGCTGGTATTGCATCTTTATTTGGGACAAAGCTAGTAGCAAAAGGTGTGCCTGGTGCTGAATATATTACTCCATTAGTATTCGCGGTAGTATTGATAACAGTACTTCTCAACGCAACAACCGCAAGACTATTTGCCAGACTCGTTGGAGTTTTCTTAAAAACCTCTGATGGAATTATGATTGTTGGTGCATCAAAGGTTTCAAGATTAATAGCCTCATATCTTCAAAAAAATGACAGACACGTTGTATTAGTAGATTCTAACCGATTCAACATTAATAAAGCTAAAGAGTTAGGTATAGATGCTCTTAATGCAAATATTTATTCGGATGACTTAACAGATAATATTGAATTAAACGACGTGGGTTATTTAATAGCTATGACGGGTAATGATGAAATAAACAAACAAGCAACAACTCGTTTTGGAGCTGAGTTTGGTGAAAATGGAACTTTTAGACTTATTTCCTCTGATGAAATGAGAAGCTCTATGGAATTACCTGAAGAAGTGTTTTCTAGAACCCACGATTATTTAAAATTTACAAATATTGCAAGAAAATTTCCTTCTATTCAAGAAATTGAAATAAACAACAAAGAACAGTTTTTGAAAGTTTTTAAGATAATTGAAGAAGAAGAAAATGCTATCCCAGTATTTTTGAAAAATGCTAAGAATACAATTTCTATTATTTCTAAGCCAGAAGAAATAGAAGTTAATGAAGGAGATAGTTTGGTTTATTTAGGAAAGCCTATGGATTTAGAAGATGTCATGACTGCTACTAAAGGAGAAGGTAGTAAGGAGGAAAATAATACAGAATAAACGATAATTTAACTCGTTGTTGTAACAAAGATGCACTTATGCGTAAAACAATATTTTATTTATTTCTAATTACTATTTTCTATAACTGTAAAGATGATGATAGCCGCACTTGCACTACTTGTTCCTCTGAGCAAACAGCTACATTTGAGGTATGTAGAGAAAGTAGCGGAAACGCTTCTGTAAATGGCGAGGATACTAACACAGATTATGATGTATATCTTGCAGGACTTGAAGATGCAGGCGCTGTGTGCGGAAACTAAAGAAGCCGTCCTAGGACGGCCTCATATAGCTTAAGAGAACACTTTTAAAATCCAATTCTCAAGCCAACTTTTACCGGATTTTCTTTATTAAGTAATACCGAAGTGTTATTAACATCTACAGACCCTTCTCCATCTTGAGCATCATAAGTTAGATTTTGATAAGAAATTACAGGAACAACCAAACTAATAGAGAAGTTTTCTTTGAGTTGTATGTTAAGTCCTGTGTTTATAGATATCCCAAATCCAGAAATATCGTCTTTAAAACCATTGTTGTCATTTGTGCCAAATATGTAATTAGCATTAATACCATTTGTCATATGCACTTCTTCACTAGGAGTAATTGGGCAAAAAAGTTGTGCAGTTGGCCCTATACTTACCCAAGTATTACTAAAATCCATAAAGCTTGTGGTAGAAAACTGAGCATTTGCTCCTACAAAAAATGGGCTATTACCTATATTGGTAGCATTATATAAATACTCTGCCCCCAGACATATACTTGTTTCTTCAAAATCTTGTTCAAAACCAATACCTCCGCTAAAACCAATTGTTTGTTCTGGTAATGATATATTTTCATTTGGATTAACTTGTATACTTGCATCTTCATCATTAGTGTTTCCACAACATTTTGTATTCTTAATGTCTAAAACAGCTTTCTCAACCTTGCCTAGCTCTAATGTATTAAAAGAAAGCTTTCCAGTAGAAGTTGCTTCTACTGTAAAGTCAGCCTCTTTTAATGAAGTATTTGTAGCAGCTTCTCCACACGTGCAGTTCACGAAAATTTTTGTGTAGTATTCCCAAACTACAGGGCCTAACTTAAGTTCTCTTAATTTTATATAGCTTCTTGCTGTTAGACTACAATCACCATCAGTAAATTTGTTATCCCCTAAAACTTCATTGAAAGTTAATTTCTTTAGGATGTTAAAATGCATTCTTAACTTTTTTTGATCATCCACATTAACATCACCTAGTTCTTTGCCAGTAAAGCTTCTAATAAAGCTAGACGCTTTTTTATTTTTGATAGAAAGATCTATCGCCTTGTCGTGAAGAGTATTATAAAGCCCTTTATCATAATTATCTTTTAATGGAGGTAATCTTAGGGTTTCTTTAAACGCTTTCCAATGTACCCCAGTAAGGATATCATTAATATATATATTAGACTTGTCTATACCCTTATAAAACTCTGATGGCTTACAGGATGATAAGTCATACTTAGGATAAAAGGCAGATGTCAACATTTTTTCAATATTGCTGCTAACACTTTTATTTAGTTTTTTTACTATTGAGTCATTCATTTGAGAATAACCAGACCAAGAAAAAAGTAAAATAAATATTGTTATAATTTTAGTTTTCATAATGATAAATTTTAAGATGAAAATATTATAGCCCAAAACGCACCCCAATTGTAACCGGATTGTTTTTATTGAGTAAAATTCGCAAACAACGCAACCTTGGAAGAAAACAAAAAAAGACAAGGAACGAATAAAAAGCAAAGAAAGGAGCAACAAAGATACGAAGCAAAGCAAAGAAATAAAACACACACACCCC
>CAYGMB010000011.1:17408-20836 GCA_964350765.1 uncultured Flavobacteriaceae bacterium
TTTTATTGAGTAAAATTGTCGTATTCTTTACATTAATAGTTTGTCCTCCTTGATTGGGTTTAAAAGTTAGATTTTGATATGATATTATTGGAATTGTTAGACTAATAGAAGTATTGTTTGAGACCTTAACATTTAACCCTGTATTTAAGGCAATTTGATACCCAGAGATGTCATCCTTAAACCCATTATTGTCATTTGTTCCAAAGGCATATACCGCGGTTAACCCATTGGTTATATGAGTATCACCATTTACGGAAATAGGTGTAAATAATTGTGCTGTTGGACCAACACTTATTGTTGTGTTACTAAAGTCCATAAAGCTTGTTGACGCAAATTTTGCAATACCGCCAACGTATAAGGGATTATCACCTAGATTGGTTATGTTAAATAGATATTCTGCACCAATACAAAAACTAACCTCTTCTAGGTCTTGCTCAAAACCAACACCCCCATTAACCTCAAGTGTATGTTCTGGAAGAGAAACTAACTCATTTTTAGGTAAATCAATAGATGCATCTTCATTTGGTTCTTCATTTTCTGGACAACAACTCACTTTTTCTAAGCTAAGGCTTGGCGCTTTTGTTTTTTCAAAATCAATTTTTGAAGTTGTTATTGTTCCATTTACAAAGGCATTATATTCAAAAATAGCTTCATTAACTTCATTAAAATTATAGTCATCTACACAATCACAAGTTATGGTTGCTATAGTTTTTATAAACCATGTCACTTTAGGATATTTCCACTTACTAGGTGTTAACGTGTGTTTTGTCGTAGCATAGCACTCTGCAATTTTAGCAGTTGCTATTTTCTCGCCTTTAGTTGTTACTGTTGTGGGGGCTTTTAGTGGGTGGTTTACATAAAAGTCAAGAAGGATATCCTTGTCCTTTTTGTTAATATCAAGAATTTTAAGCCCAGTAATATCCTCTGCAAAGTCTTTAAACCTTCTGTTTCTACTCACAGCAGCAAGGTAACTTTCGTTTGGATTTGATGAAGTGGTTAAAATAATATTGTCTTTTAATACATTGAGTTTTTTGTTGTAGTCTTCAACAACATTTTTAAAGTAAGTTTCAAAAGGTTTAGTGTCTGGTTGCAAGTCGGACATAGTAAATTGATCCAGTAATAAAAAAGGTTCGCATGGAGCAGTATCCTTTTTTTTGTCTACCGCAATAGGGTTTGGGTTTTCAAGCATTTGCAAGAAGTTTTTTTGTAATGCCTTACCTGCCTCTGAATATTTGTTTTTTTTGTTTTGGGCTGTTGCTTGAAGTGTAATAATAAGCACAATAAAGACCCATAGATTTCTAGTTTTCATTGTTTTTGGATTTTAAAAGTTGTATCCAAATATGTTCTGAAAACCAGATAGTTACAAATTAATGTGATGAATGACTAAAAAAGCGTGATGAATAACGGCTACTGGTTTAGAGGTTTTCTTTGTAGGTTCTAGACAATGGTATTTCGTGTCCAGATTTTAAAAAAACCGTACTACTGTTAAAAGACTTAATCTGATTTTTGTTTACAATATAAGACCTGTGTACTCTAACAAAATTGGGCGGTAATTTTTCTAAAACCTCTTTGAGTTTTTCCCTCTCTAGCGTTTTTTTTGAAATTGAATGAAACTCAACATAATTACCATCGGACTTAACAAAGTGTAAATCCTTTAGATAGACTTTAGACTTGCTTTTTAACAGTAAATGTTGCGCTTCTACTTTTTGTTCAATTAGGTTTTTTTGCTCTTCAACAAGTGCTATTCTTTTTTCTGAACCTCTCCATCTTTTAATAAACCAAACTGTAGTGGCTAACAAGATAAGAGATATAATTAATGCAATAATCCAATTTTTTTTGTGTGTACTTACCTCAAGGAAAGCAATCTCATTTTCTTTTTGTAAAGAGATAATTTGTTTCTCTTTTTCGGCAGTATTATACTTAGCTGTAATATTTGCAATCTTTATATTTTCATCAAGAGCATTAATACTGTCTTGTAAAAAAGAGAGCTTTTGATTGTGAAATAATGCTTCTTCATAATTACCAAGGCCTTTATGAGCTTCAGTAAAAATATTCTCTATTTTTAAAGGACTTTTTCTTTTTTCTGAATATGTTAAGTTAGAAACCACCTCTAATGCTTCCCTATACTCTTTCAGCAATAAATAACCTTCAGCAATGTAAACTTTAGTTTCAACCGTTAAATTTGTAAAGCCAATTTTTTCTTTAAGAGAAAGAGATTTTTTAAAATAAGAAATAGCCTCGTTGGTGGCTCCATTCTCAAAGTAATTGCGAGCTAAACTATATAACAACATACTTTTTATTTTGTCTGAAAGAGCTGGAGTTGTAGTTAATCGTTTCTGCAACAATTCAATTTTCTCTTCTGTAGTGATTTTTGTAGTGCCGTGCTCGTTATTTTGAGAAGACTCTAGTGATAAATTAGCAAAGTAATTTTCCATTTCTGTATCACCCAACTTATTGTAAATAATACTTAATTGAAGCTGTGTTCTGGCTAGCCCTTTTTTATTACTTGAAACAGAATAATAATCTTGTGCAACTAGGTAGTTCTCAATGGCATCATCATAGACCTCTTTTAAATAGGAAATAGAACCAAGATTGTAAAATGTGTTGCCCATAAGGACTTCTGGGAGTACTTTGGAATGTGTAATATTAAAATTTAAAACCGCTATAGCTTCTTCAAATAAGTTTGAAGAGATTAAGTAGAAAGAATAGTAATATCCAGCAGCTGCAATTAAAAAAGTGTCTTGTTTGGTTTTTGCTAAACTATGTGCCTTTTTTGAATAAAATAATGAACTATCCTGATTTTTATAATTATAAAAATTTGCTTTTTGAATAAGAGAATCAATATGTGGATTCTCTGTCTGAGAAGCACATAGACAGGTTAAAAACAAAAAAGTAAATAAACAAAAAGTACTTCTCATAACTGAAAAGTACAAAAAAAACCGAAGCTATTAAGCTTCGGTTTTTGGTAGTTATGCGTTTTTTCTAAAACTAATCGTTCAATTTTAATACCGCCATAAATGCTTCTTGAGGAATTTCTACGTTACCCACTTGACGCATACGTTTTTTCCCTTTCTTTTGCTTCTCTAATAATTTTCTTTTACGTGATATATCACCACCATAACATTTTGCAGTTACGTCTTTTCTAAGAGCCTTTACGGTTTCTCTTGAGATTATTTTTGCTCCTATGGCAGCTTGTATTGGTATATCAAATTGTTGCCTTGGGATTAATTGTCTTAATTTTTCACACATTTTCTTACCAATATCATAGGCATTATCTTGATGAAGCAATGCGGAAAGGGCATCTACAACATTTCCGTTTAATAGAACATCAACTTTAACTAGCTTAGATTCTCTCATTCCAATTGGAGAGTAATCAAAAGAAGCATATCCTTTTGAAACGGTTTTTAATCTATCATAAAAATCAAAAA
>CAYGMB010000012.1:0-6758 GCA_964350765.1 uncultured Flavobacteriaceae bacterium
ATACTAGGGACGATGTACTACTGGCCAACGTAAATAACAGTAACTTTTTTAGGCCTTTGTACTATCAGAAAAATCAAAATAATCAATATGAGTTGACCTATGAGGTCATTGTAAAAGACCCAGGATTGCATTGGTGGTTAGCTAGGGTTAATGCCAGTAATGGGGATTTAATCTTCAAGGCAGACCTAAACCTTACATGTAATTTTGATAACCGTGTGACGGACGCCAAACCGCACGATCACAGATCACACTCGCATACCTTTTCTACAAATAAAGAATCTGTTTTACTCAAGGCGAAAAACGACGCTACAAATGAAAGCCGAGCTTTTTCCATTCTTTTTGACAATTCATCTTACAATGCTTACCCATTGCGTGTAGAGTCTCCTATTCATGGTGAGCGTACCATTATTAACGAGCCTGCAATAATTAGCACCCAACCCGGGGATGTAGAGATACCCTCTCCTTTTGGGTGGCATGATTTAGATGGCCTTGCAGGGGCGGAAACAAATTTTACGCAAGGAAACAATGTTTCTGCGTATGAAGACACTACAGATAACGATGCACCTACCTCTCCAAATGCTTTTGCAACTGAAAGTAGTTCGCCATTAATTTTTGATTATCCTGTAGATTTTTCTCAAGAACCCATCACATACCAAGATGCTGTGATAGTTAACCTTTTTGTTTGGAATAACTACATACACGATATTTTTTACAACTACGGTTTTGATGAGTCTAGTGGAAACTTCCAGGAAACAGACTATGGGCGTTTTGACGGGGATGGAATTATTCCTTTTAATGGAGATTCGGTAAATGCCGAAGCGCAGGATGGAAGTGGCCTTAATAATGCAAATATGGCAACATCATTGGATGGCGCCAATCCAAGAATGCAAATGTTTTTGTGGGGTGCTGCTCCATTTGGAGAATTCCTAGAAGTACTACCTCCTTCTGGTTTTGAAGGAACCTATGCTTCCACTCGTTTTCCATTTGTACCTATCCCAAGGGAAACAGATCCCATTGTACAGGCAAATATTATTGTGGTAGAAGACGATGGAGGAATATATTTGGGTGACGACGGAGGAACACCAGGGCCTAGTCCAGATACGGATGATGGTTGTACAGCAGCTGTAAACGCAGCAGACCTAAACGGTAATATCGCTATTATAAGAAGGGGTGTTTGTACGTTTGCCACAAAAATTAGACTTGCTCAAGAAGCTGGTGCCATTGCAGCTATTATTGTAAATAACGTTCCCGGAGACGGACCTGTTGTGGGTGGCGGAGAACCTTCTACACCAATTACAATTCCTTCAATTTCTATTTCTTTTGAAGACGGAGATGCGCTGATTCAAGCTATTAATGGAGGTGAAACCATAGAAGGTAGGGTTGTAGATAGAGGCCCTATTGAAGATACCATACAAAAAGACGGGGATTTTGACCAAGGAATTATAGCACACGAGTACGCACACGGTATCTCAACAAGGCTTACCGGTGGTAGAGAACGTTTTGATTGCTTATTAAGTCAGGCTTTTGAAGAGCAAATGGGTGAAGGATGGAGTGACTGGGCTGGTTTAATAACCACACAAAAACTTGACGACACAGCAGAGCAACCCAGAGGAATTGGAACCTATGTTTTAGGGCAGGATGTGCTAGGTAGCGGAATTAGACCCGCTCGTTACTCGACAGACTTTGCCGTAAACGATTATACCTACGGAGACTTACCAAACGAAGAAATTACCGTACCCCACGGTGTGGGATTTATTTGGGCAACCATTATTTGGGACTTACATTGGGCCTTGATTAATGAACACGGTTTTGACCCAGACCTTTATTATGGAACTGGAGGAAATAATATAGCAACACAGCTTGTAATGGACGGTTTGAAACTACAAACCTGTGGTAACGTTGGTTTTGTAGATGGCAGGAATGCTATTTTACAAGCAGACCAACTCCTGTATGGTGGTGCCAATGAATGTATTATTAGAGGAGTATTTGCTAGAAGAGGTGTTGGAGCTCTGGCTCTACAAGGTACTTCGCAAAGTAGATTGGATCAAGTAGAAGATTTTACCATCAATGTCCCTGGAGGGACAGATTGTGAAGCCGTACTTTCCACGGTGGACTTTGACGAGGTAGTATTTAGTATTTACCCTAATCCAGCAGACGATGTAATAAACATCTATTCAAACAAAGCGGCTGGAGATGCATTGGTGCAAATTTATGATATGAACGGTAGAGAGGTATTTGCTAGTAAAATAGACCTAGCTTCCTTTCCAAAAATTAACACAAGCACATACAACACAGGTGTTTACATAGTAAAAGTGAGTAGCGACGAGATTACGCATTCACAAAAACTAATTATACGATAATTTTTTTCAGAAATTTAGTTAAGTTAAATTGAAATTCAAAAGTGGGTCTTAGGGCCCACTTTTTTTATGCTATCGCTTTATCTACATTCACAATACGCCATTCTTCTACCATAGAAACCAGTACATCTGCAAAGTCATCTCTATCATTGAGACACGGGATAACCGTAAACGCTTCACCTCCTACTTCATGGAAAATCTCTTCGCCTTCCATAGCAATTTCTTCAAGGGTTTCTAGACAATCACTTACAAACGCTGGTGTAACAATTGCCATTTTTTTAATTCCATTTTTTCCCATACGCTCAATAGTGCGGTCTGTGTAAGGTTTAAGCCATGGGTCAAATCCTAATCTAGATTGAAAAGTAGTAGTGTAAGTGCCTCTTTTTAATCCTAACTTTTTAGCGACATTCACAGTCGTAATTTCGCATTGATGGCGGTAACAGAATTCATGTTGTTCAGAACCCATTTTAAAACAACATTTGCCATTCATTTTGCAATTACCATTAGTAATATCACTTTTTCTAATATGCCGTTCTGGGACACCGTGGTAACTAAACAAAATGTGCTCATAGTCAAGTCCCTCTAATTTTTCAGCAATACTTTTTGAAAGTACTTCAATATAATCTTCTCTTTTATAAAAGGCAGGCGTTCTTGTGATTTTTAACTGCGGAAAAAACTCTGCTACTAATTCATCTACTTTTACATCTATAGTTTCAGTAGTAGCCATCGCAAACTGTGGGTAAAGCGGAATTGTTTTTACTTCTGTCACTCCTTGATCTACCAGTTCTTGCAATCCCTTTTTGAGGGACATACTTCCGTACCGCATGGCGAGTGCGACGGGAATATTTAATTTTTGCTGTACTTTTTCTTTTAGCCTTTCTGAAATAACTATAAGTGGTGAGCCTTCTTCCCACCATATCTTAGCATAAGCTTCTGCAGACTTTTTAGGGCGTGTATTTAAGATAATTCCTTTTACTAATAATGTCCTAGCCCATTTAGGAAGGTCTATTACGCGCGGGTCCATTAAGAACTCGTCAAGATACTTCTTTACATCTTTTGGGTTAGTACTATCTGGAGAACCTAAGTTAACTAGGAGAACACCTTTCATAATTCTTCATTGCTCCTCGAGCGCAGTCGAGAGGTTATTGAAACATCAAAAAACTGATATAGTTCTCGAACACTGCGCTTGGTATTCTCAAAATCAATGTATTTGATTTTTCAAATAATGCTCGAATAGATATTTCAATTTATTTTGATAGTACAAAAATACCGCTAATAATCGAAGTTATAAAAAGGCAACTATAGATTAAGTTAATTATTAAATAAGTAAACTCAGCCCTTCTAAAGTTTTGATCTAGCGGGTTTATTAATTTCAACATTAATCTAGTAGATTACGAGCTAAGCCCCATCACAAATTTCTTAGGAGTGGTACCATATTTCTTCTTAAATGCAGCAATAAAATGGCTTGCAGTACTGTACCCAACTTTAAGACCTACTTCATTTACATTGTAAGAACCTGTTGCTAGTAATTGTCTGGCAACTTCCATTTTGTAATCAAAAAGAAAACTAAAAACACTATCTCCGTAAATTTGCTTAAAGCCCTCTTTAAGTCTATTTATTGGAAGTTGAATTTCATCTGCTAACTCCTGTAAAGTTGGAGGGTCTGCCATTTTAGCAATAATAATTTGCTTAGCCTTTTTAATTTTTACCACATTCTCTTCATCTATTAAAAATGGACATTGCTCAATATCTACTTCAGCTGGTCTGTTAAAGTAAAGACTCAATAACTCATATGCCTTTGCTTTAAAGTATAGAGGCTTAATACTAGGGTGAAGATTATAATTTATTAATTGATTGAGCACAATTGACATAGATGGGCTTATATGACTGTCTTTATAATATTTTCTGTTTTTATTATCCTCACTTAAAAATGAAATATAACTTGCTTCTGAAGAAAATAAACTATGGAATTTTGTAATAGGGAGCAATAACGATAATACCCAAGAATGTGATGAGACCGAAAGTTTTAATGGTAAATCACGCTGTGGGTTGTATAACAATAACCCATTTTCCTCTCTAAGGGGTAGTGTATATGCATCTTCATTGAAAGAAAAGTTTGCTGTTCCTTTCACACAAAAATGAAACTGAATAAAATTAAGATTTATTTCCCTGCTAAAGGTCTGAATATCATCGGTTTCATTTTGAAACTTTAAGATAAAAAAACCTTCCTCAACAACAGTTTCTTCATATAATCCTTGAGCGTTACTTTTTGTTTTCATTTTTGAAAATTACAATTTTTATTATTTAGAATTGTTCTAAATTATTTAGAATTGCTTATCGTCTTATGCCCCTTAAATACTAAGTATGCTCGTATTTCACTCCAAAATTAAAGATAATTTACGCAGCGCGATAGAAAAGATACCGCTAGCGTTATTTTTTGTCTAATACTCCCAGTAAATTTGCAGTACTTTTTATGAAAAAGAACGGTAACGGTATTTCTATTCAACAGGCTACCCAAAGCAAAGGTACTTTTTATGCCATTGGTCTCAATTACAAAAAGGCCGATGCAGAAATTCGTGGGTATTTTAGTGTTGATGAAGCTGCCCAAGTAGCCATCCTAAAAGCAGCTAAAACTCAAGGAATAAATGGTTTAGTTGTAATTTCTACTTGTAATAGAACTGAGTTATACGGATTTGCTTCACACCCATATCAACTTATAAAATTATTATGTGAGCATACGCACGGAACAGTTTCAGAGTTTGAAAAAGTAGCCTATATCCATAAAAATAGGGAAGCTGTTTCGCATCTTTTTAAAGTAGGAACAGGTTTAGATAGTCAGATTCTTGGAGATTTCGAAATTATAAGTCAATTACGTATTGGTTTTAAACGTTCCAAAAAGCTAGGGTTGATGAATGCGTTTATGGAACGTTTAGGGAACGCAGTAATCCAAGCTAGTAAACGTATTAAAAATGAAACCGATATTTCTAGTGGAGCAACATCGGTAAGCTTTGCGGCTGTACAATATATTTTGGCTCGTGTTCCTTATGTTTCAGAAAAAAACATTTTACTCTTTGGAACCGGGAAAATTGGAAGAAACACTTGTGAAAATCTCGTAAAGCATACTAAAAACGACCATATTACGGTAATTAACCGAACAAAAGTTAAAGCCGAAGCTATCGCAGGAAAGTTTAATCTTGTAGTAAAAGAATACGCAAATATACAGAGTGAAATTGCGCAAAGTGATATTTTATTTGTTGCAACAGGTGCCCAAAAACCTACTATTTCAAAAGAGATTTTACATCTTAAAAAACCACTCTTAATTGTAGATCTTTCCATTCCCAAAAATGTTGCTGAAAACGTAAAAGAGAATGATCTTGTTACACTTGTACATCTAGACGAATTATCTCAGGTTACAGATCAAACACTCGCACACAGAGCCTCACAAATACCGCTTGCTGAAGAGATAATTACTGAAATAGAAACCGAATTTAATACCTGGGCACAGCATCGTAGTTTTGCGCCAACTATAAAAGCGTTAAAAACAAAACTTTCAGAAATTAAGGAGAGTGAAATAGACAATCAACGTAAAAAGTTGTCAGATTTTAACGAAAACCAAGCTGAAATTATAAGCAACAGGATTATACAGAAAATCACAACACATTTTGCCAACCATTTAAAAGACACTACTATTTCTACCGAAGAAAGTGTTGAGTTGATTAAAAAAGTATTTCAGTTAGAAAACAATCACTCTTGAAAAAAATACTTAAAATAGGAACGCGTGACAGCGAACTTGCATTATGGCAAGCTAAAACAGTTCAAAAAAAGCTGAAAGCCATTGGATATGATTCTGTTTTGGTTCCTGTAAAATCTCAAGGAGATTTGGTTCTAGACAAGCCGCTCTACGAAATGGGAGTAACAGGTATTTTTACAAAAACGCTAGACATAGCCATGTTGCAAGGTAAAATAGATATAGCCGTACATAGCATGAAGGACGTCCCTACACAACTACCAAAAGGGATTGAACAAACGGCTGTTTTAAAAAGAGCAACGGCAACAGACATTATAGCAATTAAAAAAAGTCCTGACTTTTCTAAAAAATGTATTATTGCTACTGGAAGTTTGCGTCGCAAAGCACAATGGTTGCATAAACACCCCACACATCAAGTTGTAGATTTAAGAGGAAACGTAAATACGCGTTTACAAAAACTAGAAAACAACGCTTGGGACGGAGCCATTTTTGCAAAGGCTGGATTAGAACGCATTAATTTACTACCCAAAAACTACGAAACCTTAGACTGGATGATTCCAGCACCGGCTCAAGGTGCAATGATGGTAGTTGCTCTTCAAAAAGATTTGTTTGCGGTTGAAGGCAGTCTGCAGCTGCCAATGGGGATTCAACCA
>CAYGMB010000012.1:6768-14901 GCA_964350765.1 uncultured Flavobacteriaceae bacterium
CAGAAATTTGCACGCATATTGAAAGGCAATTTCTTAGAACACTAGAAGGAGGTTGTACTGCACCAATTGGAGCAATCGCAACTATTCATGAAGACTCAATACATTTTAAAGGAGCCCTATTTTCTCTTGATGGGAAAGAAAAAATTGAAATACAGAAGCAAACAACTATGAGTAATTATAGAGATTTTGGGAAGGAGTGTGCTAACCAAGTTTTGCAAAATGGAGGACGCATATTGATGAAAGCTATAAAAAGCGAATTGTGATGAAAGTGCTTTCTACTAAGAAATTATCTCTTTCTCAGCGAGAACTACTACTAAATGCAGGATTGCAATTAGTTGAGTACGACGCAATAAAAATTTCATATTTAACCGAAAATCTTCCAAAAAAAGTTAAAAATGGAATCTTTTCGAGTCAAAATGGAGTAAAGAGTGTCTTTTTAAACAAAAAAGAGCCTTTTACAATAGAGAATTGCTTTTGTGTAGGTGATAAAACTAAAGCACTTTTAGAAGAAAATGGCCAAAGAGTACTGAAAAAAGCATCAAATTCGGCTGAATTGGGTCAATTTATAGCAAATAATTATAAAAATGAGATTTTTCAATATTTCTGTAGTACGATTCGAAGAGATGAATTATTAGAAATTATTAAATCTTCAGAAAATGAGATTTTTGAACTAAAAACATACAAAACTGAACCTAATTTAAAGAAATTTGAACAAAAATGGGATGGAATTCTATTTTTTAGCCCTAGTGGAGTTCAGAGTTTTGCTTCAGAAAATAGCTTAGAAAATACTTATTCATTCTGTATTGGTGAAACTACAGCAAATGAAGCTAAAAAGTTTTCAAAAAACGTAATTGTGGCAAATACAACGACTATTGAAAGTGTAATTGCAAAAGCTGCAAAAATAGTAACACATAAAGATATTAATGAGTACAATTAAAAATGACCTATTTCTTCGAGCTTTAAGAGGGGAATCTGTAAATAGACCCCCTGTATGGATGATGCGTCAAGCGGGACGATATCTCCCTGAGTTTATGGAAATAAAAGCAAAGTATGATTTCTTTACACGATGTCAAACTCCAGAACTTGCTAGTGAAATTACTGTACAACCCATAAGAAGGTATGGTATGGATGCAGCAATATTATTTAGTGATATACTAGTGATTCCTCAGGCCATGAATATTGAAGTTGAGATGAAACCTGGTGTAGGTCCTTGGTTGCCAAGTCCAATTAGGAGTCCTAAAGATCTAGATCGTGTTATTGTGCCGGATATACAAGACACTCTGGGCTATGTCATGGATGCTATTAAAATGACGAAAGAAAAACTAAATAATGAAATACCATTAATTGGTTTTGCTGGAAGACCATGGACTATTTTATGCTATTGTGTACAAGGACAAGGAAGTAAAAATTTTGACAAAGCAAAAGAGTTTTGCTTTACGCAACCTATTGCAGCCCATAAATTATTACAGAAAATAACAGATACTACAATTGCTTACTTAAAAGAAAAAGTAAAAGCTGGAGTTAATGCTGTACAAGTGTTTGATAGTTGGGGAGGGATGTTATCACCCACAGACTATCAAGAATTTTCTTGGAAATATATTCAGCAAATAATTGACGCATTAAAAGATGAAACTGAGGTTATCGCCTTTGGAAAAGGGTGTTGGTTTGCCTTAGATACTATGGCAAAAAGTGGAGCTTCTGCACTAGGTGTTGATTGGACTTGCTCTGCAAGAAATGCGCGTTATTTAACAGGTGGTACTATCACATTACAAGGTAATTTTGACCCTACACGACTTTTTAGTCCTCCTAAAGAGATTAAAAAAATGGTGACTCGAATGATTAATGAGTTTGGAAAAGATAAATACATTGTAAATTTAGGACATGGTATATTACCTAATATTCCGCTAGAAAATGCAGGAGCCTTTATTGAGGCCGTAAAAGAATACAAAGTAGAATAATGAACATTTGGGGAAGAATAAAAAAACTGAGTTTACAGCAATTATCCAAACTTGCTTTTTTATTTATACAAAACCCTTTAAAAGTTATTCCAACTTTGCTAGCAACAAAGCACACCATAAAACTGTGTGACAAACTATACGGAAAAGCGCACCATAGGAGCACAAAAGCAAATGCTTTTAGACATGCATACTGGAATATACAAATTTGTCTAAAAACACTTAAAACCACTAAAAATGATCAAAAATCAATTGATTTTGCTAAAAAATTAACTGATTTATATGAAAAAGTGACTCAAAACAAAGCTTTAGACGAGGCTATGGATTTACACAACAATAAAATAGGTAGAGATTATTTTGTGCAAATTAAAGACAAAAACGAACAGGAAATTATTGATTTTGTACAAAAATTAGCAGAAAATGCTCAAAAAGTGTCCATTTTGAAAGAATTTAAAGAAATTGATACTTTGGTATATTTAGTAGAATGAATTTTATCAAAAACATATTTATTGGTATTAAAGCGTACGGAGGGACATTTAGACTCATTAGCTCTCTAAGTCTCTGGAAATATTTTTTAATACCTATGCTAATTAGTTTTGTTACTGCCTGTGGTGTTGGACTGCTTGCTTGGGGTTTAAGCGACAATATAGCAAACCTGCTAGATAAATTGTGGGTCTGGGAATGGGGGTCACAAACATTTCATACCATTGGTAAAGTAATTGGTGCATTGTTAATAATAGCCATAGGTTTAATTTTATATAAACACATTATTATGGCATTAAGTGCTCCGTTTATGAGTCCAGTTTCAGAAAAAATAGAAGCACATCTTGTGGGCGAAAACTACACCCATAGAGAATCCAGTAATATGGCGCAATTATGGCGTGGTGTGAGGATAAATGTTAGAAATTTGCTGATGGAATTATTATTTACCATTCCTATTTTACTACTTAGTTTGATTCCTGTAGTTAATTTTTTCACCTCTGTTCTGCTTTTTCTAGTACAATCGTATTATGCTGGATTTGGTAATATGGATTATACATTGGAAAGACATTTTGAGGTAAAAGAAAGCGTACAATTTGTAAGAAAAAATAGAGGTATCGCAATTGGCAACGGTATTGTTTTTATGGGTATGCTTTTAATTCCTGTTATTGGAATTATTTTAGTTTTACCACTATCGGTTACAGCTTCTACTACAGAAACAGTAAGGCTTTTAAGAGAATCTAATAAACTTACTATTCCTAAAAATACTATTATTAATGAGTAATACCGACCTCTCTTTAGGGAAATTAGTAATAGAGGATGCTGAGGCTCTAAGTACTCTCATGCTTAAAAACGAAGAAAGGTTTCACGCATATTTTCCTATTACGCTATCAAAAAATACCACTAAAAATGATTCTGAAAAGTTTATAACCTCAATTACTGAGGACGAAGCTAATAAAATTCAATTTTTATACGCGGTAAGAAAAAGTAGTCATTTAATAGGTTTAGTGTATTTAAAAGAATTAGACTGGGAGAAAAAAGAGGGTGAATTTGCATATTGTATTGACAAGGAATACTCTGGGAAAGGTTATATTTCAATGGCTATACAACAACTTTCAGAAAAAGCATTTAAGTCAGTTGGCTTAAAAACATTAAATATTATAGCACATAAAGAGAATACACCTAGTATAAAAGTAGCATTAAAGAATGGCTTTGAATGGAAAAAAACATTAATCAAAGGATATACACCACCAAATGGAAGTCCTTTAGATATGGAACTGTACCAATTACATAGAGAGAAAAAGTAATGAAAGATAAATTTGTTTCCTATATAAGAAACCTTCAAGATACTATCACTTCAACACTAGAAGAAATTGATGGTGAAGCCATTTTTAAGGAGCACCTTTGGGATAGACCTGAAGGAGGAGGAGGCCGTACTCGTGTAATAGAGAATGGAGCTATCTTTGAAAAAGGTGGCGTAAATACTAGTGAGGTTCACGGTACATTACCAAAATCTATGCAAGAATATTTTGGTGTTCAAGAAGCTAACTTTTTTGCTTGCGGTTTGAGTCTTGTACTTCACCCCTATAATCCAATGGTTCCAACAGTACACGCAAATTGGCGATATTTTGAATTGTATGATAAGTCTGGAGCTATTGTCACACAATGGTTTGGAGGAGGACAGGATCTAACACCTTATTATCTTTTTGAGGAAGATGTTGTTCATTTTCACACTATCTGTAAAAGGGCCTGCGATGCCCATAACAAAGAATTTTACCCAAAATACAAAGCGCGTTGTGATGAGTATTTTTACAATAGTCATAGAAATGAAGCAAGAGGGATTGGTGGACTTTTTTTTGATTATTGCAAAGAAACCGAAACAATGTCAATGGAGGATTGGTATAACTTTGTGACAGAGGTAGGAGATAGTTTTCTTGATGCATACGTTCCTATCATTAAAAAGAGAAAAAACTTATCGCACACTAAAGCTCAAAAAGACTGGCAAGAAATAAGAAGAGGGCGCTATGTTGAGTTTAATCTGGTTCACGACAAAGGCACTTTGTTTGGACTAAAAACCAATGGCAGGATAGAAAGTATTTTAATGAGTCTTCCTCCAAAAGTACAATGGGTCTATGATCATCATCCAGAACTAGGAAGTGAAGAAGAAAAACTAATACAGATATTAAAAAACCCTAGACAATGGGTATAATATAAAAACACATGTATCCACTTAAAAGAAATAGAAGGTTAAGAACTACACAAGCTCTTAGAAGTTTGGTAAGCGAGACAACAATTAGTGCAAACGATTTTATTGTTCCATTATTTATTGTAGAAGGAAAAGGCGTAAAAGAAGAAATACCTTCCATGCCAGATTACTACCGCTACAGCCTAGACACATTGCAAACCGAGCTTAAGGTACTATGGTCACTTGGTCTTAAATGTGTTTTGCTTTTTGTTAAAGTTCCAGATAATCTAAAGGATAATAGTGGTACAGAAGCTTTAAATCCTAACGGCCTCATGCAACGCGCTATTAAAACGGTTAAGAACACTTGTCCTGAAATGGTGGTAATGACAGATGTTGCGCTAGATCCTTATTCAATTTATGGTCATGACGGTATTATTTCTGAAGGCAAAATTATTAATGATGATACTAATGCTGTTCTTTCTGAAATGGCGTTAAGCCATGCCAGAGCAGGGGCCGATATTGTGGCTCCGAGCGATATGATGGATGGCCGTATTTTTGAAATACGTAGCTTACTTGAAGACGAAGGCTTCCACGACACAGGAATTATGAGCTATAGTGCAAAGTATGCCTCTGCTTTTTATGGACCGTTTAGAGATGCCTTAGATAGTGCACCAGCAGATGTAAAAGATATTCCTAAAGACAAAAAAACTTACCAGATGGATCCTGCAAATCGAAAAGAAGCTATTAAAGAAACTCTAATGGATATAGAGGAAGGCGCAGATATTGTTATGGTAAAACCAGGTTTATGCTATCTAGATATTGTTAGAGATTTAAAAAATACCATCCAAATACCTATTGCAGTATATCAAGTAAGCGGAGAATATGCTATGTTAAAAGCTGCTGCTGAAAAGGGGTGGTTAGACCATAATCAAGTTATGCTAGAACAAATTACCGCCATTAAAAGAGCAGGAGCTACTATGATTGCAAGTTATTTTGCAAAGGATGTAGTAAAATTATTGTAAGTTATTCAAAAGCCTGTTCACCCAAGTCAAAGCCCCAATTAATTCCTAAAATAGTAACTAGATTATTATCTACAGGAAAGTCTTTTCCAAAGCCACCTGTGATGATAATATCGTCGTTAAGCTGATAACTTATATTCCCTACTGAACGAAACCTCTCCTCGTCTCCAGAACGTTTTAAGTACTCATACCCAAGTTTAAACTTATTTAATTCTAGTTCCAACTTTCCGCCATAATCCCAAAAACTTTCATTAAAGTAAAACCCTTCTTCATCAATATTAAAACCATCGTCAACATACTTTCCAGTAGCATAAATATGTAAATAACTAGTGCTATTAAAGCGAACAGCTGCGTCTGCAGTTAGCCAACTACCAAACCTATTTGCAGTAGCAGCATTAATATCTGCTTCTTTAAACAAAACGCTGTAACCAATTGCGCCGTCAATTCGAATATTCGGCTTAATATTTTTGGGATTATTCACAAAGCTTTCAACCTTAGGGCAGCGTTCTGCCAGATAATATTCTACTAATTTTTCTGGGGTTATATTTTCTATAGAAAGCCTTTGCAATAAACCTGCATTCTCTTCATCTTCAATAAATAGTTTAGCAACCTCTTGAAAAAGAACTTGTAGCTCTATGCTTTCTGCATAAGACTTACAGATTCCACTTCCAGGTTTTGGGTTTTCAGTCTCAAGCATGTAATACAACTCAAACTCTTTGCTTAACTCGCTTTTTACTCCTATTTTAGTTATTGCTTTACTTACCTCCTTCGTTCTTGCCTTGTTATAAAACTTAAGTATAGTAGTTCTAGCTCCAATGCCAGCTACTCTTTTCTCATCAGTAAACCCTTCAAACTCTTTTTCGAGGTAGGCCAAAGAAAATGACCAGTCTGTTTTTAAACCAATAAGAGGATCAATGTACTCTTCTCCATTTCTTTCTTTGAACCCTCTGTATTTTTTATAAGTTCGTTTTTCATCAAAATCTATATACCAATAGGGGTTTACTTCAACTGCAATATTGGTGTTTGAAAATCCGTTGGCTAAATAAACAGAAAGACTTTTTAAATTCTCTGGTGTATGAAGCTGGGTTGGTGTTTCATCAAGCAATATAAAGGCTGGGTTGGTGACACTTTCAAAATTAAAATCATTAATAGATGCCTTTTCTTGTGCTATAATAGAAATTGAAAAAAGCAATCCTAAAAGTATATAAATGCGTTTCATTTTGATGTGATTAGGTTAGGAAAACTTCAACTCTTTTAGTTACTCTAAAGGTCTCATCGGTATCACTTCCTTTGTTGTACTCCGCTTCGTGAGTAGCATATTTACTTTCAAAACCCTGAGCCTGACCTCCGTTAAAACTATAATCAATCTCTGTTTTTGCTACAATAAGATCTTTATTAGGAAACTGGTTTGCATCTACTATAAAGCTAGTAATAATCTTAACTATTGGTTTTTCTTTAAGTTTGGATTTTAAAACCTCCGCTACGTAATTCCCTTCAGAATTAATAGATACAACTTGCCTTTTCCTTCTTCTTGCATCATCTTTTTGATGAATAATTACAATTACTTCGTTAGGGTCATCTAATTTTGCATCACTAGAGGGAATAATAGTAACAAATACGCTTTTTGAATCGTTTTTCGTAGAGTATGTTTCCATAATGAGATTGGTTAAGTACTATAAATGTAGCAAGAAAAACTCATTTTGGATATCTAATACTTAGTAATTGTTATTTACACTTAGTACAGTTAGAATTTAGTACATTGCATATATATCTTTTTAAAATGAAAATAATCTTTACGTTATTATTTGTGGGGTTATCCATGCTTTCACTTCATGCACAAGAGACCTCAACGGCAACGACGCCCAAAAAAGCTTTTTTGGAAAAATGGGAGAACTCAAAGAACTATCTCATAGAAATTGCAGAGGAAATGCCTGATAAATTTTACAATTTTAAGCCTTCTAAAAGACAAATGAGTTTTAAAGAGCAGCTAGTACATATAAAAGGAAATATGGATTGGTTAGGCAGTACTTACTTTTCAGCAGAAAAAAAGGAAAAATTTGAAAAAGAAAGTAAGCAAGAGATTATCGCTGCTTTAGAAGATAGTTTTAATACAGTATCCAAAGCAATTGAAGCTACTGATAGCATGGTTCTTTCTGAAACAGTAGACTTTTTTGCAGGACCAAAAACCAAACTACAAATACTTAATTTGTTACAAGATCACGTAACCCACCACAGAGGACAACTTATAGTCTATCTCAACTTAAAAGAAATAACACCTCCAAGATACGTTGGTTGGTAAATTATAGAGATTTTAAGAGGAGTTTCAGCCTTAAAATTTTAACTTTAAAAAAAATTATTGAATGACACTTTTAATCGTTTACGCGATATTATCTATTTTCTTTTCATTTTTATGCTCTATCCTAGAAGCAGCGCTACTTAGTTTTACCCCTACTTTTATTAAAATGAAAACCCAAGAAAATAAAGGTTATGCACA
>CAYGMB010000012.1:14911-20412 GCA_964350765.1 uncultured Flavobacteriaceae bacterium
AAAAAAAATATTGACGAACCTCTAATAGCTATCCTAACGGTAAACACCATTGCCCATACTGTAGGTGCGATTTTAGTAGGCGTAGAAGCAGAAAAATTACCCTATAAAGTTGAAATACTCGGCTTTAATATTGTAGGTATTGTTTCTGCAATTATGACCTTGCTTATATTAATTGTTTCAGAAATTATTCCTAAAACAATTGGTGCCACCTATTGGAAAAAGCTTGGAAACTTTACGGCTATCTTTTTAAAGTTTATTATTTTTCCTTTAAAGTATACTGGAATTTTATGGTTACTTACGCGTACCACAAAACTAATTGGTAAGTCTGCACATGTAAGTACCATGAGTCGAGAAGAATTTATAGCAATTACCGATGCTGCCGAACAAGAAGGTGTTTTTGAAGAAAACGAAAGTGCGGTAATTAAAAACCTCTTAATTTTTAAATCGGTTCAAGCAAAAGATGTAATGACTCCCTTCCCTGTAGTAGTTACAGAAGACGAAACTGTAAGCTTATCAACCTTTCATGAAACTCATAAAAACCTTAGGTTTTCACGTATTCCAGTATATAAAGAAAAATCGCACGACATTACAGGAGTAGTACTCAAAGATGATATTCTTGAAGAAATTGTAGAAGAGCATGGTGATAAAACTCTAGCGGATATTAAAAGAGATATCCATGTAATTCAAAGTGATACTCCTATCCCAGATTTGTTTGATATTTTTATTAAACAACGCACCCATATTTCTCTTGTTGTAGATGAGTTTGGCAACACCATTGGTATTGTTACCATGGAAGATATTATTGAAACACTTTTAGGTCTTGAAATTATGGATGAAAGTGATACAATAGAAGACATGCAGATTGCTGCTAGAAAAAATTGGGAGCGCAGAGCAAAGCGAATGGGAATTCAGCTTAAAGATGAAGAGGCTAAAGAAGAAAATGAGTAGTGAACATTATTATACAGATTATGTAGATACACCTATTGGTTTACTTCAATTAGGTTTTACTAAAGAAAAAAAACTTTGCTCCGCTCATTTTAATGAAGATGATGTTTTTACAGAGGTTGCCAATAGCGCACAAGCTGAAGAAATACAAACAGCAATCACTCAATTAAAAGAATATTTTGAAGGAACTAGAAAAACCTTTAGTATTCCATTAGAACCCAAAGGAACGCACTTTCAAAAAAAAGTTTGGGAAAAATTAGAAACAATTCCATTTGGTAAAACAGCAAGTTACCAAGAAATGGCAAACCAGCTTGGAGATCCAAAAGTAATACGTGCTGCTGCATCTGCTAACGGTAAAAACCCTATTGCAATACTTATTCCTTGTCACAGGGTTATAGGGAGTGATGGCTCCTTAACAGGTTATGCTGGGGGCTTACATCGTAAAAAATGGCTTTTGGAACACGAAAGCCCTGTTAAACAACAACGTTTATTTTAAAATATGAAAAAGCTATATCGCTTCTTTTATTGGATTGTAGGATTGCTTCTTTTGGTAGTGATCATTTTAAAAATAACAGATTATGATTATATCCTTAAGGGAGTACGTGTGGTTTATATGACTGGTCATACAACTGCTTTTATAGATGACCATGTCTATTTTGAGAACGAAATAATCCCTCCAAGTACTAATCCCCAACCCTGGCCTAAGCACAAAGATTATAATACAATATCAACAACTCCAAAACTTCAAAAAACAAATGATGAGTTAGGGACAGTAGCCTTTGTTATTATAAAAAATGATAGTTTATGGTATGAAAGCTATGCAACGGGATACGATGAAACTTCTCAAACTAATTCTTTTTCTATGGCAAAAAGTGTAACCTCGGCCCTTTTAGGAAAAGCTATAAAAGATGGATATATTAAGAGTTTAGACCAACCTATTGGCGATTTTTTTCCACAATATAAAGATACTGAGACTACAGTTGGCGATTTATCATCTATGGCATCTGGACTAGATTGGGAGGAATCTTACAAGAGCCCTTTTAGTATTACAGCTAGAGCCTATTATGATGACGACCTAGCCGAAACTATTCTTTCGCAAAAAGTAGTTGAAAAACCTGGGATTTACTTCAAGTACTTAAGTGGAAATACGCAATTACTGGCTATATTAATAGAAAAAGCAACAGGCAAACAACTAGAGTCATATTTATCTGAAAGTTTTATACAACCTATGGGTTTTGAACAAGAAGCACTCTGGCAAGTAGACGATGAAGATAAAAGATTGGTAAAAGCATATTGCTGTTTGGCGAGTAATGCTAAGGATTTTGCCCGTTTTGGAAAACTATACTCTAAGCATGGAAAATGGAATGGAGAACAATTATTAGATTCTAGTTTTGTGGCAAAATCAATTACCCCTCGATTTAAGGAAAGTCCAGAATATGGATATGGTTTCTGGTTAAGCAATCATCTTAATAAAAAGATTTTTGTCATGAGAGGGATTTTAGGTCAATATGTAATTTCCATTCCTGAGGATAATGTTATAATAGTTCGTTTAGGGCACCAAAGGGGTAATAGAAATGGACGTGCTTTTACTAGTGATTTTTATACTTATGTAGAAGAAGCATATAAAATGCTATCTACTTCATAATTTTTTATATATTTAAATCTAACTCCCCCACAACACAAAATACAATGCTTACAAAATTAAATCCTGAACATATCTTGTTCTTGGATATAGAAACAGTACCTCAATTTGAGGATTATAACGAGTTAAGCGATACTACAAAATTACTTTGGGAGCAGAAAACGCAATACCAACGTAAAGACGAGTTCACTCCTGATGAGTTTTATACAAGGGCTGGAATTTGGGCAGAATTTGGAAAAATAATCTGTATCTCAGTAGGTCATATTGTGATGGAAGGAGCTACAAGAAAGTTTAGAGTAACTAGTTTTCATGGTGAAGAAATAACACTATTAAAAGAGTTTAAAACGCTGCTTGAGACTCATTTTAATAGACCATACCATTTACTTTGTGCTCACAATGGAAAAGAATTTGATTTCCCTTATATAGCAAGAAGAATGATTATTCATGGTATCACATTACCATTTAAACTAAATTTGTTTGGTAAAAAGCCTTGGGAAGTACCTCATCTAGATACGTTAGAGCTTTGGAAATTTGGAGACTATAAAACCTTTACATCACTTAAGTTAATGGCATATGTTCTTGGGATTCCTTCCCCAAAAGACGATATTGATGGAAGTCAAGTAAGAGATGTATTCTACAATGACAAGGACATAGATAGAATTGTAACTTATTGCGAAAAAGACACAATTACTGTTGCACAAATTTTCTTAAAACTTCGGAATGAAGCACTTCTAGAAGAAGATGAAATTCTTTCAGTTTAAACAATAAAAAAACCCGCTCTTACACTAGAGCGGGTTTTTAACTACTTAACTCAAAAAATAATTCCTAAGTATTAAGGAATACTATTCTACTATAAATCGTTCAACAAATTTCTTACCTCCTTCTGCATTTACTTCAATAATGTACATACCACTTCTTAAGGCAGTAACATCAATCTTATTTGTAAATGCACCTGACTGAACTTTTTGTCCAATCATATTAAAGATAACAAAATCCGTAGGCTCTGCGTCAAGAACACTAATATTAACAAATCCTCTATTTACTGGATTTGGATATAGGCTAAATCCAGAGATGGTAGAGTTATTATTAGTAACGCCGCTATCTTCATCTCCTCCGTAAGAAGTAGGTATGATAACAGTATAGTCTTCAACTTCGCCGTAAGTAAAGGTCTCACAAGCTGTTGGAATTCCGTTATATTTCATAGAAACTCTCATTCTTGTTGGACCCGCAGAAGCTCCAGATGGAACACTAAACGATCCTGTAATAGGTGTTGCTGTTGTAGCCGCTCTAGAGTATGCTAATTCGTTAGCATCTGTAAAGTCTCCATCACGGTTCCAATCTACAAATACAGCATAGGCTTCAGGGTAAACTGTTCCAGTCCATAACGGTGTAATTGTAATTGAATTGTTACTACTTAATACAGTAGATAGGTTTGTAAAATCACCATATCCGCCAGAAGATGCTCCAGTAGCATTATTAATACTACCTATTTGAACTCTTTGAATATACTCATCATTAGTGTTATTACCATTCGATGCACAATACCCTGTTGGCGCTGTACCTCCAGCAGAAAGTGAAATATTATCTATTGCAATATCTGCTTGCCAAGTACTTCCTGTAATCCTATTAAATCGTAATTGTACGCTCGCACCAGTATATGAGTTTAAACTTACAGATTGCGAATTCCATTGGTTTCCTTGGTTCCCAGTTTGGCTCCATATAGATGTCCATGTAGCTCCATCGTCATCACTTGCCTCAAGAGATATGCTTCCCATATCACTCGCTCCAAACATGTGGTAGTCGAAGTTAAAGTTAGCCTCAGTTTCTCCACTTAAATCAATACAAGGCGAATTAATGATTGCCTGCTTGTTAGGATACCCTGTTCCATTTCCTGATGCTTCAACGTAGATGTACCATGAACCTGCAGATCCACTAGAAGGTCCTGTATTGTTAGATGGAGTTCCACTAGCGTCTCTAGTCCAATTAATATCATCTCCACTATCTTGAGTCCACAAACCAATTGAGCTTTCAAAACTTTCTGAATAACTTATATCAACTCCATTCGTACATCCACTACCTCCACCAGGAGATTGTGTTGTTACATTTTCAGTATTACTTAAAGCTGAATTATTTCCAGCAGCGTCGAATGCTCTTACTTGAAATGCATACGTTGTCCCAGAACTTAAACCAGTAACATTTGCCGAAGTATTAGCTGTCGTACCTATACTAGATCCATCCAAGAAAACTTCATATCCGGTTACTGCTACATTATCACTTGAAGCATTCCAGTTTAAATCAACTGTTGTTTCAGTAACGTTAGATGATGTTAAGTTAGCAGGAACACTAGGTGCTTGCGTATCTGCAGCAGTTCCACCTTCAAACTCAAAATTATCAAGTGCAATATCTGCTTGCCAAGTACTTCCTGTTACTCTATTAAAACGCATACGGAAATTACTTTCTCCAGCATACGCACTTAAATCGATACTTTCAGAATTCCATTGGTTTCCTTGATTTCCAGTTTGATTCCAAATACTTGTCCAAGTAGTTCCATCGTCTGTACTAACTTCAAGATCAATACTTCCCATATCTGCGGCTCCAAACATGTGATAGCTAAAGTTAAAAGTAGCATCATTTTCTCCACTTAAATCAAAACAAGGAGAATTTAAAATCGCTCTCTTATTAGGGTATCCTGTTCCATTTCCAGAAGCTTCAACATATACATATGTTGTTCCGTCTATAGCAGCAGAAGGACCTGTGTTATTAGAAGGGGTTCCACTAGCATCACGTGTCCAGTCTATATCATCTTGTGTAGATTGTGACCAATCACCTAATGAGCTTTCAAAACTTTCGGTATAAGGGTAATTAGAAACCGTTCCAGAACAAGCTTCTGGAGTTGGAGGACCTTGACATCCAC
>CAYGMB010000013.1:0-15902 GCA_964350765.1 uncultured Flavobacteriaceae bacterium
TTAATGATGTTTTACAATCTCCTCCAGCTACGGGTGTTCCTGGAGCTAGAAGAATTTCATTAAAATTTATTAACCCAAACAATGAACCTGTTTATGTTTCAATTGGGATTTCGGCAGTAGATGCCAATGGAGCTAAACAAAATAGAATACAAGAGCTTAGCGATAAATCTTTTGAAAAAGTAAAACAAGAAGCTAATAACGCTTGGGAAAAACAACTTGAAAAAATAGTAATAGAAGGGACCAACGAAAATGATAAAACTAACTTTTATACGTCGCTTTATCATACCATGTTAGCCCCTAATTTATATCAAGATGTTGATGGACGTTACAGAGGTATGGATTTAGAAATCCACAAAACCACAGACTTTGATTACTACACCGTATTTTCACTTTGGGATACCTATCGTGCTGCACATCCACTCTACACTATTATTGAACAAGAGCGTACTAACAATTTTGTAAATACATTTTTAGCCAAATATGATGAAGGTGGAATTATGCCTATTTGGGATTTATCAGCTAACTACACCGGTTGTATGATTGGATATCACGCTGTTCCTGTAATTGCAGATGCATATCTTAAAGGAATAGATGGTTTTGATTCAGAAAAAGCTTTCGCTGCAATGAAACATTCTGCGACAAGAGATAAATTAGGATTAAAAAGTTATAAAGAGCTTGGATTTATACCAGTAGAAGAAGAAAGCGAAAGCGTTTCAAAAACCTTGGAATATGCATACGATGATTGGACCATTGCACAAATGGCAAAAGCACTTAATAAGACGGAAGACTATAAATTATATACACAACGAGCACAGTTTTATAAAAACAGTTACGACCCAGAAAGTAGATTTATGAGAGGGCGTTTTCGAAATACGTGGTTTGCGCCTTTTGACCCTTTTGAAGTAAACTTTAATTATACCGAAGCCAATGCATGGCAATACAGTTTGTATACTCCACAAGACGTAAATGGTCATATTGCACTTATGGGAGGTAAAGAAAAGTTCACAGCCCACCTTGATAAATTATTTAGTGCAAAGACTCAAACTTCTGGAAGAGATCAAAAAGACATTACAGGACTTATAGGTCAATACGCACATGGAAATGAACCCAGTCACCACATGGCATACTTATATAATTTTGTAAATAAGCCAAGTAAAACGCAAGAAAAAGTAAGAGAAATACTTACTACACTTTACACTAATGAACCAGATGGAATTAGCGGAAATGAAGACTGTGGACAAATGAGTGCTTGGTATATTTTTAGTTCTTTAGGTTTTTATCCTGTAACTCCTGGAAGTAATCAATACATTATGGGAGCTCCTCTTTTTGATAAAGCTACCATCAACCTAGAATCTGGTAAACAATTTACTATTATCGCTAATAACAATTCTGAAGAAAATAAATATGTAGCGTCTGTCACTTTAAATGGAACTTCACTTAACAGAACTTACCTATATCACAATGAAGTTATGAAGGGAGGAACCCTAATTTATGAAATGACTGCTATACCTTCAAATTGGGGTACAAAAAACGAAGAAGTACCTACTTCTCAAATTAAAGAACACCTTATAACACCTGCTCCATTTATTGCTCAAGGCGATGTAGCTTTTAAAAATGAGACAACAATAGCTCTTAGTAATATTGATAAAGAAGCTCGTATTTACTATCGCCTAAATACAAATGAGTTTATAGAATACAAAAATCCATTTACAATTTCTGAAGCTACTTTAATCAATGTGTATGCAGAAAAAAATGGAATTAAAAGTAGTGTGATGGAAACTCAGTTTTATAAAATTGATCCAAACCTAAGTATTACCCTAGAAAGTGAGTACGCCAACCAATATAACGGAGGTGGAAATAATGCACTTATTGATGGTATAAGAGGGGCTAGAGATTTTAGAACAGGAGCTTGGCAAGGGTATCAAGATACAGACGTAATCGCAATAGTTGATTTAGGTAAAGTAAAGCCTATTGAAGATATTACGGTTAATTTTTTACAAGACCAGCGTAGTTGGATTTTTTATCCAACTGAAGTTTCGTGTTACGTCTCTGATAATCCTAATACTTTTTATAAAGAACTGCCAAAACAAACTATTAACAGTAAAACACCTAATGAAAATACCGAAATTAAAAATGTTACCTTTAGCATGAATGGGTATAGTGCTCGTTACATAAAAATTGTAGCAAAAAACTTAGGTGATTTACCTTCATGGCATTTAGGATATACTCACAAAGGAAAAGCTTGGATTTTTGTAGATGAAATTGAAGTAAAATAAAAGTAAATGAAACGTAGAAAATTTATTCAAAATGCATCATTAAGTAGTTTAGGCGTTGTAGCGGGAGCTTCGGTTATTGGGTGTAAGGAAAACAAAGAAGCAACTGGCGCTTTAGCTTCAGAAGAAGAAACATCAAACACTATCGCAAAACCCTTGGTAATTGCCACCTGGAACGTGAACAACGCTACAGCAAAAGCTTGGGAGATACTTCAGCAAGGAAAATCTGCTCTTGATGCAGTTGAGCAAGGTTGCAAAGTTGAAGAAGCAGACCCAAAAAACCAAAGTGTAGGTTATGGTGGTTTACCAGATAGAGATGGAAGGGTAACATTAGATGCATGCATCATGAATAAAGATGGAGATTACGGGGCTGTAGTTTGTTTACAAAATATAATGCACCCCATTAGTGTAGCAAGAAAAGTAATGGAAGAAACCCCACATGTTTTATTGGCAGAAGTTGGTGCTGAAGAATTTGCAATCTCTCAAGGTTTTGAGAAAACAAACTTATTAACTGAAGCTTCAAAAAAAGCTTGGGAAGAATGGAAAAAAACATCCCTATATAAACCTATTATTAATATTGAAAATCATGATACTATAGGTATGCTTGCGATTGATAACAATGGAGATATTGCCGGAGCTTGTACTACTAGTGGATTAGCTTATAAAATGGCAGGGCGTATTGGAGACTCCCCTATTATAGGCTCAGGATTGTTTATTGATAATGAAGTTGGCGGGGCTACAGCAACTGGACTAGGAGAAGCTGTTTTAAAAACAGTAGGAAGTTTTTTAATTGTAGAATTAATGCGTAATGGGATGTCACCACAAAAAGCTTGTGAAGAAGCTATAGCTAGAATAATTAAAAAAAATCCTAATTATGAGGATTTTCAAATTGGATACATTGCCGTAAATAAAAAAGGAGAGACCGGATCCTATTCTATACATGAAGGGTTTTGGGTTACCAAGTATGCGGATTCTAAAAACACTAACACAGCATCAGAATTTTACAATAAAAAATAACTAATTACCAAGTGGGTTCAACTAAAAACTACCGTTCTGCTTTCATTATAGTAACTATTCTATTTTTTCTTTGGGGATTTATCACAGTACTTGTGGATAGCCTTATTCCTAGATTAAAAGATGTCTTTGAGCTTTCAAATTTTCAAGCAGTTTTAGTTCAGTTTGCTTTTTTTGGAGCTTTCTTTGTTTTTTCTGTGCCTGCTGGGTGGTTGCTTTCAAAAATTGGCTATCAAAAAGGTATTGTACTTGGCTTAGCCATTATGGCTATTGGCTGTGTGCTATTCTCACCAGCTGCTTCAGAGCGCGTATTTACTTTATTTCTGGTAGGCTATTTTACATTGGCAGCAGGAATTACCATTTTACAAGTAGCAGCCAATCCTTATGTTGCTGTTTTAGGAAGTGAGGATGGTGCTTCTAGTAGGTTAAACCTCTCGCAAGCATTTAATTCTTTAGGTACTGCAATTGCTCCCATAATAGGTGCATCTTTTTTATTAAGCGATACAATAATGTCTAGTGAAGAGATTAGTAAACTTTCAGAACAAGCGCAAACTAAATACTACATTGGTGAAGCATCAGCAGTCTCTGGTCCTTTTTTAATTCTGGCCTCAAGTATCGCAGTTCTTGCCCTTGTTTTTGTAGTTATTAAACTTCCTAAAATTCTAGAAAAAAGTCCAAAAGACGGATATATAAAACTACTTTCTAATAAATATGTCCTAATGGGGGTAGTGGGTATTTTTATTTATGTGGGTTCTGAAGTAGCGATTGGTAGTTTTTTAGTACTGTATTTTATGGATATGAACTTAGCTGAAGTTATTTCAGAAAATAGTATGCTTAATAATTTTGCGTCTTATATAATTAATAAAGGTTTATCTACAGTAGATGCAAAGGCAATAGTAGGTGCTTTTGTGTTTTTATATTGGACTGGAGCTATGGTTGGAAGATTTGTAGGCTCGTATCTTACACGTCTCTTAAAACCTGCTAAAGTATTAAGTATTTTTGCCTTACTCGCAATAACAATGATAGTACTATCTATAAGTAGTTTTGGAATATTATCTATGTTTACTATTCTTGCAGTTGGGCTATTCAACTCTATAATGTTTCCAACAATTTTCACTTTAACATTAGAAGGTCTCGGCAATCTAAAACCTCAAGCTTCTGGTTTACTTTGCATGGCTATTGTCGGGGGTGCCATTATCCCTCCTTTATATGGTTTATTAGCAGACAACGTAGGTTTTAAAGTTGCCTTTTTATTTATCATAGCTTGTTATGGATATATCTTATATTTTGGTTATAAAAAACAGAATATCAAAAGTTTAGCGTAACATCTTACACTCTATGATTTCATTGATTTTTGTTTAAAATAACAAAGAAGTCCAATAATATTTTGTAAATTTACACTACATAAGTAGGTTGATTCCTTAGGGGTCAATCAAATTTGGGGCGAAAAGTCATCACCTGTGATGACTTTTCTTTATTTATAACAATTCACAACAGAATACCTATATTTTAAAAACCTCTATGAAATCATAGAGGTTTTTTTAAGGCCTCAATTTTATATTTGATATCCAAATCAAACTTTTTTGCCCTTTCTGAATATCCCTACTTAGCTGTGGTTTAATCTTAAAAATCATGGTTATGAAGACTCGTTTACTTGTTGCACTTATTATTCTATTAGCTACTATATCTTATTCTCAAGTAGGTATTAATACAATTACACCAGAGGCACAGTTAGATATTGTTGCTGGTACTACTCCATCAGAAAAAGACGGAATTTTAATCCCTAGGCTAGATGAATACCCCACAGGTGTAGGTGCTAATCAAGATGGAATGATGATTTTTGTTACAGGTAATGGCACCCCCACCAAAGGATTCTATTACTGGGATAATGATGCTACTTCTTGGATACCTATTAGCGGGGCTACAGGAGGTGATGTAGATTGGAATGTAAATGGAACTTCGACAAGCCCTACAACAATAAATGACAATATTTATACACAAGGAAACGTAAAAATTGGACTTAATAATACTACAGAAACCTCACGTTTTTATGTAAATAGCGATTTAGCTTCAACAAATAGCGGTATTAGAAATATTATGATAGGTAATGACGATACTGTTATTAGTTATGGTATCTACAACCAAGGTGATATAACAGATGCTTTGCTCCACACAGGATTTCATAATGTTTTATCAGGAACTACAGACAATACATTATATGGTATTGAAAACAGAATAGCTGCTACAGGTAACGGTCTTAAAATAGCCGTTAGAAATGAATTTGATTTTAGTGCACCACAAGGTGCAAAGCAAGGTATGTTAAATAGGTTTGAAGGTGGAAATAGCTTTGTAACAGGAGTAAGAAATGAAGCGCCTGGAGCTTGGTCTGTAACGGGTATACTAACGGGTGTTGAAAATGACTTAAGTGCTGGAGGAAATGGAGTGCGTTATGGAGTTAGAAATTCTATAAATGGTCTAGGAACAGGAGCAAAGTATGGTTCATATAATAATATTGGAAGCACCGCAGGAGGTATTCACTATGGGGTTTATTCGGATGTAAGAAAAACTAATAGTTATGCTGGTTTTTTTATAGGTAGAATGTCACTAGGTACAGATGGTGTTCTAAATAGGTATCTTATGCCAGCAGCAGATGGTACAGTTGGACAAGTAATGACCACAGACGGAAGCGGAAATGTTACATTTCAAGATGCAACAGGAGGTGGCACACTTGATGAAGCTTACGACTTTGGTGGGGCAGGTGCTGGACGAATTATTGTTGCAGACAATGGCGCTGTCGATATTCAGGATACTGGTGGTCTACGTGTTGAAGGCGATGTAACTGCTGCTGCTAACATAGTTCACGATGGGGATACGAATACCTTTATAAGCTTTACCCCAGATCGAATTCAGTTTGATGCAGGTGGTAGTAATTATATCGATATCCAACATGCAAATGAAGAAATTGCTTTTAACGAAGACAGTACTGAAAGTGATTTTAGAGTTGAAAGCGGCACTAATCAAAATATGTTTTTTGTTGATGGTAGCACGAATAGAATTGGAATAGGAACAAATACACCGGGAACAACATTACATATTGGTACATTGAATAATTTTAATACAAATATTGGAACAACTGGACAAGATGCCATTTTTATTAGAGGAAGTGAGACTTCAGGTTTAAATGAAGTTGGAGGCTCTATAGCTTTTGGTGGAGCACACCCAGCAAGAGACAATTCTAGAAGAGCTGCTATTGCCTCAATGCAAACAGGTATAGATGAAGATAATGTGGGTTTAGCTTTTTATATACACCCTGGACCTGTAAATACAAATCCAATGGAAGAAGCAATGCGTATTACACATCAAAAATATCTTGGAATTAATAATACAAGCCCTTCAGCTACCTTAGATGTAGTTGGAACAATGCAGTTTGTGGATGGAAATGAAACTAACGGATACGTCCTTGCTTCAGATGCAAATGGAAATGCCACATGGACAGATCCTACAAGTCTTATTTCTAATGATAATGATTGGACTATTTCTGGTACAGATCAATATGCTGCCAATAGTGGCAATGTAGGTATAGGAGATCCCACTCCAGATTACAAATTAGATCTTGAATATGCAGGCGTATTAGATCGTGCGTTTAATATTGATTATCAAAATACAGCAGGAACAGGTATCGCACAGGGATTAAATGTTACTGCTCAATCAAACTCTACAGGCTTTGTATGGGGAGCTAATGTTGAATTGATAAACACTAACTCTAGTTCTGAGTCTATTGGTATACGTTCCACTAACACCTCTGGTGCAAACAGTAAAATTGGAATCATGGCGAGTGCCGTAGGTACTGGCTCTCAAAATATTGGAATATCTGGTAGAGCAACATTGGCTACTACAAATTACGGAGGATATTTTACAGCTGATGCTGGAGGAACAACTAATTATGGTATTTTAGCCATTGCAGAAGGTGCGAGTGGCACCAATTGGGCGGGTTATTTTGGAGATAGTAGCCCTGGTAGTGGGAATGTATTTGTAAATGACAATCTACGAGTAGACGGACAACTTGCTATAGATCCAACAGGAACAGGTTATTCGTTTCCAACTGTGGATGGCGCAAACGGCCAAGTTTTAACGACTGATGGAGCTGGAAATGTGTCTTTTCAAGCAGTTCCTGGTGATGGTACAGGAACAGATGACCAAAATTTATTAACTCCATCATTAGTAGGTACTACTTTAAATCTTGGAATAGAAAACGGGTCTGGAGCGAGTGTTAACCTTTCGTCTCTTCAAGATGGAACAGGAACAGACGATCAAAATCTATTAACTCCATCATTAGTAGGTACTACTTTAAATCTTGGAATAGAAAACGGATCTGGAGCAAGTGTCAACCTTTCGTCTCTTCAAGACGGAACAGGAACAGACGATCAAACCATAAACACTTTCAGTTTTAACAGTACCACCAACACCCTTACACTACAAATTGAAGACGATGCAGGTGGTGCACAAACGGTAAACTTATCTTCTCTTAATGGTGCATCTGAAAGTACAACAGCCAGCAATGGTTTAACAGAAGTAGCAGACGATATACTATTGGGTGGAACGCTTACACAAAACACAACCATAAATCAAGGTAATTTTGACATGCATTATCAATTAGGAAGTGGTAGTACAGCAGATTTTCAAGTAATAAGAGGTGGAGGGAGTAATTTAATAACCGCTGGTAATGATGGATACATAGTACTTGGCGCCACAGCTACTCTAACCAACCCCAGATTACAAGTGAGGGGTGGAGCTACTTTTGGTAGCTATATGGCAGATTTTTACAATAATGCTGCAAATCCCAATGCAGCAGCTGTTTCTATTAGAGTAGCGACATCAGTAGCTCATTCTGGAAACTACATAGGTTTTTTTAAAAATGGTAATACGTTAACAGGTCACATAAGTGGTAACGGTTCAGGAGGTGTAAATTACAGTACCGTTTCAGACAGAAGATTAAAAACTAACATTTTAGATGTTGATAATAGTCTAGAGTTGATTAACAAAATTCAACCTAGAATTTATGAATATAAAAGCAACGTAGGGAAAAAAGAATACGGTTTTATAGCACAAGAGCTACAAGAAGCATACCCTCAAGCTGTTATTGGTGATCCAAACGGAGATGTAACATCTAAACCTATGATGGTAGACTATGGGAGGTTAACTCCAATTCTTACAGCCGGGGTAAAAGAATTGCATGAGCGAATTAAAAAACTGGAAAAGGAAAATGAGGAACTTAAGAAAACCGTAGCGAGCTATGAAAATATAGAGGCTAGATTGAGTGCCTTGGAAAATAAAGGCGGTCTTAAACTTGAAAAATCAAATACTATCTCAGAAAGAAAATAAACTATGAAGAAGTAAAGACTTCTGAGAAATGAAGCCTAAAAAAGACCGCTCTCTTCAAAGCGGTCTTTGACGTTTTATACTTACTGCGAAAACACCTTTTCCCCAGCTGCTTCCTGCGCTTTGAATTTCTGCACCAAGTCTAATGCATCTGGTACAACATCACTACAAAGAATAATCAAGCTATCTTTTTTAGCATTATTAACAGCATACGTTATCGCTTCTTTTTCACTAGGGATAATAGTAGTTTTCATGTTTGGGTTTTTCATTTTAATGCCATCATCTAACATTTTAATGAGTTCTTCTTCTGTTTTACCTCGTAGTCGTTTGTCTTGACGAATAATAATTTCATCGCTCATTTCAGCAGCTATACTCCCTATCATATTATTATCTTCCACTCTCCTATCACCTATTCCTGCAATGATGCATACCTTATGGGTTGCGTCAAGTTCATCAGAAAAATCTTTTAACGCCCTCATTCCAGCTGGGTTGTGAGCATAATCTAATAGTATTTTAAAGTTCTTAAATTTAAATAAGTTAAGTCTACCAGGTGTTTGTGATGCCGATGGGATAAACGTTTCTAAAGCAGCTTTCATATCCTCAATACTTATCCCACGTACATTTGCAGCTATAACAGCAGCCAACACATTCTGAATCATAAACTTGGCTTTCCCTCCATAAGTTAGAGGGATATCTTCTGCTTTCATAATACGCATTTTCCAAGCACCTCTACAAAGGGTTACATACCCGTTTTCATACACAGCAGTTATTCCTCCTTTACGTTGTAAGGCTAGTACTCTAGGATTATTTTCGTCCATAGAAAACAAAGCAAGATTACAGTCTATACTTCTACGCATATCATACACAAGATCATCATCTGCATTTAAGATTGCATGCCCATGAGGCAAAACAGTTTCGGGTATTACCCCTTTTACTCTTGCCAATTGCTCTATGGTATGAATACCCTTCAATCCTAGGTGATCTGCCGCCACGTTTGTTACTATTCCCACATCGCATCTGTTAAATCCAAGTCCTGCTCGCAATAATCCTCCTCTAGCACATTCTAATACAGCAAAGTTTACAGTAGGATCTTTTAGCACAAACTCTGCACTCGCTGGACCAGTACAATCCCCTGTCATCAACAACCTATTTTGGATATACACTCCATCACTTGTAGTATAACCCACTCTATATCCCTTCATTTTTGCCATGTGTGCAATAAGGCGACTGGTGGTTGTTTTTCCATTGGTTCCTGTAATAGCAACAATTGGTATTCTTCCAGTATCTCCTTGCTGAGGAAATAATTTATCTACAACTGGAGCTGCAACATTTCTGGGTAATCCTGTTGTAGGGGCTAAGTGCATTCTAAATCCTGGCCCTGCGTTAACTTCAAGTACAGCACCTCCAGTTTCGGACAGAGGTTTGGTAATATCTGTTGTCATAATATCTATTCCACATATATCCAAATCAATTATTTTCGAAATACGCTCTGCCATTGAAACGTTAGCAGGATGAATAATATCTGTTATGTCTTCAGCAGTCCCACCAGTACTTAAATTAGCTGTATCCTTCAATATAAGCATCTCTCCTTCTGGGATAACAGAATCTTCTGTGTAACCAGCATCTTTAAGAATTGTTCTTGTTAAATCGTTTATAGTTATTTGCGTTAATACATTTTCATGACCATACCCTCGGCGTGGGTCTTTATTTACTTCGTTAACTAACTCTTGAACAGTTGATTTTCCATCACCTATAACATGTGCAGGGGTGCGTTTTGCACCAGCAACTAACACGTTATTGATAACTAATAGTCTATGGTCTTCTCCTGTAATATATTTTTCTACAATTACCCTTCTACTCACTTCTTTGGCCGCATGAAAAGCGACAAGTGCATCCTCATAATTTTGGATATCAACTGTAATACCGCGTCCGTGATTACCATCAATTGGTTTAATTACTAAAGGATATCCAACATAGCGACAAGCATCTTCAAGACTTCTTTCTCTAGAAATAATATCTCCTCTAGGCACTTCAACCTCAGCTTGTTCTAGTAAGTACTTAGTATCTTCTTTATCACAAGCTAACTCTACTCCTATAGAAGATGTTTCACTAGTTACTGTTGCTTGTATTCTTTTTTGATTTGCGCCATATCCTAATTGAACTAGCGAATATTGATTTAATCTAATCCAAGGAATACCTCTACTTTCAGCCTCTTCAACAATAGAACCGGTACTAGGTCCTAATCTTGCTTTTTCTCGAAGTTCGCGCATACGCTGGATATCTGGCTCTAGGTCATACTCTTCTCCAGCAATTAAAGCTTCGCATATTTTAACAGAAGCCTCAGCTGCATAGCGCCCTACATTTTCTTCCATATAAGAGAATACTACATTGTACACTCCTCTTTCTCCATAATCGCGAGTTCTTCCAAACCCAGTATCCATACCAGCAAGTGTCTGGATTTCTAGAGCAATATGTTCTATAATATGCCCCATCCAAGTACCATCGTCTACACGCTGAAAAAATCCGCCTGGTTCACCAACACTACATCGATGCGAATACATAGAAGGGAACATCTTTTTAAGACGATCACTAAACCCAGGAATTTTATCACTAGGCAATTCCTCCATTTTTCCTAAGTCAAGAACCATTACTATTAATTTATTACGACGTACAGACCAATAGTTAGGGCCTCGCATAGCATTTATTTCGCGAATTTTCATATAAGGTTGGTTTATTCTATTAATAACTGAAAGTTTATAAATATATAGATTTTTTTGCTAACAAAACCCTATTTTTGCAGGTATCAAAAGCTATTTAATGAAAGTAAAAGGCACATTAATTCCCATTGGTGGAAATGAAGATAAAGGCGCAGAAGAACACGAACAATACACATTAGAATTTATAAGTGAAGGAATTTTATTTCATGTTGTAAAAGAGGCTGGTGGAATTGATTCAAATATTGTAGTAGTACCTACTGCATCAAGCATTCCTGAAGAAGTGGGACAAAATTATATCGATGCTTTTGGAAAATTAGGGTGTACTAATGTTACTGTTCTTGACATTAGAAAGCGTGAGGATTCTGAAATACCTAAAAACATTGATCTTGTAAAAAATGCAGATTGCGTAATGTTTTCTGGTGGAAATCAATCTAAGATTACTCGAAAAATTGGAGGTACAACAATACATAAAATCCTAATTGATAAATATAAAAATGAGAACTTTGTAATAGCAGGCACAAGTGCAGGGGCTATGTGCATGTCTCAAGAAATGATAACTGGCGGAAGCGCTACAGAATCTTTTATTAAGGGTGCAGTTGAAATGGATAGAGGAATGGGATTTATTAAAGAATTAATAATAGACTCTCATTTTATTCGTCGTGGTCGTTTTGGGCGACTGGCTGAAGCGGTTGCAAAATTTCCAAACTTAATAGGGGTTGGACTTGCGGAAGATACTGGACTAATAATTAAAAATTGTAAAACTTTTGAAGTCATTGGTTCTGGAATGGTTATTCTTTTTGACCCAAGAAAATTAAAGCATAACAACGAAAAAATATTAGAGGTAGGCACTCCAATGTCTTTAACAAATCTAAAAACACATGTACTTGCCAATGGAGATAGCTTTAATATTAAGAAAAAGAAAGTAAAAGTGTTACCAGTAGAAGCTTCTTTTATATAATTTTTTAGTATGTGGGAGCAACAACTTAAATTATACGATAGCCTAGTGGAAAAATGTCCAAGGTTTAAACGCCTTGGGAAAACTATGCCTTACACATCTACTAATGGATATATGTTCTCACTACTTAACAAAAATGGAGAACTAGGAATTAGGTTTTCAAAAGAAAAACAAGAAGAGTACTTTAAAAAATTTGAAACTAGCTTTTACAAATCCTATGGAGCAGTAATGAATGGGTATATTTTAATTACCGAAGCCATGCTTAGTGATGAAGCGTTAATTGTGGACTTATTAAATGAAAGCTACAACTATTTTAACTCCATAGAGCCGAATAATCATAAAAAGTAAAAATGGTAGTTTTTAATGCATTATTGCAAATCTCATTATCTCTATATTGGATATGGCATTATGGTTATTTGTTATATGCATATAATTTTACCGATATTTTATTCGCATTCATGTATCCAACTTGGGGTCTAATACTTTTAATTTCACTTGGTATATTAGGTGTGATAAATGGTATTTTATTATTACTTAATAAAGTCAGTATAAAAAAATCATATTTTCGAATATTGATATTATTAGTTATTGGAATATTCCTAGATATTGTATCAACAACAATAAGAATTTAATTACTTATAAATCAATATATCCTCTTCTCCATTCCATTTTTTATATCCTCTATACATCCCTTCGGTATTAAAGGGAAGTGCAATATTTCCTTGTGCATCTACAGCAATTAAACCTCCATCTCCCTTAATAGCTTTTACACGGTTGTGAATTACCTCATTTGCAGCATCTTGTAACGGCATCTGTTTGTATTCCATTAAGCAAGAAACATCGTAGGCTACTACTCCACGTATAAAGTATTCTCCACTTCCGGTACAACTTACGGCACAAGTTTTATTATTCGCATACGTTCCTGCACCAATCATAGGGCTATCGCCAACACGACCCCATTTTTTATTTGTCATTCCTCCAGTAGAGGTAGCCGCCGCTATATTTCCATGTATGTCCAGAGCTACTGCACCAACAGTACCAAACTTACCATCCTTTTTTACACTATGGTCTAACTGAAACGTATCACTATCTTTAATTCCTTGCCATTGTTTATAACGCACCTCATCATAAAAATAAGAAGGTTCTTCTAATGTATAATTTAAGCTTCCAGAAAATTTCATGGCTCCTTCTCCAGCTAAAAAAACATGATCACTTTTTTCCATCACATCTCTAGCAAGCCTAATTGGATTTTTAATACCAGTTATTAAAGAAACTGCTCCCGCTTCTAGGTTTTTACCCTCCATAATAGCCGCATCCATTTCATGAGTGCCAGCATTAGAAAAAACACTTCCTTTACCCGCATTAAATAATGGAGAGTTTTCTAGTATAGTAACACTAGCTTCTACAGCATCTAATGCACTTCCACTATTTTTTAAAACTTCATATCCACTATCTATTGCTTCTTTTAGTTTAGTTTTATATTGAGTTTCTAATTGTGGCGTCATTAAGCCTTTTACAAGGGTTCCAGCACCTCCATGAATTACAATTGTGTAGGGTTGCATACTTTTTATTTTTTACTTTGGAAAAATACGAATTGTAATACAATATATTTCGGTTGGAGATATAAGTTTTGTAGTTTTATAAACTATTCAATTTATTAAATATGTCCGACCAAAAAAGACTTTTTCTAGTAGATGCGTATGCTTTAATTTTTCGCGGCTATTATGCTTTTATAAAAAATCCCAGAATTAATAGTAAAGGAGAAGATACTTCTGCAATTATGGGCTTTATGAATTCGCTTCTAGATGTTATTAAAAGAGAGCGTCCAGATCATCTTGCCGTTTGCTTTGATAAAGGTGGAAGTGTAGACAGAGTAGAAATGTATGAAGAGTACAAAGCAAATAGAGATGAAACTCCAGAAGGTATTAAGACTGCCATCCCGCATATTTGTAATATCCTAGAAGCAATGCACATTCCTATCATGGTAAAGGAAGGTTATGAAGCCGATGATGTTATTGGAACGCTTTCTAGACAAGCTGAAAAGGAAGGATATAAAACATACATGGTAACGCCAGATAAAGATTTTGCACAGTTAGTGACTGAAAACGTCTTTATGTATCGCCCTGTTTTTGGAGGAGGATATGAAACATGGGGTATTCCAGAAGTTCAGAAAAAATTTGAAGTAAAAGATCCGCTACAGGTTATCGATTTTCTTGGGATGATGGGAGATAGTAGTGACAATATTCCTGGATTACCTGGAGTGGGTGAAAAAACCGCTAAAAAGTTTTTGGCACAGTTTGGTTCTATGGAAGGGCTGTTAGAAAATACAGACCAGCTTAAAGGTAAAATGAAAGAAAAAGTAGAAGCAAACAAAGAACTTGGATTACTGTCTAAGCAGTTAGCTACTATTATGCTTGATGTACCTGTTACTTTTAATGCTGAAGATTTTGAAATGTCTGAACCTGATGTATCCAAAGTGACCGAAATTTTTGAAGAACTGGAGTTTAGAAGATTAAAAGATAACTTTTTAAAGACCTTTTCTCCAGAAAATTCTCAAACTGATAATACATCGGAATCAAAAAAAGATGCGCAAGAAAACAAGCCTAAAGAGACTATAAAACCTAAAACAAATACTGCCGGACAAGGACAATTTTCTCTTTTTGGAGGCGATGGAGAAGTTACAGAAGAGTCACAAGTTTACAGTTCTAGAAAAACAATTAACGATACGGAACATTTTTATCAAACCGTACAACCAGGTATAGGTACAAAATTATTTTTGACTAATTTAATGAAGCAGACATCTGTTTGCTTTGACACCGAAACCACGGGTCTAAACCCATTAACTGCAGAATTAGTAGGTATAGCATTTTCATGGGAAACTGGAAAAGGATTTTACATTCCTTTCCCTGAAGACAGAGAAGAAGCTCAACAACTTATTGAGCAACTCCGTCCATTTTTTGAGTCTGAAACCATTGAGAAAATTGGTCAAAATTTAAAATATGACATAAAAGTCTTAGCTAAGTATAATGTTTCTGTTAAAGGGAAGTTGTTTGACACGATGTTGGCACATTATCTTATTAATCCAGACATGCGTCACAATATGGATGTCTTAGCAGAAACCTATCTTAATTATACTCCAGTTTCTATAACTGAACTTATTGGTAAAAAAGGTAAAAACCAACTCTCTATGAGAGAAGTTCCCATTGAAAAACAAACAGAATATGCCGTTGAGGATGCAGATATTACACTACAGTTAAAACAACATTTTCAAGAGGAATTAGGAGCTGCCAATACGCAAAAATTATTTGATGATATTGAGGTACCCTTACTTCGTGTTCTCGCAGATATGGAATTAGAGGGTATTAATCTTAATGAAGAGTTCCTTGAGAAGTTATCTTCAGAATTAGATACTGAAATAAAACAACTTGAAGATAACATCTACAAAGAAGCTGGTGAGCAATTTAATATTGCTTCCCCAAAACAACTTGGAGATATTCTCTTCGGAAAATTGAAACTGGTAGACAAACCTAAAAAAACCAAAACAGGACAATTCTCTACTGCGGA
>CAYGMB010000013.1:15912-18450 GCA_964350765.1 uncultured Flavobacteriaceae bacterium
TGCGGAAGATGTGTTAAGTTATCTCGCCAAGGATCATAAAATTATTGCAGACGTATTAGAATTTAGAGGCTTAAGTAAGCTTAAAAGTACGTATGTAGATGCATTACCTAATCAAGTTGAAAAAGCGACTCAAAGAGTACATACAGATTACATGCAAACTGTAGCAGCTACAGGAAGATTAAGTAGCAATAACCCCAATTTACAAAATATTCCTATCCGTACCGAAAGGGGCCGAGAAGTACGTAAAGCCTTTGTCCCTAGAGATGAGAATCATGTATTACTAGCTGCAGATTACAGCCAGATAGAACTGCGTATTATTGCAGCATTAAGTGAAGAAGAAACTATGATAAAGGCATTTCAGGACGGAGAAGATATTCACGCCTCGACAGCTGCGAAGGTTTTTAATGTAGCTATTAAAGATGTTACTAGAGAACAACGTAGCAATGCAAAAACAGTAAACTTTGGGATTATCTATGGTGTTTCGGCATTTGGTTTAAGCAACCAGACCGATTTATCAAGAAGCGAATCTAAAGAGCTTATTGATACTTATTACAAAACCTACCCAAAATTACGTAATTACATGAGCAAGCAAGTAGATTTTGCTCGTGATAATGGTTACGTAGAAACCATTATGGGCCGTCGCAGATACTTAAAAGATATTAATTCTCGTAATGCTGTTGTACGTGGTGCAGCAGAGCGTAACGCTGTAAATGCGCCTATACAGGGTAGTGCCGCAGACATTATAAAACTGGCGATGATTAACATCCATAAAAAACTAGCTGCTGAGAATTACACAAGTAAGATGTTATTGCAGGTTCATGACGAATTGGTGTTCGACGCCTACAAACCAGAACTTGACAAGCTAAAAACGCTTATTAAAACCGAAATGGAAAACGCTTACAAAATGAGTGTTCCTTTAGATGTTGAGATAGGAGTAGGAGAAAATTGGTTAGAGGCGCACTAAAATAAAAAAGCCTCGAAAATTCCGAGGCTTTTAAAATTTATAAGGGTTACATCTTATAGTCTTGTATAAACAAATGTTAGGTCTTCTGTAATAACAACAGAACCTCCACTACCATCTTCAATTTCTTGAGTGAAACCAGACGGAATTACTAATACTAATATGTTTCCATCAATCGTACCTTCAATTATTGTACCTTCAATGGTTACCTCTACCGTATTATTTGATTGAGTCCATGTAAAAGCTGTAACATCTGTTTCTTCTATACATTCTACTGTATATGAATAATTATCATTAGCATCAACTTCTAAAATAATTTCGGCAAATGAGGTAGAAGTAAACTCTCCACTTAAATCTGCATTAAAAACTACAGTCTCATTTAAATAGCAGTTAGTTTCAGTAATAAGATTTGGTGAAGCTGTTCCATCTTCGTTGAAATCATAGCCGTTTTCAGTATTAAATTCTGTTAATCTAAAATTACCTTCTACTGAAACCGAATCACCACCATCATCAATGGTTACTTCATCATCATTACACGAAACAAATACGAATGCAACAATGGCAAACATCAAAAAATATCTCATTGTTTATTGGTTTACAAAATTATGTGTGCAAAAGAAGTATTAATATTTTAAAAACTAAACGGTTTTAACTAATAATAATTACAAAACAAATCTATAAGTAGCCTTAATCAAAAATGTGTTTTGTGGACGTTGCCTAAGCAGTTGGTTGTCTATAATGGCACCAAAACTATTATCAGGATCTCCAATGCCAGTAATCCCTTGCGACCAAACTAAGAAAATTTCTGAACCAGGGATATATTCCCATCTCATTACAAGGTTAGAACGAAACTGTACAAAGGCAAAGTCTGGATTACCAAAACTATAATCTGTAACTCCATCAACATCTTCATCAATTAGATATCCACCCTCTTCAAAAGAAATTTGATCATCGTTAAACAAAGTAACCCTCTCATTTAAATCCTCTGCGATTGGATTGTTTACAAAGTTAAAGTCTGAATACTTTGCATTAAAAATAAAAGGTTGTCCATAGTATTGTATGGTTAAGTTAGGATTAATATTAAAATTGGCTCGTAAAGTAGCACTTAACGTTTCTTGATCAATATTACCTGTAATATATCGAGCTGTACCATCAAAATCTCTAGTTGTCACATACTGAGTTCTATTAGGGTTTTCTGAATAATTAAAATTTAAATTAAAGCTTAGCGTGTTAAGGGGTTGGTAACGTATCCCAAATTGATATTCATAAAAAGCGAAATTGTCTTGCTTAGCTTTCGAGTTTACGTGTCCTGCTCTAAAACTTAGCCTTTTTCGTTGGTCTGTTCCACTAAAGAAAAACCAAAAATTCTCTTCATTAAAACGCCACCTAGGCCCACCTTGCAATGCAGTATTTGTAAAAATTCTAGGTTTATGTGCTGCTCCAAAATCGCTCCACCAATTATCAAAGAAGCCTTTCCAAAGTTTACTTTTGTAAGTCACATAACCACCTATTTCATATTGACTTCTGTTATAGTTCCCTTCAAACTCACAAGCGGTAGATAGGTTTCCTCTTAAATT
>CAYGMB010000014.1:0-2261 GCA_964350765.1 uncultured Flavobacteriaceae bacterium
TTTTTAACCGGTCTTAAATTTGCAACACAGACAATATGGTTTTTTTTAGATTGATGTTTTTCATAAAGAAAAGAATTTTTAGATACGAAATTAGGAATGTAAACAACCTCTTTACAATATAAATTCTCTTGAGACCAAGACTTCAGTTCTTAGTTTAAAGTTATAACAGCATTAAAATACATAGAAAAAAAAACAAGGGCTTTATTATTACTTTTTTTAGTGGTTACTCTTTTACCATGGTGTTCATGCCAAATCAGCTTACAATTGGGGCACATCAATTTTAAAAGGGCTCCAAAAAAGAAAGAAGTTGTATGCGCATGAATATGTGTTATGTTATGTTTTTTAATAAACTTACGAACCTTCAATAGAGCCCTTAGATCAAGTTTGCCCTGTTTTCTTGCAAACAGAAAAGGAATAGCTTCATCAAAGTTTTTTTTAAGCAAACCTTCTTTTCTAGTAACACAAAAAAATGATGGGATGCCACTTTGCAAAAGAGCATTTGCAATGTTCACAGCCATACGCTCTGCACCTCCTGCATCCAGAGAATCTATTAATTGTAGTACCCTCAAACTAGTAGTTTTTTTATTTCAGCTTCAAAAGAATCCAAGGTATAATTATGTGACCACTTTTGAGCCTCTTGTTGCATCTTTAGTATATGCGAAGCTTTACTCAATAACTTTGTAAAAGTTGATGTATCCTTATCAATATTCAAAGTTAAGAGTATTCCTCTTCTCCCTTGCCCCAACATCCAAGGGACACAAGAAACCTCTGTAGCCAAAGGAATACAACCCCAGAACATAGCCTCTGCGACTACTTTAGGCCACCCTTCAGATTTTGAAGCTAATATCAAAAAGTCACTTTTCTTGTACCTCTTTTGTACCGTTTCGCGGTCTTGATTTCCATGCAGAGATATCACTTCAGTTAATCCGTTATTTTCACAATAGATTTCCAAAACACCTCTTTCAAAACCCTCACCATATATGTCTAAGGTGCATGATATACCATTATTTATTAATCTTTCAACAAACTTAATGGCATACATAGGACGTTTCCCTTTAACTAAACTACCAACAAACAAAAAAGAAAAAGGTGTTGCTGGCACTTGCGTCTTGTAATCACTAATTGAAGACTCATTATAAGTTGCCGTGAAAAAAGGCTTTATATTTTTACTTTGCTTTTGCCATTCCCCGTACACTAACACTTTGCAATTTTTGGTTAAGAAAGTATTGCTAACTATCCATTTTTGGATTTTATAACTTAAAGGCTGTTGCGCTTTGGGATCCCAGTTTCCTGCATACTTTACAGTTTTGCTTTTCTTCGGAAAAAGAACTTGTACCAAACAACCGATAAGTCCAATATTGCCAGGGCATCGTATATGGATATGATCTGCTTGACGCATTGCAAAGAAGATTATGAAAAAGATATATGGAAATAAAACTAGCGCATTTAACGCGTTAAAAAATGATGTAAACGAAATACTGGGAATACTAGCAAGAACAATATTTTTACCTTGATAAGGTAAGTGAATCTTATTAAGTCCATCTTTTTTTAATGGAGCAACAACCATACATTCATCCACATTATTTAGCCATAGGTTCATTTCAGTAATGTAGGGTCCGTAAGCAAAAAAATTACTGTCCTTGTAGAAATGAGGTGTATGTGTTACTATTAAAAACTTCATGTATGCCTAGGTTTATTATATAGCAAGCTAAACCATCCAGCAGTCCTGCCAAGCGCTTCAGTAAATGCTTGTTTTCTTTTTGGCCCCGTAATACTATTTAAAAACCGTATTAATGTTAACAATAAAGCTGTAGTATTCCATTTTATTCGGGCTTTAAAGGGTGGGCTTGGATATTTTACCCTCCAGATGTACCATCCATTTCGCAGTACCATTTTTCCGTAGTGAAATTGATTGGGACGGCCCGAAGCTTCATGATAGTGATATAATTGTGCCGCAGTATTTACGTACAAGTCCCCTTTCTTGGAAAGGCGCAACGTAAAGTCTGCATCTTCGTACAGCCCGTACCCAGTAAAATACTCTGAAAACTTCTGTGATTTAAGAACACTTTTCTTGTAGGAAGCAACCCCACCCATAAACTGTTCCACAGGATATACTTTACCCGATGGAGGTAAAAAACTTACACTTCTCCCATGAGAAAATGTAGGTAGGTGCGCTGGAGGCCTATCTGCGTCCAAACCAAACCTTTTCCTAAGTACAAACCTACTTCCGTCATTACGTACCCAGCCATCATAGGAGAACT
>CAYGMB010000014.1:2271-12877 GCA_964350765.1 uncultured Flavobacteriaceae bacterium
AGCCTCCAACTCCTAAAGCGTGAGGATATATGTGATATGTTTCCAGTAGATTTTTAAAGTAATTTTCAGTAAGGACAATGTCATCATCAAGGAAGCAAACCACATCAATATCTTTAACTACTTTGACAATCCCGTAATTGCGCTGTTTTGTTAATCCTCTATGTTCTTCATTTACTAAAAAGTAATCTAGGTTTTTAAAGGTATGTTCTTGCAGTATATTTTGTGTGTTCTCATCTGTAGAACCATCGATGATTAAAATTTGATCTGGATACAAAGTTTGTTTTGTAACTGAAACCAGTAATTTTAAGAGGGGTTGGGGCCTCATGTAGGTACATACAATTAATGAGAACTTCATTGTTGTTGCAATTTTTTACTCCAATATACACTTTTTACCCAGGCTTTTTTAAAGGTTTTATAATAGGTGATTGGGTTTTTGATTTTTTGATTTTTGTAAAACTTTAAAAACAACGTCAGTTTATACCCTTTAGTTTGATAGATAGTGCGGTGTAACCTTTGAAACAACATAATAGTTGGAGAGGGTTTTGAAGCATTTGTCTCTTTTTCCCATGCTAATGTAGTTGTATGCCTAAAGCCACCTACAGGAGCTTTTAAGTGTACTAATTTTTCAAATGGACTGTAAAGAATATCTATACCTTTGTTTCGTAATTGCATGCCGTAATCCTTATCCTCTCCATAACCAAACTCATAACCAAGATTATATTGCACGCTTTTAGCAACACTCATCTTAACAATACTACACCCAGAGCCAAAGGTGTTCCATTGTATAATGTCATTGAGACTTTCAATCTCATTTTCCATTAAACAACTTAGCGTAACTGCATCACTTTTATATTCTCTTAAAAATTCCAAGGAATTTTCTAAGATGGTTTCCTTAATTCTAATATCATCATCGGCCATAAAAACCCAACCAGAACTTACAGCTTCAAGGGCTTTATTTCTTGCGTGACAGGCACCCAAAATATTTGTAAAATGATGAATTATCTGGAAAGGCCATTTTTCACTTTCTATATAATCCAATTCACTTGTAGCGTCTGTATTTGGATTTTGTTCCACTATGATTACATTATGGGGAACTAAGGTTTGATTCCTCAAATCATCCAGAACATCATAGAGGTATTTCTTCCTACCAATAGTTGGAATGATAACATCTATTCTGTAGTCGAAATTCTTATTCTTCGCAGTAAGGCTTTTAAACTCTGGTAAAATTGTAAGATTTTCTTTTTTTCTGAAAGGGATAGCTTTTAAAAAAGCGAGTAATGGCAACTTTTTTTCAAAAAGGAAGAAACAAATAAGTAAAAACAATAGCTTTTTAAATCCATAGTGTTGTTTTGTGAAAGCAAATAATCTATACCTTGATACTGTAGTCTTATTAAATTTTCTTTTCGTGTTTTTTAATAAAAGTGGGGTACTATAACAAAGTAAGCCCTTTGGCATCATACTTTTTGCAAGCGAAGTAAGTTCATATTCAAAAGAATTTTTAAAAGTAGTTTGCTTAACTTTTTGAAGAACACTAGCGTGCACTCCACCCACATCACTACTCATAATCCACGTAGGATAAAGAAAATTATAGTTGATTTTTATAAAAGGTGTATTCTCCACGTATCCAATCTGTGGAGTCAAAAAGAAATTTTGATTATATGAAAAAGAACACATCATCCTATTGTTCTTAAAAATAGAAGCGAGTTCTGTAGTATTTAAATCTTGATAAAAATCTTTATGGCACCAAAATAAAAGAGACTCAGGAAAAATCGTAGCCAAACTAAGTAAGGTGTTAAAAATAGAATCGTTTGTGTTTATACTAACTTCATTCCCAGTTGAAATATCAACGGCTCTTTCAGCTTTATTAGTATTGTGCACAAGAACTATCATACACTCAAAGTTGTATAAAATTCAATACTTTTTTCAACAGTATCTGCAATAGAAAAATTAGACACTATATGTTTTCTTGCATTGGTTCCAAAACGCCTCCTCGTTTCTGGCGAAGCTAATAATATTTCAATTTTGCTTGTTAGTGCAGCTATATCATCTGGATGTACCGTAAAGCCAGTTTCATTATCTATCATTAACTCATTGGCCCAGCCTATGTTTGAAGTAATCAACGCTTTTTCCATGGCCATGGCTTCCAGCCAAGTCATTGGAAAAGCTTCTGCATAACTAGGCAACACAACAATAGTGGAGGTAGCAATATGGGCAACTACATCGTTATAGGGCATGTGCTTGTGATGCGCAATAGCCTTATGTACTTCTTGCGGAATCATCTCCCTAAGTAGCGCAAGTGTAGATTTATTTTTTAGTACATCGGTACTGTCTTTCCCTATCAAGATGAGTCTTGCTTGGCTATTTTTTCTATAAACTTCAGCAAACGCCTTTACTAGTTGTAGTATTCCTTTTTTCCTAATGATTGTCCCAAAGTACAAAATTGTATTTGTATCTTCTTCAATAAAAAGAGGCTTAAACTTTTGGATATCGACACCATTATGGATTGTTGTGATTGGTTTTTTCAACTTAAATAATCTATTGGTTTCCTTAGCTGTAAAATCGCTTACCGAAACAATACTATCTGCATTTAGCAATGCTCTTTTTTCAAAAAAATAATTCTTCTTTTTAACAGGTCTATTTTCGAGCTTACAAAAATAAGTATCTGTTCCGTGTAGCTTTATTACCAATTTTGATTTCAGCTTCATAAAAGCAGTAATCCCCGTCCAATCTGGAGCTTCAACAACATTAATAGATTCCTTGGCAATAATATGGTTTACATATGTTTCTATTTTCTTTCGGTAACGATACCACCCCAGAATAGGATACTTTTCTTTTTTGATAAGATGTAGCTTAACACCGCCATCATCTATTACTTGATTTTTGTTTTGTGCATATACAAATACCGAGACTTTTATACCTTTTTCCACTAATTGATTAGTTAGATTTTTAATACTAGTTGCAATCCCAGCTGCCCTGTTTACTTGCGGGTGAGGATATTCGGGCGTTAAAAAGGCGATATGCATAGTATCTATTTTTACTAGCTAATTGTATAAAACAAAACGCTAAGGTATAAATTGCTTGAGGCTTTCAGAAAAAATGGTAGATGCTTTTTTTCTACCTAGTCCGTTCACATGTGTATAATCGTAAAAAAAGGGTTTTTCTTTTAATATGTTAGAATGGTTTATAAAAGGCATTGTACAATCGTTAAAAATAACTGTATTGTTATACATAGGTGGATGATAAACTATAAGTTTAATGGAGTTTTCTTTGCATACATCCTGTATTTTTTTGAAGTATGGATTAGCGGCTCTAATAGTTGATGTTATCCTTTTTTTATCTTTAATCTCTTTTGAATTTGGATACACATAATTACCTCTTTCATCAAACCTATTACGCTTATTGGGTTTTAGTAAGGAAATCAAGGAGGGAAATAATATTTCAGCGTTATAGTACCCTACTCCCACAAACGGGGCATTGGTAGCTAATGCTAATGGATTATCCTTATTTTTACTTAAACTATTATAGTAGCTAGAAACATACTCCCTAGACACATAGGGCAAGAACCTGTAATCATTTCCACTCAAATCTGGGTTTGCGTTATTTATATCACCGTAATTAATTGACAAAACACAAGTTTTCACTTCTTTATTTTCTGCAATAAAATGTTCCAACATAAGATAATGACTACTCATGGATGTATCGTCAATACTTAAATTAATTCCTGTGAATCCTGTTATTGAATCAATCTGTGAAGTATTAAGGGTGGTAAGACCGGTACTTGACCCCAGTATTATATAATCAAAAGTATTCTGCTCTACATTGCTTATAAAACTAGGTTTGTAGAAATTAGACTTCCTTAATGAATACAAACTTATGGCAGCAATTGTAGTAAGTATTAGAAAAATAGCCACTATAAAAAAGAATGTATTGCGTAAGAATTTTTTCATCTAAAATTGAAAATATATAAAGTCTACAGGGTTTTTAAATGCACCTAAAAATACTATTAAAACTACATACAGAAGCGATGTGGAAAATGATAACTTTACTTCATCTCTTTGCTTACGATAATTTCTGAATTCATAAAAGAGCATTAGTAAAATAGAGCTGAAGCAAATAAGGCTCAACAGCAAATATTTTGATGTTTTCAAAAATAACAGCTGACCAGAACCTTGAAATGAAAACATGTTACCAATATAATTAACAGCAATACCTACGCTATCTGCCCTAAAAAACACCCAGGCAATAGTTACCATACAAAATGTAAATACTATTTTAAGTAAAGGCCAAAAAGATATGCCATTGTTATTTACATTAACTCTGTTCTTTTTGGTAAGTAATAATGGTAAAAAGAGTAGCGAATGGATTAAACCCCAAACTATAAATGTCCAGTTTGCGCCATGCCAAAAACCGCTAACCAAAAAAATTACAAAAACATTTCTTAGCTGTTGAAGTTTTCCCCCTCTTGAACCTCCTAAGGGTATATAAACGTAATCCCTAAACCAAGTTGATAGTGAAATGTGCCAACGCCTCCAGAAGTCTGCGATATCCTTTGAAAAATAGGGGAATTTAAAATTTGTCATTAAATCTAAACCAAAAAGCCTAGCAGTACCAATAGCGATGTCACTATAACCAGAAAAATCCCCATAAATCTGAAAAGCAAATAACACAGCTCCCAATACCAGTTCTAATGATCCAAACCCTTCTGGATTTTCAAAAATTTGATTGACAAAGAACGCACAGTTATCTGCTACCACAACTTTTTTAAACAATCCCCAAATAATTAAATAGACTCCAGAAGCAGCCTTATCATAAACAAAGTTTCTAACGTTAGAGAATTGCGGGAGTAGATTAGCGGCTCTTTCAATGGGACCGGCTACTAACTGTGGGAAAAAAGCAACAAAAACCGCAAAGTTCACAAGGTTCTTTGTTGGTTCAAGCTTTCCTTTATAGACATCTATCGTATAGCTCAAGGTCTGAAACGTGTAGAAAGAAATACCAACAGGCAGGATGATGGATAATGTCTTTACATCCATTACTACGCCCACAGACTCCCATGCAGATACCCAACTTTCAATAAAAAAATTATAATACTTAAAGTAAAACAGCAGCCCAAGGTTAAAAGCAAAACTTGTAAATAGCAAAAGTTTTCTTTTACTTCTTGAAGCCTCCTCTCTTTTCAATGCAAGGCCAACGGTATAATCTACAAGGGTGCTCGCCAAGATTAGTACCAGAAAACGGTAGTCCCACCAACCGTAAAATATATAACTGGCGACCAAGAGAAGTATATTTTGCCCCTGTATACTCTTTTTGAAAACAAACCAATACAGTAGAAAGGTAATTGGCAGGAACAAAAGAAATTCTAGGGAGTTGAATAGCATTAATCAATATTCTTATTATTATAAATTTTTTGTTGAATAGAGTCTATGAGCTTCTTATTATAAATTGCTACACCTTCTTTGTTAAGATGAAATGTATTGTAAAAATACTCATGATTGTAAGATAGGCTATCTAATGAAAAATCTATAAAGTAAACATTTTCATTATTCCTTTCCAAGCTTCTGAAATTTTCTACTAGTCTACTGTAATGAGGTTCTTCAAAAGGGATTCTCTTATAATATTCTGGTGCCCACAAAAAAACCAGTTTTGTATTTTTATCTCGGGTCTCTTCTATAAGATTTTCCATTTCAATAAATCCCTTGTCAAAATCGACATCGTTAAGATCGAGTTTTCCATTTACAGCTCGATTCTCTAACTTTTCTAAATTTCCATCCCAGTTAAGATCCATCTCTATATATCCCTTAGAAACTTTGATATTAGATTTTTCAACTAATTTTTCCATTTCAAACAAGTAGCCGCGGTACTTATACATTGGTATTAAATACTCTGGGATAACATCATCATCAAAATTTTTAAGTATCCCTACTGTATTAAGAGAATAGTATGGTAAATACGGTTTTTTAAAAAATTGTTTTGTTTTTCTAAAAGATGTAACATCTACATTTTGAAAAAGAATCTCTGGAGCTTCATTATTGTTAAAGTAGAGCTCTCTCATAACCTCTTGCAAATCATATCCTGTGGCATTTAAGCCAAGCACATAAGAACTTTTGTTCAATCCTTCTTCAATAATTTGAGGGTCGTAGTGTACCAATGCCCTAGAAGACCCTAAAAAAACATAGTCTGAAGCAGCTTTACCTGTTGCAACTTCGTTCCAAATCTTGTGGTCAAAATCATTACTATTCTTCAGATAAGAATCAAAAAACAACTGAACTAAACTAAGTAGACCATAAAAGAACAGACCTACTAATGTCACCCTAACTACAAACTTTTTCATCTTAAAACTGAAAATAAATAAAGGTATTATTTGAATTTTTTAAATTAACTATTATCAAAAAAACCATCACAAAATATACAACGTATCTAACAACAATATATCTTTGGAGCCATCCCTGTACAAAATCTATTTTATCCCTACTGAACCATTCCAATATCATAAAAAAAGAAAAAATAACCAGTAACGGTTTAATATCTTTTGAAAGTGTAAGCTTTGAAGAAAACGTAAATTCTCCAATTTTAAGAAACATGGTTTGCAAATATGTTAAAGCATGATGAATATTTTCTGCCCTAAAAAAGACCCATGCCAGCGTAACCATTCCAAAGGTAAATATCATGCTCATAAGTTCCCTTACGGAAGGGAGTATTTTATTTTCTGCGATTGGACCATGCCAAAAACCACTAACTAGAAATATAATGAGTATGTTTCTTATTTGATTGGTTTTAGTACCTCTGGAACCACCTAATGGTATGTACAAATAATCCCTAAACCAAGTTGACAAAGAAATATGCCAGCGCCTCCAAAACTCACCAATATTCCTTGAAAAATACGGATGCTTAAAGTTAAGCATTAACTCAAACCCAAAAAGCCTGGCAGTTCCTATTGCGATATCGCTATAACCAGAAAAATCACAGTAAATTTGTATTGCAAAACAAACAGCTCCAAATATTAATACAACTCCTGAATAAGAAGCATAATTTGTAAAGATATCATCTATATAAGGAGAAAAGTTATCTGCAATTACAACCTTTTTAAAAAGACCGATTAAGATTAATCGCATACCAATTACGGCATACTTATAATTAAACATCCTTTTTTTAAAGAACTGCGGAAGTAGATTACTAGCACGTTCTATAGGTCCCGCTACCAACTGTGGAAAAAAAGCAACAAAAACCGCAAAGTTAACCAAGTTCTTTGTTGGATCCAGCTTTTCTTTATAGACATCTATCGTGTAGCTCAAGGTCTGAAAGGTATAGAAAGAAATACCAACAGGTAGGATAATGGATAGTGTCTTTACGTCCATTTCAAAGCCCACAGATTCCCATGCAGACACCCAGCTCTCAATAAAAAAATTATAGTACTTAAAGTAAAACAGAAGCCCAAGGTTAAAGGCAATACTTGCAAATAGCAAAAGTTTTCTTTTACTTCTTGAAGCCCCCTCTCTTTTTAATGCAAGGCCAATGGTGTAATCTACCAATGTGCTCGCCAAGATAAGTGCAAGAAAACGATAGTCCCACCAACCGTAAAATATATAGCTAGCTACTAATAAGAGTATATTTTGCCCCTGTATGCTCTTTTTAAAAACAAACCAATACAGCAGAAAGGTGATTGGCAGGAACAAAAGAAATTCTAGAGAGTTGAATAACATAGAAGATTACACTTTAGGTATCGTTTTTATTTTCTCCCAGATTCTTTCTGAAGCGAGCCCTTGTGGATGTTTTACTATTAAATCAAACCATTTTTTGGCAATCGCAACAGTATTTTCAGGTGTATGTAAGACATTTTCAATTTGGGTGGCAATAGCCTCCTTACTTTCTAACCAAATCACAGGGTCTTTCTTTGGCATAGACCTAAAATGCACATAATTATAAATTTTAAAGACATCCTTTTTTGCTGTATCTGCTCCTTCAGGATTGTATTTAATGTACAAACATGGTTTTCTTAAAGCAACAAAATCAAAAACCATAGAAGAACCTAAGTTAATCACACATTCGCACACATTGATTATATTGATTTGAAGCACAATATCTTCTTTTGTTGGCATAGCTGTATTCCATCCTTCGCCTTTTTGTATCCACAATGGGTCAATGCTAGTAATAACATCACTAAATTCTTTTAATACGGTATTATATCGCTCTGAAAAATCAACGGGACACCTTCTAAAGATTATGCCTAGGTTATGCCCTTTTGTATTAAGTTCTCTTACCCCAATAGCAACATCTCTTAGATAAGTATCATCATAAGGGCTTGTAGTAATATCGTCCCCTGAGAAGCATATGTATTTTTTATTTGTGTCTAGGTTGTGCTTTTTAAAGAAATGGGCTCTTGTATCAAGCAAACTTTTATTAAAGTGGGGTTCAAACTGTGGAGTACCAGCCACTATTACTTGGTCTGTTTTAATTTCTTGATGGTACTTTAAGAGTTCCTCTTTCATAAAGTCGCTCCAGACAAAGTAATAATCTGTCTCTACCAACAATGTTGCCTTGGGAATATTATCCCATGAAAAAATAAAGCATGCCGTTTTTATACCCAAATCCTTAGCAGCCAGCAATGGAGATATTGCCTGAGAAGTACGTTGACTTGTACAGAAAACTAAAGCTGGTATTTTGTCTTTTAAAATAGTAAGACAATTCTTATAGTACTGTGTTTTACGCTCGTTGTGGTTGATTTTATCTTGAAGTCTTTTTAATCCATTTTTGGAATTGAAACTTCTAATAACAGTCTTTGTTAGTAAAGTCTTAAGGCGTGTTTTTATTGTTTTATTTGAAAAAGGAAACTTATATGTTTTATAAACCTCATCTTGAAATCTCTCAGCAAAAAGATCGAGTGTTATGTTTTTTTTTGCCTTTTTATAAAAATCTGTTAACGGATGAAGTTTTGGGTCTTTAATTTTAATTTCTTTATAACCAAGTTCACTTAAGTTGAAAACTGTATTATTCCAGTACGTTATTTCAAAACCATTCTTTCTCCCAATTTCATGAAAATCTGTAAAGGCAAAGTTTCTTAATCCAACTCCGTCTGGGAGTAAAATGAAAATTTTATTAGTATTCATCAACTATTTTATTGGTAAACTATTTGCAATTGCCTCAGCCTTTTCCCAGTCTTGCATGGTGTCAATATTTACATGGCGTTTTTTGTCGCTTATACTATACCCTATTCTTTTTCCATAGAAGCTATCTTCCTCAAGAATAATTGAAGTTTTAGTAAGGTAAATAGCACCGTCCCTAATAAATGCCTTAGGCAAATCCTGTCTCCTTTTTATAATGGCATTCTCGCCAGTAACTAGTTGTAGTGTGTCCGGTGTTTTGTTTTTAAAAACCCAATGCGGATTATATTCGTGAGGCACTTCTAGGACAGAGAGTAAAGTGTCATATTTATTTTCTTTAAAAGAAGTAATTGCAGTATCAATTTGTAAACTCGTTCTAAAAGGGTTTGTTACTTGTAAAAGACAAATTGCACCGTATTCTTCTCCTTTTTCTGAAAGTACTTCTAAGGCGTGTTTAACTACTTCAATACTACCAGAAGTATCCTGCGCTAGTTCTTGAGGTCTTTTAAAAGGTACTTCTACGCCAAAAGATTTTGCTAACTCGATGAGTGCATCATCCTCCGAAGAAAAAATCAAACGGTCTAATTCCTTAGCCTGCAAGGCACTTTCTATTGTATATTGAAGTAAGGGTTTCCCATTTAAAAATTTTCGGTTTTTATGAGGAATCCCTTTACTGCCTCCCCTAGCTGGTATGATTCCTAAAACTTGCATATTAATAGGTAATTGTTTTATGGAATCGTAATGGTAGTTTAGAGAGTATTTCGGCTATTTTTTCGCCACTATTGCCTTCACCATAGATTGTACTTTGTTCGTTTCTCGGGTTTTTTAGCTGTTCTTGTATTGCCTCTTTTATTTCAGTTTCAGAATAGGAAACATCAATAACATTAGCACCCCGCAATCTTCTATTTTGCCGTGTCCCAATATTTACAACGGGTACTCCCAAAAATGCACACTCCCTTATTCCCACACTACTATTTCCTACAAGACATTTGCAATTAGCTAATAGTTTTAAAAAATCCGTTGGTTCCATATTCTTAAAAAAATGAATATGGGAAATATCATTTTTTTCTCTAAAAGATCTAATTCCATTTGAGGTACCGTCTGCTCCAGCGTCAACATTTGGCCAAAACCAGTAGGTAGGGATTTGCATATCATTAATCACTTTAAGTGTTTTTAAAACATCCTCTTTGGCAGCATGATACTCCGTGGTTACTGGATGTTGCATTACAACCAAGTATTCTTGTGGAAGTGAAAAAAAACCTCCTACACCTCCATACTTTTCTACAGGATCAAAATCCAGTTGACTATTTTTCTTAACTTGTTTCGCAATATCAATGGATGGACAACCAGTATTAAAAACATAGGCTGAGTCCTCACCCATTTTAATAACGCGTTCCTGGGCATCTTTTGAGGTAACAAAATGAATATCTGCTAACTTTGTATTAGCGTGCCTTACTTTTTCGTCAATATTACCGCGTGCAATATGCCGAGCTCGAAAAAAAAAAGAT
>CAYGMB010000014.1:12887-18261 GCA_964350765.1 uncultured Flavobacteriaceae bacterium
TTTGATACGAAGCTGCAATAGAGGTTGCAATTGTCTCAAATCGATCCGCAATGGTAAGTACTGCATCTGGTTGAAGGTTATAAAAAACATTGGCAAGCTCCATAACCCCTAGACCGGTGGTTTTTGCCATTGCAGTTTTATTTTCTCCCTCTAATACCATAAATACTTTTTCGTCTATAGTAAACCCATCATTTTCAATAAAATTTACAGCATTACCATACCGGTCTAACAAAGCAGATCCAGCTACTACCAATTGTAATTGTAAATTAGGATGTTGTTGTATTGACCTTAACGCTGTTTTTACCCTACTGTATGAGGGTCTTGCTGTTATAACTGCACATATTTTTCTTTTTGTACTCATGTTCAATTTTGCAACAATTCTTTAGTTAAAAAATCCCATTGCTTGACATCTTGGGTGAGTTTTTTTCCAATAATAGACTCATACTCACTAGCATCAATGCCATATCCTTTCGGTTTTTTTGCCTCTAGATCATTAAAGGTGATAGTACTCCCTTTGGGAAGGTCTTTATTAATTGCCAGAGATTTTTCAAAAATACTTTTTAGTTCTTTAAAGTATATACTTGTTGTTTTATCAGTAGGATGTTGTAGTGCTTTGTATATTGAATTTGCACCAGCAATCATTTGTTTTGTTTCTTCTATGGTTAAGGACGAAGTAACATCTGGACCAAACTGTTGTTTGTTAAAAACAACGTGAAATTCTAGTATCTCAGCTCCTACAGCAACTGCTGCAATACCCGTGGCAACATTTGCAGAGTGGTCTGAAAACCCAACCCTAACACCATACCGTTCCTTGAGTTGCTTTATTACATTAAGCCCATATTGTTCTGGTTGAGTGGGATAACTTGTGGTGCATTGCAAAATTGAGAAATCTGCCTTGTGCTCCCGTAAAAATGCAACGGTTTTATCGAGCTCTGTAAAGGAGCTCATCCCACTTGATATAATGATGGGTTTTCCGGTTTCTATTACCTTTTTCAAAAGTAAAAAATTAGAAACCTCGCCACTCCCAATTTTATACACCTCAACATTGGCTTTTTCTAGAATATCTACTGCGGCATTACTAAAGGGACTGCTAATAAATGTTAGCCCAACTTCTTTACAATGAGCCCCAATTTCAATCCATTGTTCTTGGGTAAACTCCATACGTTTCCAATAGTCATAACGGGTCGCATCTTGCTTGGAAAACTGCACCCTAAAAGGTTCATGGATGCTACTTTCTGCTTCTGCAATGTGTGTTTGAAATTTAATGGCAGTAACTCCAGTCTTTGCAACAGCATCGATATATGCATGCAACATACCCAGACTACCATTATGGGCTTGTCCTATTTCGGCTATGGTGAGTAGGCTCATTTACTGCGCTTTGAGGATTGTGAAAGTAATAGTATCTAACGATTTATTGATTTTATAAATATACGGATAGTTCCTATAAAAAGTAATGATTTGCAATAAGAGAGCATCATTAATTTCCTTTAACGTGTAATAATTAGGGACTTTCTTCCCCAATCTTTTTTTAGCAGTATATTTTATTGTTTTCTGAAAGTTATCTTCAGAAATAAAGAAAGTGTGCAACCCATGGGAAAGTGTAGGAAGTTCTACAAATAGAAAATGATCTATTACTTCTTTTTGGTTGGATATTTTAATTTTATTCGGTGAGCCAGCTTCGAGTTTTGCAAACGTTTTTGCTGAAGGTACTTCGCCCCATTGCTTTGGGTTTACAATTGTTACTTTATGTTGCTTTGCAAATTTTAAATGCTGATGGTTTAATTGTACTATCCCCGTAAGCTGAAGCGATTGTGAAAGGCTTTTAGATTCTTTACTTCTATAGCTTGGGTGCCATTGGTGTAACAATAAAATGTCTTTGTCATAAAAAGTGACCGTGGTCCCATTATTTCGTAAACGCGCATGAACGTCTGTATCCTCTGCACCCCAAAAATGATAAAACTCATCAAATCCGTTTATTTCTTTAAGTTTTTTTACAGGAAATAGTGTGAGCCCCGTTGCCTCTTCATCACTCTCAAAAGAAATTTTATATTCGCTAAATGACCTAGTAGCCTGTGTTTCCTTTTCATCCAAGAAACCAACCTTAAAGTAAACGGCTTCATCTTCTTTTTGAAGCAAAAGTGCGGTTTCCACAAAAGTGGAATGAAAAATCATATCTATATCCGCGATAAAGCAAAAACTACCTTTAAGGTTTTTAATTACACTATTTAGAGCCCTGGACTTGTTCCAAGGTTGGTGCTGAGTACTGTAGTATTGGTAGTTCGCAAAGGGAAAAGATGTGACTAACTCTTCAATCTCTTTGGCCTGTTCTTTTGGTGTTCCATAATCTACAAAAACTACCTTAAACTCCTTATTGTTCTGAGAAGCTAGTGAATCAAGCGATTTTTTAACCCTGTTGACTTCTCTATTTCGATATGGATAGATTATGGTTAACATTTAATTATCTTTTTTTAGCATATATCCAACTGTCCAAGATAACATTTTTAGTTTCTGGATAAAATAATTTAAAATTATGTGACTCTAGAAAATTACTCACTTTATCCTTAATTGGATTTCCTTCTTCAGAAAATAAAAAATCGTGACAGGAAATTGCGATGTGTTCAATTTTTGAAATACTCTTTTTCATTCCATCAATCATATCAAACTCTGCCCCTTCAATATTCACTTTCAAAAAATCTATTCTTGTAATATTATTTTCCGTAACAAAGGAGTCTAATTTTAAAGCCCGTACTTTTACTCCCATTTCTTCTTTGTTAACAGCATTAATAACATAGTTTTCTTTCTCTTCCATCCAAACAAAGTCATCTGTATTTGAGATTGCCAAATTAAAGTTTTTGCAATTGGCATATTTATTATTAATACACAAGCTCTCTAATTTTTTGAAACTCGATGGGCTTGCCTCGATAGAATATATCTTTCCTTTTTCTCCTATTTTCTCTTCAAAAAAAAACACCTGTGAACCTACGCCAGCTCCAATATCCACTATAACGTCATCCTTTTTTGGAGTATAGCTTACACAATAAACACTTTGGTATTTATTTACCATTTCAACTTTGCTAAAATTAAAATAGGGCTTATTTACCGATTTAAGGTAGGTGCTTTTATGTATCAACCAATAAACTCCATCGGTGTCCTTTTCAATCTTATTAAATACATTTTTAAAAAGTTTAGTTGAAAGATTTAAAAGAAAAAGGAATAAGGTCTCACTATTTGTTATTAGGTATAACTTCTGGATAATTTTATTTACTATTTTTTTCAAAATATATGAAGTAACAATTTATTGATAGAACTCAAATATTTTTTGTTTGTTCCATGTCTTCAATTCCCTGCAATTCACCTTTAATTTTATGGACAAACCAATTATGTCTTTAGTTGTGTAATCATTAATCCACCCAGCAAGTCTTCTGTCATTTATAGCCCCATAAGTCTCTTTAATACTATATGAAAATAAAATTTTTTGACTAAACTTCATGCAATGCCGCAGAACATATTCTACATCTTTTACATACTCTAACACTCCACTAAAAACTATCACATCAACTTTTGGAAGTTCTGGCATTTCTTTGTTGAGATCTATGACTAATGTAGATGCATTTCGTTTTACGATATCAGAATTATGATACGTACACCCTTTAGGCAAGTGTTTTTCTAGTATTAGTCTTCCTGCACCAAATTCTAGAATTGTAGTGTTAGGTTTAATATATGAAGCCAGTATCGTTGTACGTTCGTCCCAACCATCTAATAAGTTTGATCGGTTATTCCATCTTTTGTAATCACTTTTACCCAAGCTTTTATTTACCGAAACCCGAAATCGTTTTGTAAGCTTTTTAATTTTATGCTTTAAGGCTTTACTGTATCTCAAAATCATGTTCTTCAACTTTTTTATATGCTTTTAAGACATTTGCCTTTATTAATTTTATATCAAATTGATTTCTTCTTTTTTTATTTTCTTCTTGTGCTATTTTAGCCAAATTTTTGTTGTTAATTATTTTCAAGATAGCGTTTTCTATTTCAACTTTATCCAAAGGGTTGTTTATAATGCTCCCATTAAAATTGTTATCTATAAGTTCTTCTACGGCGCCACCTGAATGAGATTGTATAGGATACGCGCCCATAATAATGGTCTCTATAAGAGTATTGGGAATACCATCTGAAATATTATTGCCAATGGAGATTAGCGATTTTCCCATAAGTTTCATTAAATCAAAATGTTCAATTTTTTCTTTCCTAGAGTATATTTTGATATTACTTTTCTTATGTTTTGGCAACTTATTAAAATATTCCACTAATGGTTTGTCTGCCGCAAAAACAATAATTTGATACTCTTTTAATTTATTAATACAGGACACTATTGCTTTTAGAGCGACCAGTCCTTTCGCAAAATCGTTATGATACCCCTTAACAAGAATGGTTTTTCTTGATTCTATTTCACTACAATACGAAGTTAGTTTTTCTAAATCATACCCACCGCCACCTGGGAATTTACCCAAATAAATTCCATTAAAATTGAATTTTTTAATGATAGTGTAATCTCTTTTACAATCTGAAAAATAGAAATCAATGGCAGGTATTACAGCTTCTATTTTTTCTCTTTCCCCATTTATATTCTGGTGATAATAGAGATCACTACCCCATGATGAATATATCCATTTGCAATTTTTCCTTTGTTGCATAATACGCAATATAGGATATCCTGCAATGTGTAGTGCAAAACTATGAACAGCATCTGGTTTTACCCTGGTCAATACTTCATTAAACTTATAAGCTGTGTCTCTTTCTATAAATTTATGAATCCAAGGAACTCTATTTTTTAAAAAGGTACGACCTCTAAAATTACCACCTCTATATCTCCAGTCGGTATGCTGGCTAACCCATTCTAAATTGGGATTATATCCTCCATTTAAAATATCGAACCAATGTACTTCATGACCGCTATCCTTTAATTGTGAAGCCCATCTTGTAAAATGTATGGATGGCATAGAGACCAGAAGGATTTTCATGTTTTAGACGGTTTTATCCTCGGTTATACAAGTTGAAAGATATTCTTTGGACATATACTCCTTTACCCCCTGTGCTCCTAGGGTTAATTTTTTATTTGATTTCCATTTATCATAAAGTGTGGAAATAGCATCCGTAAGGGCTTTTTCTTCATCAAAATCAAAAGTATAGGGATAGTCTTCTCCTAGTAGTCTTCTACATTCGCTATAGTATGGCCCAACCAACAATATGGGACTATTTGCATGTACACAATGCGGAAATTTCCCCGGCAGGAAAGGACTTATTTCAGATTGAGCTTCTAATATAATATTTACTGAAGCGTTTTGCTGCATCTTATATACCTGTTTAAAAGGCACAT
>CAYGMB010000015.1:0-9502 GCA_964350765.1 uncultured Flavobacteriaceae bacterium
TTAGACAAAGGAATTGCTGCCATAGAAGCCTATGACGATGTTATCCCATTAGAAGGGGATATTCTTTTTAGTGGAAATTTGGACGCATGGATAACTTTTGCAAATTCTATAAAAATTAAAGCACTACTTCGTATTAGTGATAAAGTAGATGTAGCGCAAGAAATGCAAGCAATTTTTGATACTGGAAATTATTTTACTTCAAATTCAGAAAACGCCATTTTTAATTTTACAAATACAGATCCTAATAGTTTTCGTTTAGCACAATTACGTATTGGAGACTTCAATAATTTTGTCCTTTCGGAAACTATGGAAGAAATACTTGAAGGCTTAAATGATGCTCGTATAGAAGAATTATTTCGCCCGTTTGAAAATTCAGAAAATGGAGAGTTTGAAGGTTTAATTAACGGAATTGATGCTTCGAGTACATCTGTAGAACTTGCAAATTTATCCTTAGCAGGAACTGCTTTTAGAGAAGACACTTCAACGTTAGACGCTAATTTTCTAACAGCATGGGAAACAGCATTTAACCTTGCAGAAGCTGCCGAAAGAGGTTTAATTACAGCAGATGGACAAACACTTTATGAAATGGGTGTTGCCCTTGCTTTTGAGTATTGGCAAACCGAATTACCTTCTGAATACCTAACTGGACCTGCTGGATACAATGCAGCTGGAACAACACCTATCCAACAAATTGTAACTCAAAAATGGATCGCAAACATTATAAATGGATACGAAGGCTGGGTAGAATGGAGACGTACTGGTTTTCCAGCATTTAAACCTGTACAAGCAAGTTTAAACAATGGGTTAATTCCTGTTAGAATGCCCTATCCTGCTGAAGAAGAAGCATTAAATTTTGAAAATTACCAACAAGCTGCAAATGCTACAGACGGCAATAGTATTAATGTGCCTGTTTGGTGGGATGAATAAAAAATACGATATGCAAGTAGAAATTTGGCAATCGGGATTGGTTATAGTATCAGGTTTGATACTGTTCCTGCTATCCCCATTGGCAAAATCTAAAGATCAATTTTTTAAAGCTACACATCGTAAAAAAGCACCCAATGTTTTAATGCTAACTGGGAGTTTAATTATCTCATGGATATTTGCAAAAAGCATTACAAATGCCGCAAACTTGGGGCTTGACTTTGGGATTGTTGGAGGTGTAGCCTATGCTGGGTATTATCTCTCTTTTGCTGTAGCTGGAGTTATTATTTACCAACTACGAACAAAAGGAGGCTTTACAAGTATTCACCAGTTTTTAACCTCTCGTTTTGGCAAAGGAGCTATGGGGCTATTTTCCATTCTTATTTCAATTAGACTTTTTAACGAGGTATGGAGCAATACTATGGTAATAGGAAGCTATTTTGGAGAAATGGGTACAGATAGCTACTACCTTGCAATATTGGTTTTTACAGCATTGACTTTAGCCTATGCCATTAAGGGAGGACTTAGTAGTTCAATTTTTACGGATGTGATACAAATGGTACTATTTTCTGTGCTACTCATTGTAATTTTAAGTGTTATTTTTTCTGTTGAAGATTTTACGGTCAAAGAAGTTGCTACATCTGGAGTTTGGAGTTTAGAGTTAGGATTAAATTTATTTTTTGCTGCAATTATACAATCATTTAGTTATCCTTTTCATGACCCGGTTTTAACGGACAGGGGATTTCTTAGTAGTCCAAAAGTGACCAGAAAGAGTTTTTTATGGGCAAGTATTCTTGGGGCTATATGCATTGTGCTATTTAGCATTATTGGAGTTTATGCACAATCTCAAGGAATGAAAGGACAGGCAGCTGTTGAGGTAGGCAAAGCATTTGGAGTTATTATTTTGTTAGTGATTAATTTTATAATGATTACCTCTGCCGCTTCTACTTTAGACTCTACCTTTTCTTCTTTTTCAAAATTACTAGCTGTAGATTTAAAACTAGGGAACAATTTAACATTTGGTAGAGCCTCAATGGCTGCTATTGCTATTTTAGGAACTATTCCTGTGTTTCTAGATGCAGAAATTCTTAGCGCTACTACCATCTCTGGAACAATGGTTATTGGCTTAACACCAATTTTTATTTTCTGGAAAGCAAAAGCAAATTATATAAGTTATTATTTAAGTGTTATTTGTGGTCTTGTTTTTGGGTTTTTACTAGTCTTTGATGCATTTCCTACAAGTTTAATTTTCTCTTCTGGTAAGTATGCAAATTTACTCTGGGTAAATGTCTGGGGAGTTTTTTGTTGTACCATTTTATACTTTATACCTACATGGATAAAAAAATAGAGCATATAAATTCAATAACTGGTAAAGTATTACTCTTTGGTGGAGTTTATAGTAACCTACAAGCCTTAGAGGCGCTCAAAGTTATAGCCGAAAAAGAAGGTATATCACCAGAAAATTGCCTTTGTACAGGTGATATTGTTGGGTATTGTGCACAACCAGAAGAAACAGTTCAACTTTTTAAACTATGGGGTGCAAAAAGCATTGTAGGTAATGTAGAAATACAACTTAGAGAGGGAGCCGCAGATTGTGGGTGCGATTTTAGAGAAGGTTCTAGATGTGATAATTTTTCACAATTATGGTACCCCTATGCGCAAAGTAAACTTACCAAAAGCTCACTAAACTTTATAGGAGAATTGCCAGACCATATTACATTTACGTATGCTGGTAAAAAAGTTACAATAGTACACGGTTCGTATAGTAATATTTCTCAATTTATCTATAAATCTACTCCTTGGGATATAAAAGCACCTCATTTTAAAAATTCGGGGAGTGATGTAATTATTGCTGGACATTGTGGACTACCTTTTAAACATAAAAATGGAGACAAACTTTGGTTAAATCCTGGAGTAATAGGAATGCCTGCAAATAATGGTAGCCCTCAGGTTTGGTATTGTATTTTAGACGATGCAAATAACGCGTTTAACTATAAACATTATAATCTAGATTATAATTATAGGCTTACAAGTAAACTCATGCAAAACGGATTATTACCTCAAGAATACGCTAGAACTATTATTACTGGTATTTGGGATAACACCGAAATTTTACCAGCGGTAGAATCTGGATTACAAGGGTTCGGCATACAATTGTGATATTTAGAATTCCTAACTTTACAAAAAATGAAACAATTTTTAATAGTATTATTTTGCTTACTTCCACTAAGTGTTGTTTCACAAAAAACAGTAGATGATTTATTAAGCCAATACAATACAAGAAGTGTCCCTTATATTTCCGTTGAAGAGTTACGAATGCTTCAAAAAAATGGGGATGTCATTATTTTAGACACAAGAGAAGAAGAAGAGTTTAGCATAAGTCATATTGCTACAGCAAAACACATTGGATTCAACACTTTTTCTGCTGAAAAAATTAGCTCTAAAATAGCAGATAAAGACACTCCTATTATTGTATATTGCTCACTAGGAATACGCTCTGAAGAGATTGCTGAAAAACTTAAAAAAGCTGGCTACAATAACATAAAAAATCTCTACGGTGGAATTTTTGAATGGAAAAACAAAGGCTATCCTGTTTTAAATACTTTAGGAAAAGAAACCGATAGTATACATACCTTTTCAAAAGCTTGGAGCAAATGGTTAAAAAAAGGAGTTTCGGTACATTCGTTAAAGAGAAATAATAAAAATGAATAAAAAATTAATTTTTAAAGTGCTATTAGCGCTTTTTATAGTTCTACTACTCTTCAACATTAGTTTGATAGATTATAGCAATTTTAGTTCAGAAAAAAACGTATCTCCCATCTTAGGTGGTGTAGCAAACATTCTTTTTATAGTAACAATGGTATTGTTTATTAGAGGGATGAACAAAAAAGAAAAAGAATAATGGCAATTTTAGGTTCAAAAAATAGTGACCAAAAGGAAAACAGCAAAGAGGTATTTCATTACCCTACTTCAAAAAATGCATTACTTATTTTTACTCGTAATCCAGAATTAGGAAAGTGTAAAACACGTCTTGCTAAAACAGTTGGTGATAAAGCAGCGCTAGATATTTATAAATTTTTGTTGCAACATACGGTAAACATCACTACTCCTTTGCCAGTAGACAAATTTGTGTACTACTCTGTTAAAGTAAGAGAAAATGATATTTGGAATGAGAGTATTTTCAGAAAAAAACAACAAGAGGGAGATGACTTGGGAGTGCGGATGCAAAATGCTTTTACTGAAGTTTTTAAAATGGGCTACCAACGTGCTATTATTATTGGAAGTGATATGTATGATATGACTACTAATGATTTACAAAACGCCTTTTTAAAATTAGAAAAAAATAATTTTGTATTAGGCCCAGCCAAAGATGGAGGCTATTATTTACTTGGTATGAAAGCGGTAAACACTTCGGTTTTTAAAAATAAAACCTGGGGAACAGAGACTGTTTTAAAGGACACACTAGAGGATTTAAAATTTGAAAACGTAAGCATCCTAGAAGAAAAAAACGATGTTGATTATTATGAGGATGTTAAAGATATTGATGCTTTTCAGCAATTTTTACCCATACATTTAGATAACAAAATAGACTAAAAAAATCGTATTTAAATAATGAAAAAATATATTAAGCAAGCTGTAGAATTTTTAAAGCAACGTGGTTTTGAAGCACCAGAAGTTGGAATAATTTTAGGAACTGGTTTAGGACAAATTATAGAAAAAGTGGATATAGAAGCCGAAATGAGCTACAATCATATTCCAAATTTCCCAACGGCTACCGTAGAGTTTCACAAAGGAAAATTAATTTATGGTTCACTCTCTGGTAAAAAAGTAATTTTAATGCAAGGGCGCTTTCATTTATACGAAGGATACTCCCTAGAAGATGTAACTTTTCCTGTACGAGTAATGCATGCTTTGGGTATTAAAAAGCTGTTAGTGAGTAATGCCTCTGGAGCTATTAATCTTGCTTTTAAAAAAGGAGAAATTATGCTTATAGAAGACCACATTAATCTTCAAGGAGGTTCTCCTTTGGCCTTTAAAGGAGTTGAAAAAATGGGCGAACGTTTTGTTGATATGAGTGCACCATATGACCCAGATATGAATCAGAAAATTGAAAATATTGCTCAAAACCAAAAAATAACACTTCATAAGGGTGTATATGCAAGTGTTGTTGGCCCTCAATTAGAAACAAGAGCAGAGTATAGATATCTTAAAATAATTGGTGCAGATGCTGTAGGTATGAGTACTGTACCAGAAATAATAGTTGCCAACCATTTAGGTTTACCAGTTTCGGCATTGTCAGTATTAACAGACGAATGCGACCCAGATAACCTGAAACCAGTAGATATTCCAGAGATTATGGAAATGGCTAGTAGGGCAGAGCCACATATGATTACCATTTTTACAGAGTTATTAAAACAAATATAAATTATACTATAATCTCTTGAGGAAATCTTAAAGAGGTTTTATATCAAAAAAATAAAGAACTAAAACTTAATTAAAAATTATGAGCTATTTAGATACAACTCACGACGTTTACAAAGAAGCAGCACTAACACCAGATGTTGGACTTTGCTGTACTACTAATCCTATTTGGGAATTACCAGGGTTAAAAATCCCAAAAATTATGCAAGAAATGAATTACGGCTGCGGAAGCACCGTTCATGCCAGAGATTTGTCTAACAACCCAAAAATGCTCTATGTGGGCGTTGGTGGCGGTATGGAATTATTACAATTCTCATACTTTAACCGAACCAAAGGAGGTGTTGTAGGCGTTGATGTTGTTGATGAAATGTTAGAAGCTTCTCGTAAAAACTTTACAATTGCTGAACAACAAAACGATTGGTTTAAAAGTGAATTTGTGGATCTTAAAAAAGGGGATGCATTAAACCTACCCGTAGATGATAAAAGTATTGATGTTGCTGCACAAAATTGTTTGTTTAATATTTTTAAAGAAGAAGATTTAAAACGTGCTATTGAGGAAATGTATCGCGTATTAAAGCCGCATGGACGCTTAGTGATGAGCGATCCAACTTGCGAGCAACCTATGAACGACACTTTAAGAAACGACGAAAGATTACGTGCCCTTTGCTTAAGTGGAAGTTTACCTATCAAAGAGTATGTAAAAGCACTCACAGATGTTGGTTTTGGAACAATAGAAATAAGAGCTAGAAAACCGTATCGTATTCTAGACCCTAAAAACTATCCTACAGATGAGTTAATTTACATAGAATCTATCGAAGTTGCTGCTATTAAAGATCCAATGCCTGAAGATGGCCCCTGTATTTTTACAGGAAAAGCTGCTATTTATTTTGGTGACGAAGATTATTTTGATGATAATAAAGGACATATTTTATTAAAAAATCAACCACTAGCAATTTGCGATAAAACCGCAGGAGCATTAGTAGATTTAAATCGTGATGACATTTTTATAAGTCCTAGCACTTTTCATTACGATGGTGGTGGCTGTTGCTAACCACGTTCTAACTTGAAATCTATCATAAAATCCTTTTGGGTTTTAAACTGAATTTAATTTCAGTAAACACCTAAAAGGATTAAAAAACCTTACTCTTTTTTAAACCCATTACTTCGTAAATGAAACAATTTTTATTTTGTATTACAATTCTATTTTTTGGTAATACTTATTTTATAGCAGCTCAAGAAACTACTGGTAAGTTAGAAGGCAAAATTACTACGGCAGCAAATAATCCGATAGATTTAGCAACAATTGTTGTTATTGATACTGAGACAAATTTTAAATATGGAACCGTTTCGCAACCGTCAGGGTACTATATTGTAACTGGTTTACCCCCAGGAACAGCCTACCAAGTAGAAGCTAGTTTCATTGGGTTTGATACTACTATAGTTAATAATGTTCAAATAAATCTAGGAACAGTAACACAGCAGGATATTGTGTTGGTTGAAGGAAACAACCAACTAGACGAAGTACTTATTTCAGTTGACCAGAGTAGCTTAAAAAAAGGTAATGAACAGCTTCTTGGTAAAAAGCAATTAAAAACAACCCCAACGATTAACCGTAGCATACAAGATTTAACAAGAAACCTTCCAGAAGCAAACCTCAACTCTTTTGCCGGAGCAAGTAACCGTTTTAATAATTTGAATATTGATGGTATTGCAAATAATGATGTCATAGGGTTTCAAGAACCTTCTAGTGGTGCTGCTGGTTCTTCAGCCAATGGTACACCTGGAAGTTTATCAAGAACGCAACCTATTGGTTTTGGTGCTATTAAACAATTGTCTATTAAAACTGCGCCCTTTGACGTAAGTATTGGAAATTTTACAGGAGCTAACATTAATGTGGTTACTAAAAATGGTACTAACACTCCTAAAACTGAAGTATACGCTTTTGGAAACAACCAGACATTGGTTGGTAAGTTTGCGGATGGTGTTGAACAGGATGTTCAAGGGTTTTATGATTTTCAAGTAGGTATTGGAGTTGGTGGCGCTTTAAAAAAAGATAAGCTTTTTTACTATTTAAATGTTGAGCAAGCTAATTCTAGCAATCCCGTATTAAATGCCCCAGGTAGTGCGAGTTCAAATATTTCTTTGGAAACAGTACAACTAATCTCCAATAGATTAATTGATAAATATGGATATGATCCTGGGACTTTTACTGACGCAACAATTAAAACAAATAGCACAAAGATTTTTTTGAGATTTGATTTTAATATTTCAGAAAAAACAAAATTTACATTACGAAATAACTACGTGAATAGTTATGCGGATAATTTAGAATGGAATGAGTCCATTTTTAATTTTGGCAATCAAGGATTTCGACATAATAGTGTTGCAAATAGCTTAACTGTCGAACTTAATTCTAAATATAATAACCGAAGTTCAAATCTTTTGTCCATTGGTTATAATTCAGTTAAAGAAGGAAGGGATTTTGAAGGTCGTGTGTTTCCGCATCTTCAAATAAGTGATGCTTCAAACAGAATTTTTGCGGGTACGTACCGCGAAGCTTCAGTATACAATACAAATTTGAATACGCTCCAAATTTCAGATAAGTTCACATTTACAAAAAACAAACATACTTACACTATTGGAGGATTGGCGCAGTACAACGATGTTGATTACGGGTTTCTTTCAGCATATAATGGAAGATGGGAATACAGCTCGATTGATAATTTTTTAAATGATATGCCCTCTCGTATTAGAGGCGTGTACCGTTTAGGAGATAATTCTTTCGATTTTGTGAGTAACAACCCCTCTGCTACTGTAGATATTTTAGTTGCTGGCTTGTACGCACAAGACCGCATTAGATTTAATGACCAGTTTGTGCTCACAGCAGGTTTGCGATTGGACTCTCAATTTTTACTGGGAGAAATTCCACTAAGTGAAGAAGTGACGAGTACTCCAGAGTTTAGCAAGTTTACCAACAAAATTAATACTGCACCGCACCTTAATCCCCGGATTGGATTTACCTATACTTTGGATGAAGATAGAAAATATAAATTTCGAGGAGGCTCTGGTTTATTTACGGGGCGTTTGCCATATTTATGGTTTGCCTATGCCGAATATATTTCTGGAACCGAATATTTTAATGTAGATATTCGTCCAGATGGTACGCAAGAGATTGTTGAAGATGTAAGTGATTTGGCTGGAGATACACCTATTGCAGAGATTAATCTAGTTGATAATGACTTCGAATTACCTCGCGAATGGAAAAGTAATCTTGGAGTAGATATCAAGTTACCTAATAACTTTAACCTAACGCTCGATGGTACCTACACTAAAGTACTAAAGGGTATTTTCTTTCAATCTATAAACCGAAGAGATAATAAGGGAAGGTTTAGCGGAGCAGATAACAGAGAATATTTTCTTGAAACTGGAGACGATATTAAAATTAATACCAACTTCACCAATGTATTTTTATTAACTAACTCTAATGATGGATTTCGCTACAATCTTACTGCGGGATTATCTAAGTCAACAAACAATTACGATGGTTATTTAGGGTATACCTATGGAAGAAGTAAAGATATATCAAGTACTGTAAGAAGCTCCCCAGCCGCAAACTATGAGTGGAACCAAGCGTTAAGCCCTAATAATCCAGAACTATCAACTTCAAATTTTGACTTACGCCATAAAATCGTGAGTTCGCAAACATATAATTTTACCATTTCTGAAAAGAGCAATCTTCAACTATCGTTTTTATATAATGGAACTTCGGGAAGTCCTTTTTCATTTGTATACCAAGGAGATTTAAACAGAGATGGATCTTCAAGAAACGATTTGATTTACATTCCCAGAAATGCTTCTGAAATTAATTTAATCCCCATAACAGACAGTCAAGGCAACATAACAGTAACTGCAGAGCAACAATGGGAAAATCTAAATAATTTCATAGAAAACAACGAATATCTAAGAGAAAACAGAGGTAACTATGCAAGCAGAAATGACTCGAAAACACCTTGGAATCACCGTTTAGATTCTAAATTAAATTACGATTTAAACCTTAATGGAAAAAAGAGTTTAAGTATATCTCTAGATATTTTTAATGTCTTTAATCTTGTTAATAAAATTTCAATCCTTTAGAATGAGTATCTAAGACTTTATT
>CAYGMB010000015.1:9512-17996 GCA_964350765.1 uncultured Flavobacteriaceae bacterium
GCTTTAGGGGTATCGAAAATAATGAGCCCAATTTTCAATTTAGTGTGACAGATAAGACTCCTTGGGTAGTAGATACAGAAAACTCACGCTGGAAAATGCAACTTGGAGCTACGTTTCGATTTTAAAAACCGTTACCTTTAAAAGATATTTTTAGGTTAAATATTCATGGATAAGTACCAAGACATATTTAAAAATTCTTACAGTGGCTATTGGAATTATTTAGTTTCTGAAGTTTCTAGTTTCCATTGGGAAAATTACTTTTACGGACTTATCATAGTCTCTTTAGTTGTTTGGGCATTAGAGTTAGTGTTTCCATGGAGAAAAAACCAAAAAGTATTTAGAAAGGATTTCTGGCTAGATACCTTTTACATGTTTTTTAATTTCTTTCTATTAAATCTTATTGTTTTAATATTCTTATCAAATACAGCCGAACAGTTATTTAATGATGCCCTTGCTTTTACTGGTATTAACCTAAAGGATTTTCAGCTTTTAGATTTAAATACATTGCCCTATGGTTTGGGACTTATTATCTTTTTTATAGTTTCAGATTTTGTACAATGGAATACCCATAGGTTACTACATCGTATTCCTTTTTTATGGAACTTTCATAAAGTACATCACTCCGTCAAAGAAATGGGATTTGCAGCCCATCTACGTTACCATTGGATGGAACCTGTTGTCTATAAATCACTTTTATACATCCCGTTAGCAATTATAGGTGGTTTCGAGGTGCAATCTGTTGCCATTGTACACTTTTTTGCTCTTACAGTCGGACACTTAAACCATGCAAATTTGGGCTGGGACTACGGGATTTTAAAATATGTATTTAATAATCCAAAAATGCATATTTGGCATCATGCAAAAAGCTTACCTTCTCATGTAAAGTATGGTGTAAATTTTGGACTAACTTTAAGTGTATGGGATTATATTTTTGGTTCTAATCATATTCCAAAAGATGGTAGAGATATAGAACTAGGTTTTGTGGGAGACGAAAATTTTCCTAAAGATTTTGTAGCACAAGAGCTTTACCCCTTAAAAAACAAAAAGTAACCTGCTGCGTACATAGAAAAACAACAACTATGAAGTATACTTTACTAATAATTATAATTACTGCATTCTTTTTTTCCTGCAGAACAACAGATAAGGTAATTTCAGAAACTACTCCTGTTGTTGAATCCAAAAACGAAGATATAATTGAAGAAGAAGAAGAAATTAGTACTGAGGTTTCAGAAGAAATCGAAACTGACTATGAAGATCAAAGTGAGATTGTAGTTGATGAAAAAATAGAAGAACAAACCCCAGTTTTAAGTAAAGAAGCTTTTAATCATTCTATTTGGGACACACTTCTACAAAACTATGTTACAATAGATGGTACTGTAGATTATGAGGGCTTTAGAAAAGAAAAAGGAGCCTTAAGAGAGTACATATCTTCGCTTGGCGCACAAATACCAACAGATTCTTGGACTAAAGAAGATAAATTGGCCTATTGGATGAATGCATATAATGCGATGACAGTAGATTTAATTATAAGAAATTTACCTTTACAAAGTATCAAAGACATTAATAAACCATGGGATCAACGTCTCTGGAAATTAGGAAGCAAGTGGTATAATTTAGATGAAATTGAGCATCAAATTCTTCGAAAAATGGACGAACCTAGAATTCATTTCGGTATTAACTGTGCTTCATTCTCTTGTCCTCCCCTATTAAATAAAGCCTTTACCAGAAAGACTGTAAATGAACAATTAGAACAATTGGCTTTTAGATTTATAAATGATAAAAAAAGGAATACTATTTCTTCAGAAGCCATAGAAATTTCAAAAATCTTTAATTGGTTTAGCAAAGATTTCACACAAAATGGCAGTTTAATTGAGTATCTTAATACATATTCAGAAATAAAGATTAATAGTAATGCGCGTAAGCGTTACAAAGCCTATGATTGGTCATTAAACAATTAATAAAATGAAAAAAAACATAATAAACAGTATTATACTAGTAAGTGTAATTGTACTATTTGAAAGTTGTGCACTACTTACCGCAGCAGGAATTGGTAGTCAAGGACAACCCATAAAAAAAGTGACTCCACCCTTAACTTCAACTACGGCAAATAGCGCAGTAAATGTTGACCATAGTGATTGGGATGCATTACTAAAAAAACATGTAGACAAATCTGGTTTTGTAGATTACAAGGGTTTTAAAAATGATGAAGCTGCTCTTAATGATTACCTTAACCAACTCTCAAACCTAGCCCCAACAAAAAAGTGGAGTGTACAAGAACTATTAGCCTATTATATTAATCTTTACAATGCATATACTGTAGATTTAATAATAGACAATTACCCTGTAAAGAGTATAAAAGATATCGATGGTCCCTGGACAAAAGCAATTGTACCTGTAGGTTCAAAAACCTTATCGCTAGGTGGCATTGAAAATGGAATCTTAAGAAAGATGGATGAGCCTAGAATACATTTTGCTATTAACTGTGCTTCCGTTTCTTGTCCAAAGTTATTAAGAGAGGCTTTTACTGCAGCAAAAATTAACGAGCAACTAGACAAAGCTGCGAGAGAATTTATTAATAGTGAGAAAAATGAAATCTCTTCTAACAATCCAAAAGTATCTTCTATTTTTGATTGGTATAAAAACGATTATACAGTTAATGGAGAACAAGATGTTATTGGGTATATTAATCAATATAGTGACACAAAAATTAATGAGAACACCACTCTTAGTTATAAAGATTACAACTGGGGTTTAAACGAGCAAAAATAAAACTGTATCGTTTCATTTTTCGTATGTTTACCATATGCTTAGTATTATAATACCTGTATTAAATGAAGCTGAAAATATTGAAAAGCTTTTACTTCATTTAGTCAAAAATTCTAACAAAAGAGATTCCCTAGAAATCATAATCTGCGATGGAGGGAGTACAGATGGTACACAAAAAATACTGGAAAGGGTCGGGCTAAACAAATGAATGCAGGAGCAGCAATTGCCAAAGGAGACATTTTTTATTTTCTACACGCCGATAGTTTTCCACCTAATAACTATGATACTTTAATTTACCAAGAAGTTGAAAAAGGAAATTTAGCAGGTTGCTTTAAAATGAAATTTGACAGTAATCATTGGTGGTTACGCTTGGCAAGTTGGCTAACTAAATTTTCTTGGAGAGCATGCCGTGGTGGAGATCAAAGCCAGTTTATTACCAAAGATTTATTTGAAGAAATTGGAGGCTACGACGAAAGTTACATTATCTACGAAGACAACATTTTAATTAATGAACTTTACAAGCGTAAGCAATTTGTTGTAATACAAGATTGGATAGGCTCTTCTGCTCGTTTGTATAGAGAAAAAGGTATTTGGAACTTACAATATCACTTTTGGGCAATCTATGTGAAAAAATGGTTTGGAGCAGATGCAGATGAGTTGTATGCATACTATTGCAAGCATATAAAATCTTCAAAAAAGAAAGCAGACTCTGTAGCTAAGAAAACAGAAAAAGTCTATTCCTAAAATAAGTTTTAGGAATTCTTAAACACTTTCTTTCTCTAATTGGTTGTAATTTGGTTCAAAACCAATTTTATGAAAACAATTTTCGAAGCTATTAGAGAGGATCACGATATACAAAGAAACCTTTGTGAAAAGTTATTAAAAACCTCTGGCAAATCACAAGAACGTAAAGAATTATGGGATAAACTTAAGATTGAATTAAAAGGCCATGAAGTTGCTGAGGAACGTCATTTTTACAAACCTCTCATTGATAATGATATGATGATTAAACATGCTAGGCATGGTATTGCAGAACATCACGAGATTGATGAACTTATTGAAAAAATTGATGAAACCGAAATGGATAGTTCTGCATGGCTAACCTTCGCAAAACAATTAAGCGATAAAGTTCACCATCACCTAGAAGACGAAGAACACAGTTTTTTTCAATTGGCTGGTAAAGTATTTACGGAAGACCAAAAAAAATCGCTTTCGAAAGAATATGAAAAAGCAATGAAGGCAGAAAGATAAACTAAAAATACTGCCCAATTCCAAAAACAAAACCATTAGTAGCATCTCTGGTTATACCGTACCCATAATCTATTCTAAAAATAGTATTAAAAATTCGCTTATGGATAAATCTAAGCCCTACTCCAGGGTAAATCCGTAGGTTTTGGTCATCGCCAAAATCCCCAAAGTCACCTCCAGGATTTCGCCAGGAACCTCCATCTACAAAAACATTACTTTGTAAAACGAACCAGTCTTTTTCAAACAAAGTATGTCTATATTCGGTATTTAATACAATAGCTGCTGTTCCTCGATCAATTGTATTACCAACACCACGAATATTGAGGTTATTATCTACTGCAAAAGGCGCAAATGGAGAATCATTATTACTTGCTACTCCAAGGCGGAGTCTGTTTGCCCAATTTCCTCTTTTACCTACTCTTTTGTAATAAATAACGTCGTTAAACCCAATTAAAAACTCTGGTAGAGCATCGCTACGAGTCGTTACATATTGAAAATTAAAAATACTTTTAAAGCCTTCTACATATTGATAATAGATATCTACTGCATTAAACTCATATAAAACCTTATAGAGTAGCTTTTTTACATTTAAATCTTGGGGAACTTCAGGATTTGTGGCACCTTCTATATAGTTATAGGTTTCAGTAAAATAATTAGCTCCAACAGCCACTTTATGTTTTAAGTTAAACTCATATAAGCCTAAAACTTCATAAGAAGTATTATTGTATTTATAGTCTGCTACGCCTTCATCCAGAAAAACAGGCTCTTGTGTAGTAAGATTTTGATAATTAAGAGCAATCCCCAACTTGTTGCTAAAAAGATAAGGCGCTCTAAAATTAATGGCGTAGCTATTAAAAATGTCTCTTTGAAAAAATCCACCAAAGATTAATCCCCTTCCAAGACCATTAAACTCATAAAGTCCTAGTCTAAATGCAAATTCGTCATTGTTAGTTGTATAAACATTTGCAGAAGGAATAATGGTAAAGTTTTCTTCAAAACCATAGACTACTTTATAGGTGTCATCTTTCTTTTTATATACTTGGTAATAAGCATGTGCAGAAGCAGGTAACCTTTTAAGTCTAATAATGTCTGCCTCTAATTTTGTAGTATCTAAAACGTGTCCCTCTTTAACTCTAACAAGTTTCTTTATAAAACTAGTCTTCGTTTTCTTGTTATCCTGTATTACAATTTCTGAAATAATTTGCGAAGTAACATTCCCTGCCAATAGCAGAAAAAAAATGGTTAGAATGTACTTTATTGACTTGATAAAAATTGCTTTTTAATAACTTCTTCTACTGGTTTATTTTGAGGAGTAAACATTGGATTATCGTTGCCTCCTACTCTTTCGTGATCTATAAACCATTTCCAAATAAAGCCTCCTTTAAACCAATCTTCTTTATACAGTTCGTTAAACAAGGCTTGCATTAAATTTTTCTGAGCATCTAGGTTTACATCTCGCATTGTGTGGTCGCTTACCCACGGTTCTTTTCCAGAAAAATCTACACTTCTGTACCCATACTCTGTAAATACAATTGGTTTGTCTACTTTTTGGGATACACCTTTCAACTCAGTCTTCCATTTTTTCCAACCCTCTTGAGATTCTTGTACAGTAGGTGTTTTACTTTCTGAAATTGGGAAATAGGCATCTACTCCTATATAGTCCAGTTGCCCCCAAAAAGGCACTCTTTTATACTCATCCCAGTTAGCTGCATAAGTGAGTTTTCCTTTGTATACTTTTTTAATTTCGGCAATTAAGTTTTTCCAATACGTTGGCCTGTTTACTATAAATTGTTCTAGTTCTGTTCCAATACAAAAAATAGCAACATCAACTTCGGCAGCTAGTGAAGCATATTCTAAAATAAAGCTGGAATAGGATTTTTCTAATGCTTGCCAGTTTTCTTCGGTATTCATTTTTAAGTATCCCGTAAATTCACCTCTTCTAATCCAAATTTGTGGCTTTACCATCACTTCAATATTATTTTTATGAAGTAACTCTATATATTGTTTGGCCCCTGCTCTTGTCTCCCCAAACCATTGCCTATCGGTATTATGAATTATCTCTGGAGTCTCTAAATCTCTTATAAACCCAAAAGGCATAACTGCAGCAAAATTGGCATTTATAGATAAAACAGGAGTTATATTTTTTTGGGTTGCTTTTTCTCGCGAAGCAACAAAACTAATTCCGTTTATTTTTTTGTTTTGTCCCTCACAGCTTTGTAGAAAAAGGACAATAAAAAGAATTCTAACAACTATTTTAAAAGGCATAGCACTATTTTTAGAAAGTCTAAAATACTACTATTATGTATTTTATTTTGTTAAAAAACCAACCTAACACCTACATTAAAGGTTTCACCAAGTCCAGTATTATTTCCTCTAATAAAATTGGTATATAAGGCTTCAACATTTACCTCATTTGTTAATTGATATTTTAATCCTCCTCCCATTGCTGTAAAGTCTTGTTCAAAGTCATTACCCAAATCAATTCGCTGGCTGTGTTGTGCTAGGGCTAAAACTGTAAATTTTGAAGACGGAAAATAACTAAAGAAAACTCCTGGAGTTAAATTTAAACTATTATTTGCAAAACTTTTGTCTGCATCACCAAAGCTTAGCTCAGAATTAAGCTCTGTAAATAATTGAAATTTATCGCCTGGGAAGGTGTAATCATAAAAAAACCTGTTTTGCCATATAAATCCATTTTGGTCTAAAAATACTCCATTACTAAGCTGGTTTCCTTGACTGTCAAATACGATATCTTCAACCTCATTGTCTACTAAAGGAATAAAAAATGAAGACTGAATTGAAAAATTAGTTAACGAAGCAAAAGGAACAAACTTTACACTTGGCGCAATAGAAGTAAAACCACTTCGCGCAGTACCAAATTCTCCATCAAAACTAAATACATCTAGTGCACTTCTATCTGCAACTACGTTACTTCTAAACTCCAGTATTAAACCTAAATTTATCCTTTTGTTTTCACTAACTCCTGTATATCCTTCTATGGTAGAAGTAAAAAAGGTCTCTCTTGGCTCAGTTCCTTGAGTAAATGTACTCTCGGTTTGTGTATAAAGATTATTAAACCACTTAATATCAAACTGCCCCTTTCCAATAAGTTTTGAAGGGGTTAATGTTTGTATTACCGAACCCGTTGGTTCATTTTGATTATCATCTTGCGCATAGGTTGTAGTAAAAATTAAGCATAGTAATCCTATCACAACTGTAATGTTTAAATTTTTCATTGTTGTTTTTTTGGTTTGTGCTTCACCAACCAACTTAGTAATTGGGCGTAATAACTAAGCTGGTATAGGGGAAGGCTTTATTTATTTAGAGTTTAGACGCCAGTCGTAAGAATAATATGTGACTTTAGCATCTGAGGATATTTTTTCACTTCTGAATTTATTTAGAAAATCTATCTCGTTCTGTCCTTTTTTTACAAAGTCTTCTTTGTACCATTTAAAAATTTCAGAAAGGGCTACTTTTCCATTACTAATTTTCACAAACTCACTATTAGTAAGTGCTTTTTTGGCTTGTATTTCAAGCTGTTTATCGAGTGTTTCTGGTCTATATGCTTTGGCAATTAGCGGAGGACACCCCTTAGCGCCACAAACCAATACAAAATGAAAACGAGCATCATCAAACTTGGCTCTTAGCTTTTTATTTTCAATATCATTTAAAGTTATTGTAGTACCTCCAAGGGTATAGGTAGCCTTGTCAAAAAATCCTTTTTTATCAAGAGGAGATTTTATAGGGTAATTATCTACTATTCCTTTTAAAACCGAAAGGTTATATGCATTTATCCAAAAAGCCTGGTACGCTGCTGGTGACGAAGTTGATACTCTACTGTTTTTTGCAAGGTCTAAAACTGAAGATAATTCGGCTTCATTTTTAACCAACAAAGCATAATCCACTTTTCCGTTGCTAACGTATTTACCAAAGATGGCATCGGCTTCATCAAAAAATTGAGCTAGATTTTGAGCCTTAGAATTGGTTACTGAAACTACAAAAATTGAGATGAGAAGCAAAATTGTTTTTTTCATTCCATTTGTTTTTTACAAAGAATAAGTCCTAAACAAATTAAATAACTTACAAGTGTGTTATTATTTTTTTCAGAAAAAAGATAAAAGCATATTTTTCCTCTAAGGACTCATATTTTTTTAAACAATAGGTAAAAATCAATGTAATGTTAGTAACTTGAATACCGACAGAACACCCAACCAATAAAAAATACCCAAAATTTGGGCACTAATATGGAACACATTGTTATTATAGGAAATGGTATTTCTGGAGTTACAACTGCCAGACATATTAGAAAGCTTTCCGATAAAAAAATTACCATTGTTTCAGCAGAAACAGATCATTTTTTTTCACGTACAGCTCTTATGTATATCTATATGGGACATATGAGGTATGAACATACAAAACCATATGAGGATTATTTCTGGAAAAAAAACAATATAAACCTTAAAAGAGGAT
>CAYGMB010000016.1:0-17922 GCA_964350765.1 uncultured Flavobacteriaceae bacterium
GCTTTAGTTAAACCCCCTAGCCCTTTATAAGCAATTATTTTTTTTATTTTTTTTTCTGAAAACTTGTGCTGTTTACAAGAAGGTGCAATACCTTGTTCTTTTAACTTTTTAGCAAGATATTCCTGTTCGTACTGCCCTGGCGTAGGTATAAAAAAGGCTTTCTTTCCCATTGCAGCTAGGTCCATAATTGTAGTATAACCCGATCTTGAAATCACAACGTTACTTTCGTTTATAACTTGTTCTAGCTCACTACTTAGTAAATAATTAATAATGGTGATGTTGCCTTTTATATTTTTGGTCTGTTTTTCTTGAAGTATCCCTTGAACAAGTATTATTTTTTTTCTACTCCCAAATAAAGAACCTATTAGTTTTTCTTCAAGCATTGTACGTTGAGGTTCAGGTCCAGATAATATAATTAGAATATCATATTTACTTTCAACATCTTTAGCTTTCATTCTACTTAAAGGACCAATATATTTTATAGGAAATTTTGGTTTTTGAAGATGCCCAAGTTCGCCACTTAAATTTAGTATATCATTTACATCTGGCACCCAACATTCAGTAAACTTTTTAATTACTTTTTGATGCATAAAACTAGTAAGCTTAGTTGTGGTGCCAGAAAGTACTTTTAATTGGTGTGTTATAAATACAGAAGGTATTTTTTTGTTCCTAACGCCTAGCCTATTGTCACTTATAATTCCCTGAATACGACCTTCGTCAACAAGTCTTTTAATTACATTTTTTTCATCACGGATTGTTTTTTGAATATGGGGAAGCTTACATAAAATTTTCCATTTAAAATTTGCTCCATTTTTAGGGTATGTAATATTATAAGGAGGTAACTCTATACATTCTAGTGTAGGAAATTCCTTTTGTAACAATAAAAGCGCTCCACCATCACTCGCAATAATAACATTGTATTTATAAAACAGTAATTTTTTAATTATGGGGATACAACGAGTAGCATGACCTAAGCCCCAGTATAATGGAGCAACTAGTATGGTTTTTTGGGGAGTCATAAAAACAAAGGTATAGATTATAATTTCCGAAGACTATTTCCGTAATTTTACCAAATAGTTATCTAATAATAAATTGTTGCTTCTGTGGGTAGTAAAAATAAATTAAAACGATTTAAAGAAAACGATTCTTTTAAGAATGTGGTGCAACCCACACGAGAAGAAGTGTTTTCTAATAGTTTAAAATTAAAAGGAAATTGGAAAACAAATTTTTTTAAGAACGAAAATCCTATTGTTTTAGAGTTGGGCTGTGGTAAGGGAGAGTATTCTGTTAATCTTGCCAAGAAATATCCTAATAAAAACTTTTTAGGTATAGATATCAAAGGAGCTCGTTTTTGGAGAGGTGCTAAAACTGCCCTTGAACAAAACCTTGAAAATGTAGGTTTTCTTCGCACACAAATTGAATTAATTGACCATTTATTTGATGAAAATGAAGTTGATGAAATTTGGATAACTTTTCCGGACCCACAAATTAAATATACCCGTACAAAGCATAGGTTAACCAATAAAGAGTTTTTAAAAAAGTATAAAACCATTTTAAAACCTGATGGTTTTGTAAACCTTAAAACAGATAGTGAATTTATGCATGGCTACACATTGGGATTACTACATGGACTCGATGAATCTGTTGAGTATGCCCATCACGATGTTTATGGAAATGACCATTCGCCAGAAGAAGTTACTTCTATACAAACATACTACGAGAGCCAATACTTAGAGGTTAACAAAAAAATTACATACGTAAAGTTCTCATTTCGTTCTAGATAATTTCTGTATATTTAGCTAGTAATCAACCTTCATGTCTTTATTACTCAATTTTTGTATTGGCTATATTGCAGCTTTAATAGGTGTTATTCCTCCAGGATTACTCAACATGTCTGCTGCAAAAATTAGTATGAAAGAGGGACGAAAAAAAGGGCTGCTTTTTTCAGTAGGCGTTTGTATAACGGTTTTTATTCAGACTTTTTTAGCTTTAGTCTTTGCTAGGTACCTTGATATGCACCCAGAAATTGTGGGGTTACTGCAGCAAGTTGCTTTAGGTATATTTATTTGTATTACTGTTTACTTTTTTTTTATAGCCAAGGATACTAGAAGACAAGTTCCAAAAGATGTAAATAAATCCAAAACAAATAGAATATTCTCAGGTATTTTATTAGCAGCACTCAATGTGCTCCCGCTACCATACTGGGTTTATATTAGTATTACATTTGCTGGCTTTGGTTGGTTTAAGTTTACGCAACCTCATTTATGGATTGCTGTGGTAGCATCTGTACTTGGAACTTTTACGATGTTGGCAATCTATGTCCAGTTTTTTAAGAGAAAAGAAGAGCATAGTCCTCCAAAATGGAATATAAACTACATAATTGGAGCTATTACCGCTATCATATCTGTGATTACGGCATTTAAAATTTTTCAGGATGTCTAGTGGTTTTTTTGAAAGAGTTCATGAAGTGGCAAAGCAAATTCCTTATGCAAGGGTAACTAGTTATGGAGCCATTGCAAAATATCTTGGAGCTCCAGGTAGCGCCCGTATGGTTGGCTGGGCCATGAACGCTTCAGGTAAAGATCCTAATGTTCCAGCACATAGAGTAGTTAATAGAAAAGGATTGCTTACTGGGAAACACCATTTTAATGGCACAAATTTAATGCAACAGCTTTTAGAATCTGAAGGAATTGAAGTCATTGAAAACCAGATACAAGATTTTGATAATTTGTTTTGGGACCCCATAAAAGAACTGTGACTTCTGTTATTTGTAATTTTAAGGGTGGTTATTATATCATAAATCATTTCAATCAACTTGCTTTAAAATCAAAGCGCTAACTCGTATATTTGTACTTTAGAATCATTCTTAATATTTGGTATTGATTTATGAAGTTAAACAAGCAAGAAATTCTTAAGTCTCTAGAGACAATTACCATTGCTGGTGAAGGAAAAAATATGGTAGAAAGTGGTGCAGTCACTAATGTAATGACTTTTGCAGATGAAGTAGTAGTAGATTTAACAATGGCAACTCCTGCAATGCACATTAAAAAGCGTGCAGAAAAAGATATTGTAGAAGCCATTCATAAAAATATTAATAAAGAGGCAAAAGTACAGGTTAATATAAAAGTAGAAGCTCCTGCAAAACCACAAAATCCTAACTTAATTAAAGGGAAGCCAATTCCTGGAATTAAAAATATAATTGCAGTAGCCTCTGGAAAAGGAGGTGTGGGAAAATCTACAGTAACTGCAAATATTGCAGTTACATTATCTAAAATGGGCTTTAAGGTAGGTGTTCTTGATGCAGATATATATGGTCCTTCTATTCCAATAATGTTTGATGTGGCTCAGGAACGTCCTCTATCTGTAAATGTAGATGGAAAAAGTAAAATGGAGTAAAAGTACTTTCCATAGGGTTTTTTACCCAGCCTAATCAAGCAGTTATTTGGAGAGGTCCAATGGCAGCCAAAGCACTAAACCAATTAATATTTGATGCTGCCTGGGGGGAACTTGATTTTATGCTATTGGATTTACCACCTGGGACAGGGGATATTCATTTAAGTATAATGCAATCATTACCTATTACTGGGTCTGTTATTGTAAGCACTCCACAAACAGTAGCACTTTCAGACGCTAGAAAAGGGGTTGCAATGTTTCAGCAAGAAAATATTGATGTACCTGTTTTAGGAATAATAGAAAACATGGCATACTTTACACCAGAAGAATTGCCAGAAAATAAGTATTATATCTTTGGAAAAGAAGGGGCTAAACACCTTGCAGAAGATTTGCAAGTACCATTTTTGGGAGAAATTCCCCTCGTACAGAGTATAAGAGAAGCAGGGGATGCAGGAAGACCTGCAGCTATGCAAACAGCCACAGCAACAGAAATTGCGTTTGAAGAAATTACAAAAAATGTTGTTTCTGAAACAGTAAAAAGAAATGAAACATTACCTCCTACCGAAGCTATAAAAATAACAACAATGGCAGGTTGCAGCGCAGTAAAAAAATAATATGACAGCACAAGAATTACAAACCAAAGTAGAGATTGCTCTCGACGAAATTCGCCCATTTCTTCAAAGTGATGGAGGCGATATTTCCTTATTGTCTATAGAAGACGATGGTACTACAGTAAAAGTCCAATTGGAAGGGGCTTGCGTGGGTTGTTCAGTTAATCAAATGACTCTAAAAAGCGGTGTAGAAATGACTATTAAAAAACATGCTCCACAAGTTGTAAACGTAATCAATGTTGAAGCATAGTTTATGATTAAAACCGATATTTTAATAATTGGAGCAGGTCCAACAGGTCTATTTACTGTTTTTGAAGCTGGTTTACTTAAGCTAAAGTGCCATTTAATAGATGCGCTTCCTCAACCAGGTGGACAATGTAGTGAAATTTACCCTAAAAAGCCTATTTACGATATCCCTGCTTTTCCTGAAATTTTAGCAGGAGACTTGGTTACTAACTTGATGAAACAAATTGAGCCTTTTCAGCCTGGATTTACTTTGGGCGAACGTGCTCAAACTATCGACAAACAAGACGACGATAGTTTCATAGTCACTACAAATAAAGGTACAAAACACCATGCTCCTGTTGTTGCAATTGCGGGTGGTCTTGGAAGTTTTGAGCCAAGAAAGCCACCAATTTCTACAATTGCTTCATATGAAGACAAAGGTGTTGAATATATCATTAGAGATCCTGAAATTTATAGAGATAAAAATGTCGTAATAGCGGGTGGTGGAGATAGTGCTTTAGACTGGAGTATTTTTTTAACAAATGTTGCTTCTTCGGTAACTTTAATTCACAGAAGAAACGAATTTAGAGGAGCTTTAGACTCGGTTGAAAAAGTACAAGAGCTAAAAAATGAAGGAAAGATTAATTTAATTACGCCAGCTAATGTTATAGATATTTATGGTGAAGATAGAGTTGAAGGAGTTACTATAAAAAAGGGGGCATCTTCTTTTAATTTAGACTGCGATCATTTTGTCCCACTATTTGGGTTGTCACCTAAATTAGGGCCAATAGCAGATTGGGGGCTAGAGATTGAGAAAAATGCAATTAAAGTAGATAATACACTAGACTACCAAACAAATATTCCAGGCATTTATGCTATTGGAGATGTAAACACCTATCCTGGAAAACTAAAATTAATACTCTGTGGTTTTCACGAAGCTACTTTAATGTGTCAAAGTGCGTATCAACGTATATATCCAGACAAACGATACGTAATGAAATATACTACCGTTGGTGGAGTAGAAGGATTTGATGGAAGCAAGAAAGAAGCGCCTAAAGCAGTTGTAAAAAAAATAGAATAACTTTTTTGAAAGATATAACTATACATATTACAGACAGAGAGGGAAAAAACCACACTATTCAAGCTCCAACAGATATGAATATGAATTTGATGGAGGTAATAAAATCTTACGAGCTAGTACCAGAAGGAACTATAGGGGTTTGTGGAGGTATGGCAATGTGCGCATCATGCCAATGCTATATCGAAAGTGAGCACGAATTACCAGAAATGAGTGACGATGAAGATGCGATGCTCGCTGAAGCTTTTTACGTTGAGGAGAATAGCCGTTTGGGATGTCAAATTTTTGTAGCTGAAAATTTAGATGGATTGTCAATTACTCTTGCTCCAGAAGAATAATTACTCGGTTCTATAATCATTTATTTTTTGAGGTCCTTCCAATAAAACTCTTATCACTTTAAGTGTCCCGCTTTCTGTAGTGGCAATTTGCCATTTAATTAATGAGATATTCCCATTTTCAATTTCTAGGCCAGTTATGCTCCTTGGGTGCACGCAACTACCATCATTAAAGTAAGCAATATCTCCTGGTTCTGGAAATCTAGGTCTGTGGGTATGTCCTGTAATGGTAAAGATATTTTTGTTTTCAATAATCCATCGTTTGGTACGACGCTCTACTTTAATGAGTTCTTTAAAATTTTTGGCAGGACTTGTAGGGTCTCCGATGCCAAATATTTGTAACTGTCGCCATAGTGCACGTACCATAAACCTATTGAATTTCCATCCTCGGTAATTCCACCAATCTGCTTGATGCCCATGCATCATAAATATTTCTTGTTTTGTGTTTTCATGTTCTAAAACAAGACCTTCAGTAAATGTAACATTGGGGAAAAGGGGCTTATCTTTGCCAGTAACTTTATCAAAATAAGAGTATAAATGCTTTTCTACATATTTTTGATTTCGGTACACCATATCATGGTTTCCAAGAAGTCTATAGAGTCTTCCTTCTTCAAAAAAAAGTTGTAAAACATCAAAAACATTTTTATGTGCTTCGAGTATGGACTTAAATTCTAAATTTTCCCAAAGTTCGTCTCCGTCGCCTAACTCACAGTACGTGTAGCCAGAATTGTAATAGTGCTTTAAGGCATGAAAGTAGACATTGCGGTTATTTGCAAAATCATCTGCAAAACTATTATCTCCTCTATGGCAGTCACTAAATATTATAAACTTTGAAGAGTCATTAAAAGAGATGCGTTTTGCATTTTTATAAGCATTTGTAATTCTAGTTTTTGAAGACATCTAGCATTTCTTAGCTTATAAAGATACAATTATGATTAATTGTTAAGTTAATTGAGGTTGTAATAACTCGTCTAGAATTCCATCCCATAATTGTTCTCTGGCCTGTAATGAAGCAACAACAATATGCTCTACTTCTCTCCATTTTTTTCCATCATTTTCACAAAGCTGTTCTACCATTTGTAGTGCCATAGGCCCGTGTTCGTCTCCATCTAATTCGATATGTCTATCAAAATAATATTTAAAACTTGACAAGTCTTTTTCTGGGAAGTTTTTTTGGATGTTCTTAATAATAACACTAAACATTTCTGGAATTAAATCTTCTCTACCAAAGGTAAAAGCAGCAGCAATTTCGTGCATTTTTCCTCTTTTTATAGTGTTGAATGTAAAACTTAGAAAACTAACAATGGCTTTTGGAAGATTCGAATTTTCAATAGCCATTATAATGTCTTTTTCAGTTTCAATTGTAGAAAGTAAACTATCTATTTTTAAGGTACTGGCTTCTGCTTTTTTCATGGCGTCTATGTACATTTCAAAATGACTTTGACGCTTTCCTTCTTTATTTATATCGGTCTCTTCTGCGAGTACAATTTCATTAATTAGATAGCGAGTTTCTGGGTTTCCAATGGGTTTCCAAGGTATTGTAGTACAAGTGAGTCCTTGTTGTAAAGCCTTAAGTAAAGACATAAAATCCCAAACAGCAAATACATGAAATTCCATAAAGCTTTGTAAATGTTCTGGAGTCTTAATTTCGGAATAAAGAGGATGTTCTAGGAGTGTATCTCGGTATGCTTTTACTTTATTTTCAATTTGAGAAATCATACTAATTTTTTTTTACAAAAATAAATGGCCTTATAATTAAAATAAAGCCATTTATGAAAAGTATAACAGTATGTTAAAAACTATTTTCTAGTACTTTTAGGGGTCTATCCTAACATCTCCACTATATTTCCCTGAAACCTGAATATCATCCCATGTAAATCTGTATTCAATATCAATCTGGGTAATATCGCCTTGCGAATCATAAGTTACTGAATTTACTACTACTGTTGCGTTTCTAAAAGAATTAGTGCCGCTAGAAGCAAATGCTAAGTCCTCACCTAGGGAAACAAATGATCCGTCTTCTTTTTGAATATCTTTAGTAAATTCGACAATGCCAACTGCACTCTCGGTATATTCACCTGGTGTTAACTGGTCTCCAGAGTATCTTAAATCAAAGCGACCACGATTTTCAACATATGTATCTAAGTATCTATCTGCCGATGAAAATATTAAAACTTCAATCGGGCTTCCACTACCTCCAGTTGTAGAATAAGCAAAATTTGTAGCATATGTAATCCCATTTACCCTAAAACTATTGCTTGTGGAATCATCATCTGATGAACAACCTAACAATAAAACTAATGTTAATAGAAAAAGAGTTTTTGAAAGAATTTTCATTTAATTTTTTATTTAAAGGCATTAAGACCTGTGATGTCAAGTCCTGTTATAAGTAAATGAATATCATGGGTGCCTTCATAAGTGATTACACTTTCTAGATTCATGGAATGACGCATTATGCTATACTCTCCAGTTATTCCCATTCCTCCAAGCATCTGTCTAGCTTCACGCGCTATATTTATTGCCATCTCTACATTGTTACGCTTTGCCATAGATATTTGAGCAGACGTAGCTTTATCTTCATTTTTAAGTTGACCAAGGCGAAGTGCAAGGAGTTGAGCTTTTGTAATTTCGGTAATCATTTCAGCTAATTTTTTTTGCTGTAACTGAAAAGCTCCGATAGGTTTCCCAAATTGAATTCTCTCTTTACTGTAACGTAATGCCGTATCATAGCAATCCATCGCCGCTCCAATTGCTCCCCATGCAATACCAAATCTTGCGGAGTCAAGACAACCAAGTGGTGCACCTAACCCTGATTTATTTGGAAGTAAATTTTCTTTAGGAACTTTAACATCTTGAAAAATAAGCTCTCCTGTAGCACTTGCACGAAGTGACCATTTATTATGAGTTTCTGGTGTACTAAAACCTTCCATACCTCTCTCAACAATGAGTCCATGAATACGACCTTCTTCATTTTTAGCCCAAACTACAGCTATATTACAAAAAGGAGAGTTTGATATCCATAATTTAGCTCCATTTAAAAGATAATGGTCTCCCATATCTTTAAAATTTGTAACCATACCCCCAGGATTACTTCCATGATCAGGCTCCGTAAGTCCAAAAGACCCCATCCATTCCCCGGATGCAAGTTTTGGAAGGTATTTTTTACGTTGTTCCTCTGTACCATACTTCCAGATTGGATACATTACTAGTGAAGATTGAACCGAAGCTGTGGATCTTACTCCACTATCACCTCTTTCAATTTCTTGCATAATTAATCCGTAAGAGATTTGGTCTAGGCCAGAACCACCGTACTCAGTTGGAATGTAAGGTCCAAAGGCACCAATTTCTGCCAACCCAGGGATAATAGATTTAGGAAATTCGGCTTTTTGAGCTGCTTCTTCAATAATAGGAGAAACATCTCTTTTAACCCAAGCACGGGCAGCATCACGTATTAGTTTATGTTCTTCGGTAAGTAAGTCATCAATATTGTAATAATCTGGAGCTTCAAATAGGTCTGGTTTCATAGTTTCTTTTTTAAGAATTACAAATGTAAAAATCACGTTGCTAACGTCCTACATTTTCAAATAAAATTCTGATACTAATTTTTGGTAGTCTGGAGTGTATTGATGTCTTTCTGTTTCAATTGTTAGTGTTGTAATTTTTGGACTTTGTTTTTTAAATGAAAAAAGTATCATACTTCTTTTTATTTCTGAAGAAGGAGTACCTTTTACATGGCAAATCTTAAATGGAAAGAGGTTGTTTTTAGAGGCTAATTTAATAAAATGCTCTTCTTCCTTTTTAGGAATTATTATTGAAAAGTGACCATTTTCTTCGAGGAGGTGTGATGCGCAGATTAATAAGTGCTCAAAGGGTAAGGCATCTTCAAAACGAGCAGTATCTCTACTTAAACTATTGGTTTTATAGGTGTCCTTATAAAATGGAGGGTTTGAAATTATAAGGTCATATTTCTCATCAATTTCACTAGCAAATTCTTGGACAGAAGCGTGATAGCAAAAGAGTCTATCTGCCCATGGTGATTCTTCAAAATTTTGAGTGCATTGTTCATGCGCACCCTCATCAATTTCTATTGCATCGATAGTTTGTGCGTCACATCGTTGTGCCATCTGTATGGCAATAATCCCTGTGCCTGCTCCTATATCCAAAATACTATTTGTGTGTAGAGGTATTGGAGTCCAAGCACCTAACAATACACCATCAGTACCAATTTTCATGGCACACTTGTCTTGGCGAACTGTAAATTGTTTGAATTTGAATGGTTGTGACATTTATAAATATAATTCAATCAATCCTTCAGGAACTTGCAAAGTAATTTCTTTAGATTTCCTGCTCACATTAACAATAAATTCGTCATTAATTGGAATTAGAATTTCTTTGTTATCTTTTTCAATAATAAATAAATGCTGGGCTGTATTATCATTTACCCCAATAACAGTTCCCACTTCTCCAAATGAGAGATCTTTTACAGTAAAACCTATAATTTCATGGTAGTAAAACTTGTTACCAGATAATGGTGGTAAAAGTTGGAGAGGGAGATACAGCTCTTTTCCTACTAAGGCGTCGGCGTCAGCTTCGTTTTCTACTTCTTCAAATTGTACTCTTAAAAGTGACGATTTATGAAGCGAGCTTGTTTCAATAAAAAATGGAATCAGATTTTTGTGTTGTTCCACAAAAACAGATTCCATTTCTAAAAATTGTTCGGGGTCGTCTGTATCAAGTTTGATAAGTAATTCTCCCTTAAAACTATATTTTTTAACGATTTTGCCAACGAAGAAACAGTCCTTCTTTTGCATCGTTATAAAGATTTACTCTTCTTCTTTTGCAGCCTCTGCAGCTGGAGCTTCTTCAGTTGCATTTTCTACAACCTCTTCATTAGCTTCGCCTTCAGCAGCTTCTTCTTCAACTTCAGGAGTAGCTTCAGCAATTCTAGCTTCATTTACAGCTTTCTCAGCAGCTAAAGCTTCTTCTTTAGCTTTTTGTTTAGCGTCAGATAATTTAGATTCTTTTGCAGCTACTTTTTTCGCTTTTTCTTCAACCCAAGCATTAAATTTTTCTTCTGCTTGCTCTTCGGTTAAAGCACCTTTTGCAATTCCTCCAGCAAGGTGATGCTTAAGTAGTGCTCCTTTGTAGGATAAAATGGCTCTAGCAGTATCTGTAGGCTGTGCTCCATTTTGTAACCATTTTACAGCGCCATCGATATCAAGTTCAATTTTAGCTGGGTTTACATTTGGGTTGTAACTACCTATTTTGTCTAGGTATTTTCCATCTCTTTTAGCGCGGCTATCTGCGGCTACTATCCAGTAATAAGGTTTTCCTTTTTTACCGTGTCTTTGTAATCTAATCTTTACGGGCATATCAATTAATTTTAAAGGTTCCCGACCTTGGTTATAATTTATTTTGTTTTAATCCGTTTAAGGAGGGCGCAAAGATACTATAATTTTTTAATTGAAATTACAAAGATTACAATTTTTCTTTTACATTTGTGAATTAACAGTTGATCCCCAATCACTATGAAACAGATAATTACATTCCTACTTTTAGTTCTTGTTCTTACTTCTTGTGAAGAAAATGTTCAAGATAATACTCCAGCTTTACAAGGAACGATAGATGATACTTTTTTTAGAGCCAATGATGCAAGAGGAACATTAAATGAAGATGGAAGTTTTTTAATTCAGGGAATTAATGGTGTTGAGACAATAACTTTTAGCTTTTCTCAATCTCAATCTAGTAAATTTGGTTTTGGAGGTGATAGACCTCATTTTGCAAGTTTTGAAGATAAAGATGGTAACATTTATACTACAAGACCTGAGGGTAGCGGTAGTTTTCAGTTCATAAATCGCTGCACGGATTGTGGCTTTGTCTCGGGTGAATTTAACTTTATGGCTGTTAGAGCTGGAATAGACACAATATTTGTAGATCAAGGTGTAGTTTTTAAAGTGCCTTTTACAGTACCAGGAGAAGAAGATGAAACTAACTCTGGTTCTTTTGTTACAGATATAGATGGGGTTACTTTTAATCCTTTTACGGTCTCTGCTGTAGATTCTGGAAATTCTATTGTTATTCTTGCTTCTACTACAAATATTAATATTACCATAAGCGTTCCTAATGATGTAACTCCTGGAAACTACTCATTACCTGCAACAGGTTTTACTGCAACTTATGCAGATGGTACAATAACCGAATCTGCTAATAGTGGTACAATCGTTGTCCTAGAGCACGATACGGCTACAAATGAGATTAAGGGTACTTTTGCGTTTGAAACAGATTCTAAATCTATTTCACTAGGTCAATTTAATGTAGTTTATTAAAAAATACTAAAGTTAGCAGTTAACAACTCTTAACAACTTTACTTCTTTGTAAAGTTGTGTTTCTTTACTTTTACTAAGTAAGTTTTGCCGCCATTTCTGGCAATATAATTCTACTACATGTACTTAATTTTTGACACCGAAACAACGGGTCTTCCTAAACGTTGGGATGCTCCTGTAACAGACGCAGATAACTGGCCTAGATGTATTCAGATTGCTTGGCAATTACATGATAAAATGGGTAATGTTATTGAGCATCAAGACTACCTTATTAAACCAGATGGGTTTAATATACCTTATGATGCCGAAAAAATCCATGGTATCTCTACTGAGTTGGCTGAACAGCAAGGAGTTTCTTTGGAAAAAGTTGCTATTGCTTTTAAAGAAGCACTTTCGAAAACCAAATTTATAGTGGGGCAAAATGTTGGCTTCGATGTCAATATTATGGGGGCGGAGTTTCACAGATTAGGTTTTGAGAATATCTTGCCAGAACTTCCTGTTTTAGATACTTGTACCGAAACTACAGCACAGTTATGTCAATTACCAGGAGGTAGAGGGGGGAAGTTTAAACTTCCAACACTTACAGAGCTACATGAGTTTTTATTTAAGCAACCCTTTGCTGAAGCTCACAATGCTACGGCAGATGTAGAGGCAACTACACGTTGTTTTCTTGAGTTAATTCGTAGAAATATTTTTACTGCTGAAGAACTTGATGTTCAGCCTGATTATTTTGAAAAATTTAGAGAAAATAATCCTTCTGAAATTGAATTAATAGGATTAGAACATATTAATTTAAAAGCAGCTTCAGAAAAAATTCGGAAATCGTTTGAAGCCGCTCAAGAAACTCAAGAACTTTCAAAAGAAGAAAAAAGAGATAACATAGAGATACTGCAAGAAACACCTTTTGCGCATCTACACAATCACTCTCAATTTTCAATCCTACAATCTACTTCCTCAACCCAAGATTTGGTAAATGCTGCAGTAAAGTATAATATGCCTGCTGTTGCATTAACAGATAGTGGGAATATGATGGGAGCATTTCACTTTGTAAGGGCAGTTAATAATTACAATGCATCTCTCACAGAAGAAGAAAAACAGAAAGCTCTCAAGGCTATTGTTGGTTGTGAGTTTTTTGTCTGTGAAGATCACACAAATAAATCGCATAAAGATAATGGTTATCAGGTTGTATTTCTTGCTAAAAATAAAAATGGGTATCACAACCTAGCAAAGATGTCATCAATTGCTTATACGGATGGGTTTTATTATGTTCCCAGAATAGATAAAAAAGTAATTGAGCAGTACAAAGAAGATATTATTGTTTTAACAGGTAGCCTTTATGGAGAGATAGCCAGTAAAGTTTTAAATGTAGGAGAAAAACAAGCAGAAGAAGCATTGATATGGTGGAAAGAAAACTTCGGAGATGATCTATACATGGAAATAATGCGTCATGAACAAGAAGATGAAAAAAGGGTAAATACCGTTCTTGTTGATCTAGCCAGAAAGTTTGAGATAAAATTAGTTGCCTGTAACAATACCTATTATATAGATAAAGAAGATGCAAATGCACATGATATTTTATTGTGCGTAAAAGATGGTGAGAAACAAGCAACACCTATAGGAAGAGGAAGGGGTTATCGTTATGGACTTCCTAACCAAGAATACTATTTTAAATCTCAAGAAGAGATGAAAAATCTCTTTGCAGATTTACCAGAAGCTATAGAAAATATTGCTGAAGTTATCTCAAAGATTGAGCCTTTTACATTAGCACGTAAAGTATTGCTTCCTAATTTTTCAATTCCCGATGAGTTTTTAAATTCAGAAGATGCAGATGGAGGAAAAAGAGGGGAGAATGCCTACCTAAAACATCTCACCTACAAAGGAGCCCAAAAACGTTACCAAGAAATTACTGAAGATATTAAGCAGCGTCTTGATTTTGAGCTCGAAGTTATTGCCAATACAGGATACCCAGGTTACTTTTTAATTGTACAAGACTTTATTGCCGAGGCAAGAAACATGGGAGTTTCAGTAGGGCCTGGTCGTGGTTCTGCAGCCGGAAGTGCTGTTGCATATTGTTTAGGGATTACTAACATAGACCCAATTGAATACGATTTGCTTTTTGAGCGTTTTTTAAATCCAGATCGTATTAGTATGCCAGATATTGATATAGATTTTGATGATGAAGGTCGAAGTAAAGTAATGGATTATGTAATTGAAAAATATGGAAGTAATCAAGTGGCTCAAATAATTACCTATGGTACTATGGCTGCTAAGTCTTCTATTCGAGATACGGCAAGAGTACTTGATTTACCTTTAAACGATGCAGATAGGATTGCAAAGCTTATTCCTAATATGACTAAACTCAATAAAATTTTTGGGTTAAGTGATCAGGAGCTTCGTGTTAAATTTAGAAGCGATGAATTACCAAAAGTTAACGAGCTTTTAAATTTAAGTGAAGGTGAAGACTTGGAGGCTCAAACCATAAATCAAGCAAAAATTTTAGAAGGCTCAGTTCGAAATACAGGAATACATGCATGCGGTGTTATTATTACTCCAGATGATATTACCAATTTTGTTCCTGTCGCTACAGCAAAAGATAGTGACTTGTATGTGACTCAGTTTGACAACTCTGTTGTAGAAAGTGCAGGTTTATTAAAAATGGATTTTTTAGGGTTAAAAACACTCACCCTAATTAAGGATACAGTAAAGTTAGTAAAGCATAAGCATAACATTGACTTGGATCCTGATACTTTTCCTTTGGATGATGAAGAAACCTATGCATTGTTTCAAAGAGGGGAGACGGTTGGGATATTTCAGTATGAATCTGCTGGAATGCAGAAATACATGAAAGAATTAAAGCCAACAGTATTTGCAGATTTGATAGCAATGAATGCTCTCTATAGACCTGGTCCATTAGAATATATACCAAGCTTTATTAGAAGAAAAAATGGAGAAGAAGACATAGATTATGATCTTCCTGCAATGGAGGAATATCTTAAAGAAACGTATGGTATAACAGTATATCAGGAGCAGGTAATGTTACTCTCCCAAAAACTAGCTGATTTTACCAAAGGTGAAGCAGACGTTTTGCGTAAAGCAATGGGAAAAAAACAAAAGGCTGTACTAGATAAAATGAAACCCCAGTTTATCGAGCAGGCTGCCGCTAAGGGTTATGATCCAGAAAAATTGGAAAAAATATGGAAAGATTGGGAGGCTTTTGCGAGTTATGCTTTTAACAAATCTCATTCAACATGTTATGCTTGGATTGCATACCAGACAGCATATTTAAAAGCGCATTACCCAGCTGAGTATATGGCTGCAGTACTTTCTAATAATATGAATGATATTAAGCAGGTTACCTTTTTTATGGAAGAGTGTAAACGTATGGGGGTTGAAGTTTTAGGTCCAGATGTAAACGAATCCTTTTACAAGTTTACTGTAAATGACAAAGGTGCTATACGTTTTGGAATGGGTGCAATAAAAGGTGTTGGAGGTAATGCTGTTGCAACTATTGTTGAGCATAGAAAAGAAGGTAAATACAGATCAATTTTTGATTTAGCTAAACGAATAGATTTACGTTCGGCAAACAAAAAGGCTTTTGAAAATCTAGCACTAGCAGGAGGCTTTGATAGTTTTGATACTCATAGAGCTCAGTACTTACATGATGAGGGTGATGGTGTTATGTTTCTTGAAAAAGTACTACGTTACGCTTCAAAATACCAAGAAACACAAAATTCTTCACAGGTAAGTTTGTTTGGAGATGCAAGTGAAGTACAAATTCCAGAACCAGAAGTACCACCTTGTGAAGAGTGGGGTACAATGAAAAAGCTAAAACTTGAAAAAGAGGTGGTTGGGGTTTATATTTCGGGGCACCCATTAGATGACTTTAAAATTGAAATGAAAAACTTTACAAATTGTAAAGTGGCAGATTTTAATGAATTAGAGAAGTTTGTAAATAGAGAATTGTGCTTTGGAGGAATTGTAAGTGACGTGCAACATAGAGAGTCTAAGGCTGGAAAAGGTTGGGCTATTTTTACAGTAGAGGATTACGAAGACAGTTACGAGTTTAAAATATTTGGAGAAGAGTATTTAAAGTGGAGACATTTTTTAATCCCCAACAATTTTGTGTATGGGCGCGTATTTGTTAAAGAAGGATGGGTAAATAGAGATACTGGTAAGAAAGGAGACCCTAGATTGCAATATAACTACATGCAGTTGTTACATGATGTTATGGACAACCAAGCAAGAAAGCTTACATTACAAATACCTATTGAAAAGCTTGCAGAAACTACCATTGAAGATTTAAAAGAGCTTTTTAAAACCCATAAAGGAGATAAGCAATTACATTTTACTATTTATGAAGTGGAAAACAAGGTAAAGTTGAGTATGCCTAGCAGAAAAACAAAAATTAATATCTGTAAAGAGTTGTTAGATGAGTTAAAAGCTCAAGAAGTAAAATATAAATTAAATTAATGTTTTTGAAACAAAGGGGAATATACATATTACTTATTTTATTGTTAGCTATTCTTACAGTAGCACTCTTTAGCAGTAGAATAGTTTATTTCTTCGAGTTTTTATCGAGCTACTTTAATCCTAAAAATGATAGTGGAAGAGCTGAGTTCTTAAAAATCTTACTCAGTATTTTTGGTGCTATTGGGATTTTATGGGGGATTATTATATCCTTAAGAAGAGCAAAGGCTCTAGAAAAAGGTGTTTTAAATCAATCTGAACAATTAGAATTAACAAGAAAATCTCAAATTGATGAACGATTTAAAAATGCTGTTGAACATCTGGGTAGCGAAAAAGAACCTATCATATTGGGAGGTATTGCAGAGCTTTATCAAATTGCAAAAGAGAATACGAAAGATTATAAAAATATTGTTTTTAATATTTTAACTAGTTATATAAGATCTGAAGCGAAAGTAGGGGATAGTATTAAATTTAGTACTCCAATTCAATTAATAATTGATTATCTATATAAGGTTAATGAGTCAAATAAGAATATTTTTTTTGACTTAAAGGGTGATTTAAGTAATACTGATTTAGAAAAAATTAATTTCAAAAACTTGAATATAAGTAATACTAATTTTTCAAAATGTATAATCCCAGAATTAATAGATGTCGAATTTATTAACTGTGATTTTTCAAGTGCAAAATTTAAAGCCTACAGAATAAATAATGTGAATTTTATAGATTCTATACTCTATAAAACATCATTTATGATAAATAAAATTGTGGACTCTAAATTTCTAAAAGCAAAAGTTGCAAACAAAACAAATTTTTTTCTTTGTGACTTTGAAAATGTAATATTTGAAGATATTAACTTTTTTGAGAATAAATTAGTAGCTTCAAATTTTTACAAAGTTTCCTTTAAGAATTGTAATTTTTTAAAAGATTCTTTTGCAATATCTAATTTCTTCGAAGTTTCTTTTTTCGATGGATCATTGCATAATATTGACTTTAGGGCAATTAGTATAATGAATTCTATTTTTGGGAATGAGTTGTTTGGATGTAATTTTAATGGAGCTACATCACAAACTGCCAATTCAGGACCTCAATATTATGATAAAAAAATTAAACAAAGGATAGGGAAAAAAGTGGATAATGCTTTAAAGAGATTTTTAAATACACAAATTAATCCTTTGTTTAAAAATGAGATAGGTATTTTAACTGAAGACGATGTTAATGATCTTAATAAACAAATAAACGAAATCAAAAAATCTTAATAATTTTCACAAATTAATAATTATAGCAAATAACGCTATCAAGCATTCTAATACTTTGATTGTAAGGTTTGGAACAAATTTTGACTACTTTTGTGAAACAAATAATAACAAGATTTTCGTTAATACGGAAACATAAATAAATTTACAATGGCTTTAGAAATAACAGATGCGACTTTTGAAGAAACAGTATTAAACAGCGATAAACCTGTCTTGGTAGATTTTTGGGCAGCATGG
>CAYGMB010000017.1:0-2906 GCA_964350765.1 uncultured Flavobacteriaceae bacterium
AGATGAGCATAGTGGACGTATCCTAGTAGACCCTTCGCTAGCCGATGAAGAAAAAGAAAAAATGGAAAAATTATTTACTAAACTAAAGTAAGGTTTCATTTTAAAAATAATAGAAAAGCCCTCGTACTATACGAGGGCTTTTTTTATCTTTATGACCAAACCTATAAAAGCAAATACTATGTACTTAAAAAGGGTAGCTATCTTATTTTTAATCTTTACAGCTTTTTCCTGTGCTGAGTTGCAAAATGTAGTAAACTCACTACCTAATGGAGGCGTTGGGACCGATCCAACAATGATTGCAAATGGATTAAGACAAGCATTAGATTTTGGTATAGACAAGCAAGTGTCAAAGCTCACTCAAAAAGATGGTTTTTATAAGAATCAATTAGTGAAAATTTTACTCCCACAAGAATTACAAAAGGTTGATAGAACTTTAAGAGATGTAGGACTTGGCAGTCTAGCAGACGAAGGCCTCAAAGTGCTTAACAGAGCTGCAGAAGATGCTGTAAAAGAAGCAACACCAATATTTGTATCTGCTGTAAAAGATATCACTTTTAATGATGCAAAAAACATACTGCTCGGGCCAGATAATGCTGCAACATCCTATTTACAATCTAAAACAAATACAGCACTATACTCAAAATTCAACCCTGTTATACAAAATTCTTTTTCTAAAGTAGGTGCAGATCAAATATGGACAAACATTATAACAAAGTACAATAGTGTGCCTTTTGTTAACAAAGTAAATCCAGACCTAACAGACTATGTTACAAATGAAGCGCTTAAAGGAGTTTATACTATGATAGCTGTAGAAGAAAAGCAAATAAGAACAAAAGTCTCTTCTAGGACTACTACCCTTTTAAAGCAGGTTTTTGCATTACAAGACTAGTTAAATTATCAAAAATTAACTTTTTAGTTCCTACTTTAATATAGAATTAACCAAGCATTAATAAAATTACAGAAATGCTGCCTATATATTTGCATTGCAATAGATTAGGTATGTTTGGATGGTTTAAATCAAAAGAAAAAGTGGAGCGTTTAAAAGAACGCTACACCAAACTCATGCGTAAATCTTATAAAGCTGCTTTAAAAGATGAGAAAGAGAGTGACAGAATACAACAAAAGGCAAAAGAGATTTTTGACGAAATAAAGTATCTTTCCTTAAAAAATGCAGACAAATAGTCTAGTGTAGGGACTTAAAGTAATTAAAACTATACTCCAGTCTTGAACCATACCAACTGAAATACTCTCCATCTACTAGAAAAACTTCTGTGTTAAGTTGTTTTTCTAATTCTTTTCTATCTTTTTCTTTAAAGGGAAAAGGTTCCGAAGAGAGTAAAACCAAATCTGCCTTTTTCAAATTAGATATTGTTACTTCAGGATATCTAGAATTTTCTCCTGAAAGATTAATAAAATTATTCAATTTTAATAATTCATTTATAAAAGTATTTTGTCCTGCAACCATATAAGGATTTTTCCATATCATATAATATACACTCTTCTTTTTGAAAGTGCGACTTTTTATAAAATCTGACTTTGCATTCTCTATATATTTACAAATTACCTCAGCATTTTCTGTAACATTAAAAATTACGCCCAATTTACGTATCATCAAAAGAGTATCCTCAATTGTAAAAATATCACTAACCCATACAGGAGTAATTAATGATAAACTCTCTACTATATCTTTAGTATTCTCCTCTTTATTGCATATGATTATATCTGGCCTTAAAGATTCAATCTTTGCAACGTTAACATTCTTTGTACCTCCAACGATTGTAATGTTTTTTCTTAAATCTGGGGGATGCACACAGAATTTTGTAATTCCAACTAGGTTTTCTCGTAAACCTAAATCAACTAATAATTCGGTTTGAGAAGGAACAAGTGAGATAATCCTTTTAGGAAGTTTCGAAAACTTTAGTTTTCTTCCTAATTGATCAACACACTCCATTATCTAAAAATTTATTTTGAAAGTATTTGCTGCATTTGAGATTGCAATTCTTTTGCTTTATTTGCAGCAGCCTTAGCAAAATCCTCTTTTGAAGAAGCATAAATAATACCTCGAGAAGAATTAATAAGCAACCCAATAGTATCTGTCATTCCATATTTACAAACATCCTCAAGGCTTCCTCCTTGAGCACCTACCCCAGGCACTAATAAAAAGCTATCTGGTATAATTTGTCGTATCTCACTTAAGTATTCTGCCTTAGTAGCTCCAATTACATACATTAAGCTTTTAGCATTTTTCCAAGTTTTCGAAGTCCTTAATACTTCATTATAAAGAGCTTGTCCATCAACGTTTTTGGTCTGAAAATCGAAAGCACCTAGATTAGAAGTTAAAGCCAAAAGAATGGTATGCTTATCCTTAAACGACAAAAAAGGCTCTACAGAATCTTTCCCCATATATGGAGCAACAGTAACAGAATCGAATCCTAAGTCTTCATAAAAAGCTTTTGCATACATCTTTGAAGTATTACCAATATCACCTCTTTTTGCATCTGCAATGGTGAAAATTTCTGGATGATTTTTATTAAGATATGTAATTGTCTTTTCAAGAGATTTCAAGCCCTTTATACCGTATGCTTCATAAAAAGCAGTATTAGGTTTATATGCTACAGCTAAATGATGAGTGGCATCTATAATTGCTTTATTAAAAGCGAAAATGGGATCTTCTTCCTGAAGTAAATGTTTTGGAATTTTATCTAAATCTACATCAAGCCCAATACACAAAAAGGATTGTTTTTTCTTAATCTCTAAAACTAATCTTTCGGTAGTCATAGGTTAAAATGTTTCACCAGATTCTTTTAGCTTTTCTGTATTGCTAACCAACTGTAACTCGTCTATTATTTTCTGGATATCTCCATCAATAATATTACTTAAATCATAAAGAGTAAGATTTATTCTAT
>CAYGMB010000017.1:2916-5418 GCA_964350765.1 uncultured Flavobacteriaceae bacterium
ATGGTCGGTTACACGCCCTTGCGGATAATTATAGGTTCTAATTTTTGCACTTCTATCACCACTAGTTACCATGGAGCCACGTTTCTCAGCATCTTCTGCTTGCTTTTTTGCTAACTCTAGATCGTATAACCTAGAACGCAAAACCTTAAAAGCCTTCTCCTTGTTTTTATGCTGAGATTTCTGATCCTGACATTGAGCAACCAGCCCAGTAGGTTCATGTGTTAAACGTACCGCAGAGTATGTTGTATTAACAGATTGTCCTCCAGGACCCGATGAACAGAAATAATCGATTCTAACATCCTTAGGGTCTATTTCTACATCAAATTCTTCGGCTTCTGGAAAAACCATAACAGTTGCGGCACTTGTATGCACTCGCCCTTGTGTTTCGGTTTGTGGCACTCGTTGTACACGGTGCACTCCTGCTTCAAATTTTAATACTCCATATACATCATCACCTTCTATTTCAAATTGTATTTCTTTATATCCTCCACTTGTCCCTTCGCTAAAATCTACAACACTTGTACGCCATCCTTTACTCTCGCAATATTTAGAATACATTCTAAATAAATCACCAGCAAATATGCTAGCTTCATCTCCACCTGTACCCGCTCTAATCTCCATTACAGCATTTTTTGCATCCTCAGGATCTTTTGGTATCAATAAAAATTTGATTTCTTCTTCTAATGGAGGGATTTTAGATTTAGCTTCTTCTAACTGCATTTTTGCCATTTCTACCATCTCATCGTCACTTCCGTCTTTTATAATTTCTTCGGCTTCTTCTATTCGCTCCGTAGCTAAAAGATACTCTTCACGTTTATCCATAAGTAAACGCAGATCTTTGTATTCTTTATTAAGCTGAACATATTGTTTCTGGTCGCTTATAATATCTGGTTGTATGATAAGGTCACTTACCTCATCAAATCTATTTTTTACAATCTGTAATTTCTCTAACATACTTTAAATTCTATTGAAAGAAGGTTTCAATATAGCTTCCAAATTTACAATAAATAAAGAAAGCATTCAATGAGAGTTTAATACAATATTTATAATATAATTTCCTTTTCCTTAAGTACTAAATTATTAGAAATTTGAGCTTTTCTGTTAATTGAAAAATTCAGCAATAGAATAAGCCCAATCAAGTAAAAATTCCTTTCAAAATAAAAGGCTACTTCAAACTCAAAAAAGTAAGCTGCAAGACCTGCAAGGTCACTCATAATTATAGATATGACCAAGTATAAAAAAGTAAAGGTGTTTTGCCAATATACCTTTCATTATAAGAAAAACCTACTATCCCTAATACTATTAGAAGTGCAGATTGAAGGATAAACAAACCGTATTGAACTAAGTTATCCAATTTATCTATAATAACATCAGAGAGGTAAAAAACATTAAATACATTTAACAATACAAGCGTCAACACAAACACTAAAACTAGAGGTGTAGAATTGGTGAATTTTACTTTTAGTAAAACCAAAAGAGCGATTAAAGCATAAGCAAAATTTCCAAATACAAAACTCATTGTCTTGGACAATGAACTCTCATAGTTTAAAACAAATAGGTCTTTCACTAAAAAAGCAACCAAGACGGAAAAAAGAATTTTAAATTTATGCCCCTTATAAAAAAAGGAGTATATCACTAAAGTGAATGTAGATGCCAATCGTACATATCTACTTACCTGTAAGTCAAAAAAATGTACTATAAGTAAATTAATTAAAATTAAAGCTGTTGAGAGATATAGTAATGTACTATACTTTTTGGGTAGTTTTTTAGTCATATTTTTTCGTTAATTAGTATGTAGGTAATTACTTACGAAAAAATATCAAAGTTGGTTTTGTTAAATTTACAAGAATAATGGGTTCAACTATTATTAGTGGCTAGGAATAAATAAAATTACCAAATTCTGAAGTAATGGTAAGCTTCTTTTCTTCGGAAGCTTCTACCCTACCTATTATTTGTGCTTCCACATTAAATGAGGTTGATATTTCAATAATTTTCGAAGCTATTTCCTCTGGCACATAGAGTTCCATTCTATGTCCCATATTAAATACTTGATACATTTCTTTCCAGTCTGTACCACTTTCTTGTTGGATTAATTTAAATAATGGAGGAACATTAAATAAATTGTCTTTTATAATATGAAGATTATCTATAAAATGTAGAATCTTAGTTTGCGCACCACCACTACAATGGACCATTCCATGTATCTCTTTACTAGAATATGTATTTAAAATTTCCTTTATTATAGGTGCATATGTTCTAGTTGGAGAGAGTACTAACTTACCTGCATCTAAAGGACTATTTTTTATTGAGTCTGTCAATTTTTTTGAACCTGCATATACAAGTTCTTTTGGGACAGCATGATCATAACTTTCTGGGTATTTTGAAGCTAAATAACTCCCAAAAACATCATGCCTTGCCGAGGTAAGTCCATTACTACCCATACCTCCATTGTATTCTGTTTCGTAAGTTGCTTGCCCAAATGAAGACAATCCCACAATAACA
>CAYGMB010000017.1:5428-17674 GCA_964350765.1 uncultured Flavobacteriaceae bacterium
TCCTTCTTTTATATTTGCATTATCAATAACATCACTACGTTTCATTCTAGCAGTAACAGTAGAGTCTACAATAATAGTTCGAACTAAATCGCCTACATCTGCAGTTTCTCCCCCTGTTGCATGAATCTGAACTCCAAATCTTGAAAGGTCAGCTAGTAATTCTTCAGTACCACCAATAATTGCTGAAATAATTTCACCAGGAATAATATTTTTATTTCTTCCAATAGTAGAAGAAAGCATGATATTATCTGTTGCTCCAACACATAATAAATCATCAATATTCATGATAAGAGCGTCTTGCGCTATACCTTTCCAAACCGAAATATCACCTGTTTCTTTCCAATACATATAGGCTAAAGAAGATTTTGTTCCCGCACCATCTGCATGCATGATTACACAATGATCCTCACTACCTGTAAGATAATCTGGCACTATTTTACAAAATGCCTTTGGGAACAACCCTTTATCAACATTTTTTATAGCATTATGCACATCTTCTTTACCAGCAGAAACTCCTCTCTGGGCATATCTTTTTGAAACTTCTTGACTCATAGGACAAAGGTAAAAAAAGAAATGGCATAACTAAGTTATGCCATTTCATTAGATTTTAATAGTTATTAACGCGTAAACAATAATTCACGATATTTAGTCAACGGCCATAGCTCGTCATCTACTAATAACTCTAACTTATCGCAATGGTATCTAATCTCATCAAAATAAGGCTTTACATTATTACAGTAGTCTAAAGCCTTTTTCTCTGTATTATCAATTTTATTTGCTTTTTTACGGGCATTAATCATATCTGTAATGCCTTTATTAATTTTTGCTATATGTCCGCTAATTGCTTCAATTAGTTCCATTTGTTCTCCTGCAAAGTCTTTAAACTTATTTCCATAAATATCTTTAAGCCCTTGTACATTTTCTATTAAAACATTTTGGTACTTAATAGCTGTAGGAATTACGTGATTTCTAGCAATGTCGCCAAGTACTCTTCCCTCAATTTGAATACGCATTGCGTACTCCTCTACTTCTATTTCATGACGAGCCTCAATTTCAACCTTACTCATAATTCCAAGTTCTTCGTATAAAGCTATAGTTCTTTTAGAGACTTGTGCCTTTAAAGCTTCTGGAGTTGTTTTGTTATTGCTTAACCCTCTTTTCTTTGCTTCTTTTTCCCAAGCCTCTCCGTAACCATCTCCTTCAAAACGAATACGCTTAGAGTCTTTAATATATTCTCTTAATACATTAAAAATTGCATCATCTTTCTTCATTTTTTTGCCTTTAATTAAGGCATCTACTTCTTCCTTAAACGCTCTAAGTTGCTTTGCCACTATAGCATTGAGAACTGTCATAGGCTTTGCGCAATTTGCTGTAGAACCTACAGCTCTAAACTCAAACTTGTTTCCTGTAAATGCAAAAGGAGACGTTCTATTTCTATCTGTATTATCTAATAATATTTCTGGAATTTTACCTACAACATTAAGTTTTAAATCAGTTTTTTCTTGAGGGGATAATTTACCATTGGTAACTTTTTCTAGTTCATCTAGCACTTCGGTAAGTTGCGAACCAATAAAAACTGAAATAATAGCAGGTGGCGCTTCGTTTGCTCCTAAACGGTGATCGTTACTAGCACTAGCTATAGCTGCCCGTAATAATTCTTCATATTCATTAACCGCTTTAATAGTATTAATGAAAAATGTTAAAAACTGAAGATTTTTCATAGGTGTACTACCTGGTCCTAATAAATTTACACCTGTATTTGTAGCCAACGACCAATTATTGTGCTTACCACTACCATTAATACCTGCAAATGGTTTTTCGTGAAATAACACCTTAAAATTATGACGGTCTGCTATCTTGGTCATTACGTCCATTAATAGCGAATTGTGATCCACAGCTAAGTTAGTTTCCTCAAAAATTGGAGCTAACTCAAACTGGTTTGGTGCTACCTCATTATGTCTTGTTTTAACAGGAATTCCCAGATACATACACTCCGTTTCCAAATCACGCATATAATTAAGTACACGTGTTGGTATTGAGCCAAAATAGTGATCATCTAGTTGCTGTCCTTTTGCTGAAGCATGACCTAGTAAAGTTCTACCAGCAAGGTTAATGTCTGGTCTTGATTTTGCTAAAGACTTATCTATTAAAAAATATTCTTGCTCCCAACCTAAGGTAGGATTAACTTTTTTTACATTTTTATCAAAATACTTTGCGACCGCTGTTGCAGCATAATCTACAGACTGAAGTGCACGTAACAAATGTGTTTTATTATCTAATGCCTCTCCTGTATAAGCAACAAAAACAGTAGGAATACATAGAGTAGTTCCGTAAATAAAAGCAGGTGAGGTTGGGTCCCAAGCTGTATACCCTCTTGCTTCAAAGGTATTACGTATACCTCCATTAGGAAAACTAGAAGCATCTGGTTCTTGTTGTACTAACTGTCCACCTCCAAATTTTTCAATTGCCAATCCATCACTCATAGTTTCAAAAAAGGCATCGTGCTTTTCAGCAGTAGAACCTGTTAGAGGTTGAAACCAATGAGTATAATGTGTAGCTCCTTTTGAGATAGCCCATTCTTTCATACCTGTTGAAATATGATCTGCTACAGATCTATCTATTTTTGAACCATTTTCAATAGCATCCATAACACTTTTGAAAGAATCTTTGGTAAGATACTGGCGCATAGCAGCTTCATTAAAAACATTTTGTCCAAAAATTGATGAACGCCTTTCTGGCTCATCAACATTAATTGTTGGACGATTAAAAGTTTCTTTAATGGCTTGAAATCTTAATGTGGACATTTTTCTACTTTTTAAGTGATTTTAAAGATTTAAACCACAAAAGTATACTTTTTTTAACTTACACCCCCTGTTTTTATATGTTAAGTTATCAATAACTTAACCATTTGTGTTAATAACCCCTATATTTTAGGTCGATTTGCAATCTATCACATTAAAATTAATGAAATTTTAATTTAGTTGATAAACGCCATACTTATAAAAATACTGTAGGCTACTACAATTAATAATCCTTTAGTACGATTAATCTCAAATCGTTTAGGAAGAAATGCTAAAGGAATTAAAACAGCTGCAAAGCCAATCATCCAAAAAATATCACTCGATAAAACTTCTGGACTCTTTACATCTATAGGTTGTATAATAGCAGTAATACCTAAAACAGAAGCAATATTAAATATATTAGATCCAATAAGGTTACCAAGAGATAATGCTTTTTCTTTTTTTAATGCTGCTATTACAGAAGCTGCCAATTCTGGAACACTAGTCCCAACTGCTATCATAGTCACCGCTATAACACGCTCACTAACCCCCATTTTAATCGCTAAATCTACTGCCCCTTTTACAAGTAACTCACTACCACCCCATAGCGCTATACCACCAATGATTAACCAAATAAAAATTTTTACTGAAGTAACTTTTGCTAGTGAATCATCTACGGTTTCAGTTACTCCTCTTTTACTTTGCTTCCGGGCTCTACCTATTAATAAAACCAAATAAATTATAAGAATTACAATAAAGCCAATCCCTTCTAGCCTATCTAATTGGTTTCCGGAACTTAACAAAAAATATAATGCTACTGAGAGTAGCATCATTACTGGCCAGTTAAACTTATAAAAGTCTTTGTCAATTGCTAATGGCGCAATAATAGCTGTCACACCAAGAACAAGACCTATATTAGCAATATTGGAGCCTATTACATTCCCTAATGAAATGTCACTAAATCCATCCAAGGCTGCATTTACACTTACTAGTAATTCTGGAGCCGAAGTTGCAAAAGAAACAACTGTAAGCCCAATAACCATTTTAGAAAGATTTAGTTTAAAAGATAATGCAACTGAAGCCCTTACTAAAAACTCTCCTCCTACTACTAATAGTGTTAATCCTATAAGAATAAAAACAACGCTCATGTATAAAATTTAGTAGCACGAAGATAGGCATTTGATTTGCGATTTCAGAATAGAGAAATTAGAATTATTTCAACAAAAAAACAATAAATAACTAAAGAAGAAGTTATATAACTACAAAAATAGTTGTAAAACTATAAAAATAGTTATAGGTTTGTTATAGCAAAGAAGTTTTTAATATAAAAAGTTGTCATGGAGCAATTAACAAATAAAGAAGAAGAAGTAATGCAAGCACTCTGGAAGCTAGAAAAAGCTTTTGTTAAAGAGGTGGTAAGTATTTTACCTAATGAAAATCATTACAATACAGTATCTACTATTGTGAGAAATCTGGAAGAGAAAGGATATGTTTCTCATCAGGCGTTTGGTAAAACACATCAGTATTTTCCAATTGTTAGCAAGGAAGCATATACCAAGCAATTTATGAATCAAGCAACAAAAAGGTATTTTGATAATAGCTATAAAAGTATGGTTTCATTTTTTGCAAAAGAAGAAAAGATAAGCGCAAAAGAACTACGCGAAATTTTAGATATAATAGAAAACAAATAAAGAATTATGGACATACTATTATACGTATTAAAATCTGCTGGAATTCTTTCTCTTTTTTATTTGGTATACAATATTGTACTACAAAAAGATATAAACTTTAGAGCAAATAGGCATTTTTTAATTATGGGAATTATAGCAGCTATTTTTCTTCCCTTTATCACATTTAATTACACTACATACATTGAAACAACCCCTCTAGATGACGCTGGTTTTGTACTTATTGATCAACCAATACAACAAATTACAGTCTCTGGCGGCACTTCTCCTATAGATTGGCTTTTAATAGCTGCAACTATATATAGTATTGGTTTTTTGATCATGCTTATTAAAATAACAGTACAGTTAGTATCCCTTTACAAATTAATTAGCACAAACAAAAAGACAAAAAAAGGACGTTTTACATTTATAGAAATTGATAATGCTATAGCTCCTTTTTCTTTTTTTAATTACATAGTTTATAATCCAGAACTTCATAATCACAGAGAGCTAGAGATGATATTAGCGCATGAACAAATTCATGCGAGACAATGGCATAGTCTAGATATTTTACTCGTACATATTACAAGAGCTTTACAATGGTTAAGTCCATTTTCATGGTTGTACAAAAAAAGTATTGAAACTAACCTTGAATACATTGCAGATAATGAGACCATACAACAAGTAGAATCCAAAAAAGAATACCAACTAGCATTGGTTAGAGCATCGTCTTCATTACCTGTGCCAGCACTTACAAATAATTTTTATCAATCATTTATCAAAAAACGAATCATTATGTTAAACAAGAGCGAATCAAAAACCAAAAAAAATTGGAAGTTATTAATCATTCTTCCTTTACTAGCTATTTTTCTATTTAGTTTTAATAGAAAAGAAATTGTAGAATTTATTCCTTCTGAAACGGTTAATGAAGACGAAAAAACTTCGGAAAATACTCCGCTTGAAGAAAATTTTTCTGCAGTTTTAGGTATTTCTAATGAAACAAAGAATACATCTAATAAAGAAAGGGAGACAAATAATAGTTCTTCAAACAAAGAAACAAATAGTAGTTCGACAGAAAATGTGGTCAAAAAACCTCAGCAAAATAGAAATCTTGCTAAAATAGATGCATCCAGCAAAATAGTGCTTAACAATATAAAATTTAAGATTACTAAAAACACAACAAATGCAGAGTTAGAAAAACTTAAAAAGCAACTTAAAGAAGAACATAACATTAGTATGAGCTATGAAGTTGAGAGAAATAGCGCTAATGAAATTACTGCTATAGATCTAGAATATGATGGAAATGGTAAGAGTGGAAACTACACGATTAATAGTGACAATAATAAAGGTATTGACGACTTTCATTTTGTAATGAATGATAATGGAGATGTTATGCTAGGAAATCTAGAAAAGATGGAAAAGCGTATGGTAGAAAGAAAAAGAAAATTAGAAAATAAAAGAGCTGAATTATCAGAAAAACGTGAAGAGATGAAAGTAAAGAGAAAGGAAATGAATGAGGAGAGAAAAATACTTAGAGAAAAATATACTAAAGCAAGAGCAGAAATTAGAGAAAGTGAAAGAGATGGCAAAAAACGCAAAATTGCTATTGTTAGAAGGGGTGGCCTTAATACAGATCCATATATAATAATAGACGGAGATGAAACAGAAATAGAAATCGAAGAAATTAGTCCAGATGATATTGCATCTGTCACAGTTTTAAAAGGAAAAAAGGCAGATGAAAAATATGGGATTAAAGGCAAAAATGGTGTCATTGAAATTATCACAAAAGATAGCGACCATGCTATTGTAATTGACAAAAATACTACAGATGCAACCCTAGCAAAAATGAAACAAAACCTTGCTAAAAAAGGGATTACTTTTACCTACAAGAGAGTAAGGCGTAACAGTAATGGTGAAATTACAGGGATTAAAGTAGATATTAAAAATGGAAAAGGAAGTAAATCTAGTACTAGTGTTAGTAGTGATGACGGAGAACCTATTGAAACTATTTTACTTGAAATAGATTAGTGTTATTAATTAATATAAAATCAAAAAATACCTGTATTAAAATACAGGTATTTTTATTTGTATTTTTATGGAATGAAGAAGCAAATTTTTAAAATATTGGCCAAAATCAATAAATCAATTTTACCTAGCTTAACTAAAAAAGGAGTTGATATAGCAAAGCTCACTAAATTTCAAAAGGTATTATTGGGGTATCGATTATGGGTAACTAAAAATGCACTAAATTAATACGTTAGTAATGATCTAACTTCATATTTTCTTAGTTTACTAGCTCCCTTTAGAAATTCTATCTCAATTAAAAAATTACATTGTATAATTTCACCTCCAAGTTTTTCAATAAGTTTACATGCAGCGCTTGCCGTTCCTCCAGTAGCTAATACATCATCATGAAGTAGAACCTTATCACCTTTTGAGATAGCATCCTCGTGTATTTCTAACGCATCCATACCGTATTCTAAAGTATAAGGTTGCTTTAATGTTTCAAAAGGTAGTTTTCCTGGCTTTCTAATAGGAACAAAACCAGCATTTAATTTTTGAGCAAGGGCAGTAGCAAAAAAGAAACCTCTACTCTCTATACCTACAACTTTATCTATTTTTTGATTTTCAGTTAAATCTAGTAACGCAGAGGTACAACTTACTAATGCATCTTTACTTGCCAGTAAAGGAGTAATATCTTTAAAAACAACTCCAGGTTTTGGGAAATCCGGAATATCTCTAATGTAATTTTCAAGATTTAGCATATTTAAAAATAAACTATACTAGCTTACTATACAAAAGGATTTTAATAAAAATCAAACAATCTCTTTAGAGAAATATACTGGTTCGTGTTGCTTTAAGATATGGTATAGTTCTTCAGGATTAAAGGGCTTTGTTAAAAACTCATCTACTCCTGCATCTATAGCATTACTCTTAACTTTTTTTGATGCTGAGGCAGTTAAGGCTATTATTGGAGTTTCACGCTTATTTATGTTTGACATTGAGCGTATTTTTTTGGTTGCTTCGTATCCATTCATTACTGGCATTTCTAAATCCATTAAAACTACATCATAATGATTTTTTGAAACTTTCTTTACGGCCTTTAAACCATTTTCTGCAACTTCAAAAGTAGCACCCCATTTATTTAAAAAGTTACTTAATACAAAAACATTGAGTTTGTTATCTTCAACAACAAGAATATTTGTTTTTAAATTTGAATAATCTACATCTTGTGTTTCTACTTTATTATTCCCTGTTCGAGAACATTTTATTGCATACTCCATATCAAATTGAAATATAGATCCTTTTCCTAGATCACTAATTACTTTTAATTTACTACCTTGAAGTTTGAGCAACTCTTTACAAATAGAAAGACCTAGCCCAGCTCCAGAGTTTAAATTTGTTTTACTACCACTACCTTGCGTAAATTTTTTAAAAATCTTACGTTGTTCTTCCTTTGCAATACCAATCCCGGTATCAAAAACTTGAAAACGAATTATAGATTTATTTTTATTACTTGAAACTTGAGATATGTTAATACCAATTTTTCCTTGATTGGTGTATTTTAAGGCATTGCTAAGTAAATTGTTTATTATTTGAGATAAGCGAATACTATCCCCAATTACAGTATTTGGGATAATACCTTTCTTGTTAATTTGGAAATCAACATTTTTCTCATGAGCCTGAAATTGGAAATTTCTTCTAAATATTTCTAATAAATAATTTAAGCTGAATTCTTTTTTCTCAAAGCTAATATTTCTGGATTCTATTTTATTATAGTCCAATATTCCATCTATAATATCTAATAAGTGCTTTGCAGAAAAATTTAAAGCATTTAAACTCTCCTCTTGTTCCTTAAGATGCGGTTCCATTAAAAGAAGGTTAGACAACCCAATTAATGAGTTTAATGGTGTTCTCATATCATGAGACATTTTTGCTAAGAATTCATCTTTTGCCTTGTTCGCTTTTTTTAGTTTAATCTGGGTTTCCTTTAACTTAGTAACATCTGTAAGAGTTCCTATACTTCCTATATTTTCTTCATCATCGTCATATCTATGAGTAATAGAAACTTCTATATATTTTATCTCTTCTTTTTGATTAATAAATTTTAAAACAGTTTGTTTATTTTTCTTTCTTATATAGAAGAAACGTTCAATTTTTTTCTTTTCAGACTTATTACTACCGACTAAAAATGAAGAATATTTTTTGTTTAGTGATTTTTTTATCGAAAGACCGGTTAAATCCTCCCAAGCTGGACTTAAATAAATAAAACGACCGTCCTTGTCTATTTGAAATAAAACACCGTTAATATTTTTTACTATATACTCAAGCCTGTTAATTGAAAAATTTATTTCTTGTTTTAAAGCTTCGTTAACTTTAAAAAGCTCTTTGGAATCCTTCTCTATTATTTTCTCTAGATATTGAATGTCTTTATCAAAACTATGATATGTATCATTAACCTGATTTAACAAACTAGATGCACTATCGCTACATGTGACCTTTTCATCTACAGTTTGTGCTAATTGCTTTTTTAGCAATTTATGTATTTCCTTAGTACTCATACTTCTCCAGTTAAATTGGTTACCGTCATTATTTGATTATGTAGCTCGGATAATGCAAGTTCTTCAAAAGGAGTTATCTCTCTATCAGTAGAACAGCTAGTAATTAAGGCTCCTGGGAATTTTTTATTTATATGTGTAAAAACTTTTTTCTTACTTGAGATTATAGGAGAGGTAAACAAAAAGGTATTTGATGGCCTACTAGCTGATTTTGCCAATAGAACATGCCAAGAACTTTTTAATATTTTGTGTAGTGTTATCTCCATAATCCAATAGGACTTAAACTATAAATTACGGGGATATAAAATAGTGGGGATACTTATAACGAAATGTATAAGTGTGTATGAAACATTATAAAAGTAAGATAATTACTATTAAAAAACAAATTCATAAAAAACTGATTATAAATAAATTGATGCAAATTAGGTCTAATTACTCTTTTTAACACGGTATTTAAACGATAATTATTGCATTTTGAGGATTATAAAATAGATAATCATAAAACAATAACTTTAAAGTAATAAGCATAAAAAAAAGCAAGCTTTATTTTGCTTGCTTTTTTAAAGTGACCACGGCAGGATTCAAACCTGCAACCTCTTGAGCCGTAATCAAGTGCGCTATTCAGTTGCGCCACGTGGCCAATTAGGGGTGCAAATATAAAAAATACTAATTAGTTACCGTCTAATTTATTATAAAAAAATGCCATCTTAAAGATGGCATTTAAAATTTACTAAGTTATGTAGGTTGTTTTGTTTAATAAAGTGTACGTAAAGCAGTAATGTCATTATTATTAAACTCTCCATCTGCGCTTGCACTAAAACAAGCTAGCATGATAGATGTAGGATCGTAGCCTGTTGGTGTACCATTAATGTGGTTTGCTCCAACTCCAGCACTACCTTCGTTCACGTTTTGTCCACAACTTTGACGGCTAAACCAATCTGTATGTCTAAAACCAACAGAGTGACCAATTTCGTGAGTAATAACGTGTTCGTTCACGTTAGTGCTATAGCCACTTAACCCATAAATTTGTACAAATTTGTAAGGTAAACCACCACTTGGAAATCCAGCACTACCACCAGCTCCATTTGGATTATTAATGGTATTATTATATACTACCATATCTTTACTCTGGTAATCTGTACCAAACGTAAGTGAAAAACTAATAGAAACTCCGCTTAGACGATTATAGTTATTAACTGCCCATTGCAATGCTGTACGTTCTTTATTAGAGAGTGCTTGACTCCCACCAGTATATCCAATTATAGAAATATTTCTCCCCTGACTTACTAGGTTATTGGTACTGTATTGACGATTTTCACTATTTATAGCTTCCATGTGCAATGCATGCATATTGCTAAGTTCTTTTTCGGTAATTACAATATCCTCTTCAATGAAAATACGCTCTTCTGTAGTTCCATCGGGAAAGTGAAAAGTGTCGTACTTAACAAAGTCTTTATTCATATTAAGCTCCTCGACCATATCAAGAATTCTTTGTGGAACTTCCTTTGTTAAATTAACTTCTTCTTGTGTTTCGGCTTCATCTTTAGAACAAGATGTCGCAAATAGACCAAGGCATAATATGCCTATGAGTCCATACTTTAATTTTCTCATAGTTAATGAATTAGTGATTAGTAAAATATTAAGTTTGTTAGGTTAACCTGTTGTAAATTTACTAAAAAATATTACCAAATCATCAATAAATTGTTAAAATAAGTATGATTATGTTAATAAAAAGGGTATTTTATTGATTATATGCCAATAAAACTTAAAAATTTTTTAGAGTATTTCTGCACTCAACCCTGCCTCTAAGAGTTTTGAGCATCTGGGTTTTAGATCGTCAAAAGAACCTGTTTTAACAGTACATTTTCCTTTGTAATGAACAATAATTGAACATTGATGAGCTTGCTCTTCTGTATGATCACATGCATAAATAAGTGTGTTTATAACATGATCAAACGTATTTACATCATCGTTATACAATACAATTTGGTTTTCTTGATCTTCTTTCTCTAAGACTAGTACGTCTTCTTGCCTTTTCTTTTTGGTACTCATATTGTAAAACTTGGTATTCTAATATACAAATTTTGCAGCAACCCAATTATTGCTTTCCTTATTTGAAACGAAAGTTAGTCCTAGCGTATTGCAATGATTTTTTATAATTGATAAATCTTCCATATAAAAACCGCTTAAATACAATTCTCCACTTACTTTTAAACTCTTTACATAATATTGTAAATCACTCAACAAAATATTTCTATTTATGTTTGCGATAATTATGTGGTACTTACTCGTAGTAGGTAATACACTTTTGTCGCCAAGGAGCACACTAATATCTTCGCAGTCGTTTCGTTTACAATTTTCAATTGAGTTTTCTACACACCAATCGTCTATATCAATTGCATCAACTACACTTGCCCCTTTCATTTTGGTAAGAATTGCTAACACAGCGGTACCACAACCCATATCAAGGACGCTTTTTTGTGCAAAGTTATTTTCTAAAATATATTGCAACATCATAAATGTAGTTTCATGATGTCCTGTACCAAATGACATTTTGGGCTCGATTACAATTTCAAAATCAACATTAAAGGGGTTGTGAAATGGCGCTCTTACAACACAAGTATTGTCTACTTCTATAGGAGTGAAGTTTTTTTCCCATTCTTGATTCCAGTTAACCTGTTCTATTTCTTTTTTGGTAAAAGAAATTTCAAACTCATTAGAATTAAGAATATAAATATCCTCTAAAATTGTTTCTGTCCAATCTGTTTTCTGAATGTAAGCAGCTATTCCATTTTCATTTTCAACAAAGCTTTCAAAACCTACGCTTCCTAATTCAGCAATAAGAATTTCTGTTCCTGGATGAATTGGTTTTATAGAAAAGATATACTCTATATAATTTGTCATTTTTTAAAAAGAATTTACTATTGCCGTAAAATCTTCAGCACTTAATGAAGCACCACCAATAAGCCCTCCGTCTACATCTGGTTTAGCAAAAATCTCTTTTGCATTTGCTGGTTTTACACTACCTCCATACAAAATTGAAACTTTATCAGCTATTTCTTTAGAGTAAGCATTAGATATAGTTTCTCTAATAAAAGCATGCATTTCTTGGGCTTGCTCTGGAGTTGCTGTTTCACCTGTACCTATGGCCCAAACTGGTTCGTAAGCAAGAATTATAGCATCCCAGTTAGTTTGTGCTATATGAAAAAGTCCATTTTCCAATTGAGAAGCAACTACTTT
>CAYGMB010000018.1:0-17473 GCA_964350765.1 uncultured Flavobacteriaceae bacterium
TTGAAGGTACTGTACATGGTTCATACATGTTAGAAATTGATGGTACCAAAGTGGATGAAACAACGGTTTCTTCTAATACAAAAAGAACACCAACCAATGCTTTTCAAGCTTTAGGTAGGCAGGCTACGATGACTCATTTAGTTACCTTAAATGAAGGTGACACCTATAACATTCGAGTACGTGCGCGATTATGGCAACATCAAAATGTTGACCCTAACAGCTTAAACATCTCAGGAATATTATTACATAATTACACCCCAAAACTTAATTTGATATGAAATTATCTTTTTCCCCCGTTAAAAAAATATTGGTTGCATTACCAATACTAATAGTAAGCTTTATTTTCTTGCAACCAAAAACAACAGGTGAGGAATCTAATGTTCCCGCTTACTCAGATACATCTAGAGACCATGAAGGAGACACTTTTTCTATTGTAGCTTATGATAAAAACACAGGTCAAGTTGGAGGAGCTGGTTGTAGCTGTGTATCTTATAGCGGTGGAATAGATTTTTTAAGTGATCTTATAACAGATGGAACTAATAATTCTGACAATATAGTTGGCGCAATACATTCGCAAGCAGCCTATAACGCATCAACTCAAACTATTGCCAGAAATAGAATGTTGGCTGGTGACACTCCACAAGAAATTATTGATGCAACTGTCGCAGCAGATGGATCGTCAGCCTCAAGACAATACGGTGTTGTTGGTGCTAAACCATACAATGCAGGTGCTGCAGGTCATACAGGTACTAGTAATGGTAATTATGCTAATGATATTCAATATGATGATGCAAATTTCACCATTTCAATTCAAGGAAATATACTTGATACTTCTGCTAATGGTGGACGAGATGACATTCTTAATGACATGCAAGATGCTTTCCTTAATACAGATGGCACTCTTGCTGATAGATTAATGGCAGCGCTACAAGGAGCTAAAAGAGTTGGAGGAGACAACAGATGTCAATCTAGAGGAAATAGTGGTCGTACTGCATTTGTACAAGTATTATCACCTGGAGAGACTAGCCCTGGTCTTGTTTATGATGTTGGAGATAATACTGCAGCAGTAGCAAACTTTATAGAACCTATTGATGTACTACAATGTATGTACGATAGTGGTGAAGGCAACACAGGTTTTTTCTGTAGACAAACAGTAGACACTTTTCCATATACAATGGATTTTGAAACTCAAACTTGGGAGAAAGAAGAGACATGTAATAATGATAATTCGTGGATAAGAACAAGATTTAGTACACCAGACGCAAACACAGGTCCAGCAGGGCCTAGCGAAGGTGATTTGTATACATTTGTAGAGTCTTCCGATATTGGAAGTCAAAACTTTAACAATAGAGCAGTAATAGGATCACCATGTTTTATGATACCAACAAATAGTCCTGATGCTTCTATTGTTTTTGACTATCATATGTTTGGAGCCAATATGGGTACTTTAAGCCTAATGGCGAACTCAAACGATGGAAATGGATGGATTCAATTATGGAGTGAAAGTGGAAATCAAGGAAATCAGTGGTTTACTAATGAAGTAATAAACATTTCTCAATACGCTGGTGAGACAGTTAAGTTTAGATTTGATGCAACAACTGGTAATGGAGCGTTAAGTGATATGGCTATAGACAATATCAGGGTATTAGATGATTTTTCTGTAGTATGTAGTAATACAGTTAGTGAATTTCCTTACAACGAAAGTTTTGAAGGAAGCATAGGGTTATGGACGCAGGCATCTGGAGATGACGGAGACTGGTTGATTAACTCAGGAACAACTCCCTCTGGAACAACAGGGCCTAGCTCAGCAAATAACGGTACAGACTATCTATATATAGAAGCTTCTTCTAATGGAACAACTGGAGAGATTGGGAATAACGCAACCGCAATTTTAGAAAGCCCTTGTATAGCTATTGGTGACCTACCTGGTGTATTTTTTAACTTCGATTATCATACTTTTGGTGATGCAATCGGAACTATTGCTGTTGAAGTAAGTGAAGTTGAAGGAGTTTGGAACAACATCTATACAACATCAACACTTTCAGAAGATGATTGGAAATCTGTAAGTTTAGACCTATCAGCATATTCTGGAGATATCAAGCTTAGGTTTATAGGTACAACTGGAACTACATTTTCTTCAGACTTAGCAATTGATAATGTTTCTATAGATATTCCTTGTTTATCAACATCTACTTATAATGGTACTTGGAACGATTTTCCAGACTCATTAAATAATCAAGTAGTTATTAACTCAGACTATACGGTAACTGCTTCTAACATTGAAGGATGTGATTTAGTTATTGCAAGTGGAGTAACCTTAACTATTCCTGCAGATACGTATGTAAGAATTAAAGGGGATATTACAGTAAATGGTACATTATTGATTGAACATCAGGGAAGCCTTGTACAAGTTGAAAATGATGCCTCAGTAATTAAAGGAATTAATGGTGTAATTAATGTTGAAATTGACACACCGATCCTTAACCCTAAAGATTTTATGCTTTTGGGAAGCCCAATGGATGATGAAACTAGAGAAAACTTGTTTGAATCTAGCTATAGAATATTTAAGTCTAGACCAGACAAATTTAAGCCACATCCAGGAGTACCATCATCATTTGGTATTAACTTTGCCGATGATAATGCAAATAATTGGGCATATCATTTTAACGGACCAATTATTGAGGGAAATGCTTATTTATTTAGACCAGAAAACGATCCAACGCAGCCAGCAGAAAGTTATAAAATAACATACTCTCAAGGAACACTTAATAACGGAGAATATTCAATACCTATGACTTACAATGGAGCAACTGATAATCCTGATGGAACATTAAATGTTGTTGCTAACCCATATCCATCTGCAATCTCTGCTATTGAGTTTATCAAACAAAACCCTTCTGTAAGTCAAATTTATTTCTGGGAACACCTAACAAATGCTAATCAGGGATTACCTGGAGCCTATAATTATAATTACAGTATGCAAGATATTTCTTTAAGAAATCAATCATCTGGTAGTGCTGCTGCAAATGATGTTTCTGGTTCAATTACTGCCCCTGGAGCAAGCATTGCTACTGGTCAAGGATTTATGGTAGTTGTTACAGATAATACTCCACTTATCTTTAATAATTCAATGAGAATTGTAAGCGATAATAACACACTAAGAAACCAAGAAAGTAATTTGTTTGATAAACTAGGATTAAGAGTTACTGATGAAGATAATAATATTGGAAGCAATACTGTACTAGCTTTTAATCCTGATGCCACTAATGGATATGATAAAGGTTTTGATTCTGAAAGAATTGCAACAATTATATCACTATATACCTTTGACGAATCAGAAGAGAAAAAAAGAGGATATGCAATACAAACAAGAGAGGCCTTTAAAGATACTATGGAAATTCCTCTTGGATTTGCAACACAAGTAGAAGAAGAGGTTAAGTATCGTATTAGTGTAAATAATATTGAAGGGCTTTCAATCTCTAGAGCTGATCTATTCCTTAGAGACAATTATAAAAATACTACTGTAAACTTAAATTTACAAGACTATACTTTTACTAGTAGAAGAGGTAATTTTAATGATAGATTTACAATTTTATTCAAAAAGGAAACTGTTTTAGAGACACAAGAACAAACACTTAAAGAAGTTATTTCTGTTTTCCCTAACCCAGCTAGTGATTATATTACAATTAACACTAGAGATACAGCTATAAAATCTATTCAAGTTTATGATATACAAGGTAGATTAGTTAAAAACGTTGAAGATATTAGTAATACAACAGAACAAACTATAAATCTTCAAGGACTTAAAAACTCTATGTATTTAGTAAAGATTAATACTGAAAATGGTACAAGCTTTACAAAAAGAATAATTAAAAAATAGCCCCTAAATAAACCTAATAAATTTCCAAAAAGGCCTTTGTTTTAAATAATAAAGGTCTTTTTCATTTTTATACGCCTCTCGTTCAAAACATATATTTCTATAGGCAAGATTCCTGTTTTTATATTGAACTAGCCGTACAATAAATTCTATACCATACCAAACATAAAATGGGAGAACTAATAGCTCTATTTGTTGTCTAAGATGTATTTTTTCATGATTCATGAATACTTCATCATTTACCAAATCTTTTAAGCGTACTACTATAAATGGCCAAAGTGTAATTCCGTTAAATCCTTTTCTAACAAAAAGTCTATTTACCAAAACAATCATATACACAAGGTAATAAATTGGTATTTTTGTATTATGCTTTTTCCCAAGAAAAAAATAGAAATTGAAGATGGAGACTATTATTTAACTCCAGAGGGATACAAATGTTTTACAGAACAATACCATTTAAAAAGAGGCTATTGTTGTGAAAGTGGCTGTAGACATTGCCCATACGGATTTAATAAAACCAAAAAAAAGAACTCATAAAATTTTTCATTTATAATGACTTTTAAAGAAGAGATAGTAGCAGGAATTACAGAAACGTTACCAGAACCAAAGCCTTATGATTCAATGGTTAATCATGCTCCCAAAAGAAAGGAAATACTTTCTAAAAATGAAAAAGAGCTAGCGCTTAGAAATGCTTTACGCTATTTTAATCCTAAACACCATGCTACTCTTCTCCCTGAATTTAAAGAAGAATTAGAAAAATTTGGTAGGATTTATATGTATCGCTTTATGCCAGAACATAAAATATATGCAAGACCTATACATCAATACCCAGGTACATGTGAACAAGCCAAGGCTATTATGCTAATGATTCAAAATAATCTGGATCATACTGTGGCCCAACACCCTCATGAACTTATTACTTATGGTGGCAATGGAGCTGTTTTTCAAAACTGGGCACAATATAGATTAGTAATGCAATACCTGGCTGAAATGACCGAAGAACAAACACTTGTGATGTATTCTGGTCATCCTCTAGGTTTATTTCCTTCTCATAAAGATGCACCTCGAGTTGTTGTTACAAATGGAATGATGATTCCTAACTATTCTCAACCAGACGATTGGGAAAAATTTAATGCACTTGGGGTTACGCAATATGGGCAGATGACGGCAGGTAGCTATATGTATATAGGTCCGCAAGGTATAGTTCATGGGACTACTATTACTGTTTTAAACGGTTTCAGAAAAATTAAAAAATCTCCTAAAGGTGGACTTTTTGTAACATCAGGATTAGGAGGAATGAGTGGAGCACAACCCAAAGCAGGAAATATTGCTGGTTGTGTAACAGTATGTGGAGAAGTAAATAAAAAAGCAACCCACACAAGACATAGCCAAGGATGGGTAGACGAAGTAATTAGCGATGTAAGACTACTTGCGAAAAGAGTACGTCAAGCAGTTGCCGATAAAGAAACTGTTTCTATAGCGTATGATGGTAACATAGTTGAAGTATGGGAACACTTTGCTGAAGAAGACATTAAAATTGATCTTGGAAGCGACCAAACATCATTACACAATCCTTGGGCAGGAGGTTATTATCCAGTTGGGATGAGTTATGAAGAAGCCAATGATATGATGGCAAATAACCCTACTCTATTTAAAGAAAAAGTTCAAGAAAGCCTACGAAGACATACTGCAGCAATTAATAAACATACAGCAAAAGGAACTTACTTTTTTGACTATGGAAATGCATTTTTACTAGAAGCCTCTAGAGCAGGAGCAAATGTACTTTCTGAAGAAAAAAATAGAGAATTTAAATACCCTTCATATGTTCAGGATATCATGGGTCCTATGTGTTTTGACTATGGGTTTGGTCCTTTTAGATGGGTATGCGCTTCTGGAAACGATGACGATTTAGCTAAAACAGATGCTATTGCGACAAAAGTTCTAGAAGACTTGATGAAAAACTCTCCAGAAGAGATAAATCAACAAATGGCAGATAATATCCAATGGATTAAAGGTGCTCAAGAAAACAAATTGGTTGTTGGTTCTCAAGCTAGAATTTTATACGCAGATGCAGAAGGAAGAATAAAAATTGCTTCGGCTTTTAACAAAGCAATTGCTGAAGGAAAATTGGGACCTGTTATCTTAGGGAGAGATCATCATGATGTATCAGGAACAGATTCACCCTATAGAGAGACATCAAATATTTATGACGGAAGTCGTTTTACAGCAGACATGGCAATACACAATGTAATTGGCGATAGTTTTAGAGGAGCCACTTGGGTAAGCATCCATAATGGTGGTGGAGTTGGCTGGGGTGAGGTAATTAATGGCGGTTTCGGTATGGTTCTTGATGGTAGTAAGGATGCACAACGACGTCTAGAATCTATGCTGTTTTGGGATGTAAATAACGGAATAGCAAGACGAAGCTGGGCAAGAAACAACGAAGCGGTATTTGCTATAAAAAGAGCCATGGAAAGCAATCCTAATCTAAAAGTAACATTACCCAACTTTGTTGATGATTCCTTATTTTAAAATAAAAATACTATGAAAGCACTTCGATTTTTACCATTAGTACTTATTCTAGCCATTGTATCATGTAGTCCTGTACAAGTTGCTACAGATTATGACAGAGAAGTAAACTTTGATTTATACCAAACTTATGCATTCTACAAACCTGGTGTAGATAAAGCAGAAATTAGCGATCTTGATAAACGAAGAATACTTAGAGCTATCGATGCAGAGTTAGCAGCAAAAGGAATGAATAAATCTGAAACTCCCAACTTACTTGTAAGCATTTTTACTAAAGAAAAAGAGCGTGTAAACGTGTATCAAAACAACTTTGGCTGGGGTGGCGGCTGGGGATTTGGCTGGAACCCATGGTGGTGGGGAGGTGCTAATTGGGGCACATCCGTTAGCCAAAGAACAGAAGGCTCGCTATTTATAGACTTAATAGACGCAAAAACAAATCAATTAGTGTGGCAAGGTATAGGAACTGCAAACTTAATTACCTCTGGCAACATTGATAAAAAGGAACAACGCATAAAAGAAATTGTACAAGAAATTTTATCAAAATTTCCTCCCGGAGCTATGGAAGAATAATATTTCTATTTCTTTATAACCTTTTTAGTTATAGAGCCATCATCTGTTTCTAGTTTGAGAAAGTAAATGCCTGTAGCAAATTTACTCATATTTATACCAGTAGTAGTATAGGTCTCTTTTTTAACTACCTCTCCTTGCACGTTATAAAGCCTAAAGTTTGTTATAGGGTGACTAGAAGTATTTCTTACATATAAAAAATTGTCAACTGGAATGGGAAAAACCCTTATGCTATTTTCTAGTGTGTCCTCAACACCTAATTCACTACAGTTTTCACTAAAAACAAGTGTATCGTCTACATCCCAATTATTGTAAGGAAACCCTCCTTGTTGTATTGCTTGTACATCATCTACTTGAATACAGCTTAAATTGGGAGTATTAAAAACATCAAAAATTTGTAACATATCGTTTGCTCCGTTTTGTATATTAAGTCCAGATATTTGTGTATCATTAAGACGAGTAGACCAAAGTGCTGTCATTTGAGTTAAATCTATCTCACCTGTAATAGGGTTTTCTCGGATATTAAGCTGCTCTACAGTAGTAGGAATTGTAATTTGAGTAATTAAATTGTTTACACAGCTAAGCAATGTAATATTTGGGTTTACTGCTTCATCAATATGTAGCTCTGTAAGAAAATTATCTGCACAAGAAATACCTGCTAGCAAAGGATTATTTGTGATATCGGGAAGTTCTGTAAATTGATTTCCAGAAATATCAAAACTTAATAAATTTTGATTATTTGATAAGTTAATAGTTGAAAAACTGTTATCGTTTATATTTAAAAATTTAAGTTGAATATTAGATGAAATGTCTATATCGTTAAGATTATTGTCTCCTAAATTAATATGCTTAAGATTAGTATTATTAGTTAATGAAATTGAATTTATAGTATTGCGAGAAGCATTTAATACCTCTAGGTTAGGATTTTGAGAAATATCAATAGAAGTTAACAGGTTATTAGAGCAACTTAATTCAATTAGGTTGGCATTATCCCCAAGATTTATTGATATTATTTCATTACTAGGACATCCTATGTATTCTAAAAGTGTATTTTGACTTACATCTAAACTAGTAAGGTCATTAACTCCAACAGATAAATAGTTTAAGTTCACAAAATGTTCTATGCCCTCTACTGAGGTTATATTATTAACATTTGAAAAACAAAGTACTTGTATAAACTCTGCCTCCATCATATCTATTTCGCCATCGTCATTAAAATCTGCGTCTATTAAAGAGGGGTCGTTACAATCACCTGTAAAAGACACACAAGGCGAGTTTACCAATGCATCTTTAAAATTGGGGTCTGGAAAGTTTATAATCTGGGCACAAAGTGGCTGCACCCAGATAAAAAATATAATTAGTAAAGGATATAGCGTGTTAAAGTTCATATTAATTATTGCCTTGTTTTAAAACCATGTTTTGTTCAATAGAGCCATCTTGATAATCTTTTTCTATATTGTACAATCCAGGCTGCAAATTATTGATTAACTGAGGATTGTTTATCTGAGTAGAATCTTGTTGTGTAATGGTAACATTAGCATTAGGGACTCCATCATTAAAACGCATTACTCTCCCACCACTAGGAGCTCTGTTATTATTATCATAACAATGCTGAGGGTTAGTGCCAGCATCATTTAATTGCACAATTCGTATCGCTCTATGATTAGGATGTGTTATAGTACCGTAATCAGTCTCATTTTTACTAATAAAAATTGGTTGACTAAAAGGGACGGTAGTAAAAGATTCATTGTAAGCGGATGGCTGTGGACATTCACAATCACAGGAAATAAACTCATAATCAAAACCAGGCTGAAAAAGTGGCGTATGAATTGGTAAATAAGGACCTGCAAAATAATATTCTCCATCATAAGGTTGGTACAAAGACTCTAATCCAAAGTTCTGAGAAGTATTAATTGCCGTTTGTAATTCATTATCGCTACAAGTAGCTAATATAGACTCTCTAAGTCTTATTGACTGTCCAGTCGTTATTACATTTGTAGAACAAGTTCCATGTCCAGAGGCCATAAAATTGCTCAAATCATATTGTGTAATTTGATACTGTTCTACTCCAAGGCAATCAGTAGCATTGAATCTGGTGTAGTTACAATTGTTATAATATCTAAAAGGAATATAAGTTGCTTCTGCTTCAGCATAGGCTTGTCCTAAAGTATAATTACCAGTATCCATCAAGGCAAAAAACTTATCCCAGTAGTCTTCTAATCTAAATTCAGGCATTGCGGGAGTATCAACCACTCTATCGCCATGTGTAGTTGCATTATAAAGTGGGTTGGTTTCATCTCTTGTAACATGTTCACAGTCATTTGACAAAAAATAGGGATTTTCTCCATACCAAGATAAATCTGTAGGGTTAATTCCAAATGTATGCCCTACTTCATGCTTAGTTCTATCATTAAAGCGTATTGATGCTCTACTTTCAACATGTAAAGGTCTGTAGGCAGGAGATGCGCCACCAGCAACATTTGGGGAAATAAAAATATTATATGCATTGGTGTCTCCAATAAAATTAAAAGGATTACTGTCATCATAGTTAATTTCTTCTATTTCTCTAGCTAAAGATGTAGCTGTTTCAAAATCATATAATAAATCATTTGAATTTATAGAACCCACTCCTATATATTTAAAGTAAATATTTGCATGATTGAAAAATATATTTAGTCTTGCTATTTGGTCTAGTGCTTCTTTCTCCAAACCATCTGGAAATACAGTTTGATCGCTTGCATCGTTAGGAATATTTCCATTATCATCAAAAATTTCCCAAAACTTAACATTTATAACTACTGGGTCAAAATTGTCTAAATCTGTTTGGTCTGTTGAATAAGAAAATACAGTTTCGCAAGACAGCTCTGCCGCTAAGTTATTCTTGCAAGTATCATCTTGACTATAAGAAATTAAGGACAGTAAAAATACCCCACAGAAAAGTAATCTCTTATAAAAAGAGATTGTTAAATCTTTGTTTTTCATAATAAAAAATTTAAAAGTTAAAACTGAGGGGAGTCAATCTTATCATTTGTAAGATACCTAAAAAACCATAGTTTTACTAATTTAAGTGGATTAAAAATTATGAATACAAGGAAGATATAACAAGAAACTTTTCAATAATTAAGTATTTCTTGTATTTTCTCCTTTACTTTCTCGGTTGAAGGAATCATAGTTTCTTCTAAAATACTATTTAAAGGTATCGCTGGCATATTCTCACTACCAATAAGCATTACTGGAGCGTCTAATTCTTTAAAACAGGCCTCTTGAATGCTACCCTGTAACCCTCTAGAAAAACCATTATTACTAGGCTCTTCTGTAACGACTAGACATTTTCCACATTTTTTAACCGATTTAAATACCGTATCATAATCCAATGGATGCAATGTTCTCAAATCAACAATCTCAATTCTGTCTGTCATATCAAGTTCTCTTGATGCATTATAAGCCCAATGAACCCCCATCCCATATGTTATAATAGATAGTGTTTCCTCATCTTCTTGCGGCCATATTTCTTGTAATACCCATGCTTTCCCAAAAGGCAATACATAATCTTCGCTAGGTTCTACAGATGTTGCTCCTTTTGTTCCTTTCACTTTACTCCAATACAATCCTTTGTGCTCAAAAATTACAACAGGATTTGGGTCATAATAAGCAGCCTTCATCAAACCTTTTAAATCTGCTCCATTACTTGGGTAGGCTATTTTAAGCCCTCTAATATTAGTTACAATACTTTCTACAGAAGAGGAATGGTAAGGTCCTCCACTTCCATATGCACCAATAGGCACACGTAGAATCATGCTAACTGGCCATTTTCCATTAGACAAATAATTACTTCTACTTACTTCTGTAAATAATTGATTTAGTCCAGGCCAAATGTAATCTGCAAACTGAACCTCAACAATTGGCTTTAATCCTACAGCACTCATCCCTACTGTTGATCCAACAATAAATGCCTCTTGTATGGGTGTGTTAAAAACTCTATTATCCCCAAACTTTTGTGCTAAAGTTGCTGCTTCCCTAAATACACCTCCTAGCCTACCGCCAACATCTTGACCGTACAGAAGACACTCTTTGTGTTTTGCCATTAATTCCTCGATTGCAAACAACGCACAATCTACCATTACCACCTTTTCTGCTCCCTCTGGAGAACGATCTCCTTTTTCTTCGGTTATTGTGGTTGGAGCAAAATCATGTGTAAAAAGATCTTCTGGCGAAGGATCTTCAGCTTCTAATGCTTTTTTAAAATGATTTTCAACTACTGTTTTAGCTTCTTTTTCTATGGCTTCAATATCACTTTCAGAAAAATTATAATCTAGTAATAATTGTTTCATTTTAGGATATGGATCTCTAGACCGTGCCTCCTCTAGGTCATCACGATAAAATTCCATTCGTACCCCAGAGGTATGGTGATTTAACAAGGGAACTTTTGCATGCACCAAGAAAGGTCTACGCTCCTCTCGTATAGTTGGTAGTACTTTTTGAAGGGTTGTATAGCTTTCTTCAAAATCTGTCCCATCTATTGATACAGCTTCTAATCCATGGAAACCTGCTGCGTATTCTGCGGCATTTTGTGCTCTTGTTTCTTCTTCGTTTGCTGAAATATCCCAACCATTATCCTGTACCAAATACAAAATAGGTAATTGTTTTAATGCTGCCATCTGGAATGCCTCGGCAATTTCTCCTTCGGTAACTGAAGCATCACCAAGCGAACATACTACAAAAGGTGCCTCCTCTTTTGAAGGTGTAGAAAGTTTTTCAACTTCATTATACCAAAAACCCATAGCAACTCCTGTCGCAGGTATGGCTTGCATTCCAGTTGCACTACTTTGATGTGGAATTTTAGGTTTGTCCTCATCTCTTAAACTTGGATGCGAATAATAAGTTCTTCCTCCAGAAAAGGGATCTTCTTTTTTGGCTAACACTTGTAACATTAAATCATAGGGAGTCATACCTATTGCCAACAACATGGAGTCGTCTCTATAATAGGGAAACGCATAATCTTGTGGAAGTAATTGCATCCCAATCGCTGTTTGTATCACCTCATGACCTCTAGATGTGGCATGAACATATTTTGAAACAAGCTTGAAGTTTTCTTCGTACAACTCAGTCATTGCTTTCGCAGTAACTAGGTTTTTAAATCCTTTTTCTAAAACTTCTTTTGATAATTTATCCTTCATCTATTGTACTTTAACCATCCAATTAAAAATATCTTTTTGTCTTCCTGTTTTAATTTCATTAAGTGTATTGTTAACATTAAGACCCACAGGGCTATTATCAGAAACATGAATAGTCTCATCTCCCCACCCTATTTCTTGGATATATGCAATACCAACAGCAGTACCAGTACCAAAAGCTTCTTCTAAGGTTCCGCTATTAGAAGCTTCCTTAATTTCATTAATAGTTATAGGCTTTTCAGTAACTTCAAAACCTTTTTGTCTCAAGATGTCTATTACACTCATTCTTGTTATACCATCAAGGATAGCTCCATCTCTTTTGGGTGTTATAAACACACCATTAATTTTAAAAAAGATGTTCATGGTACCAACTTCCTGAATGTATTTATGTTCATGAGCATCTAGCCATAGTACTTGGTCATAACCTTTTTCTTTAGCAATTTCGGTAGGTCTAATAGCTGCAGCATAATTTCCTGCAGCTTTTGCTTCTCCAGTTCCACCAGCTGCAGCGCGGATGTATTTTTTCTCAGCATACAATTTTATTCTATTACTGAAAAAAGGTCCGGCAGGCGATGCTATAATAATAAACTTAAAACTAGTGGCTGCACGCATTCCTATAAAAGGCTCATCTGCATACATAAATGGACGTAAATACAAAGCACTCCCTTCTTGCGGAGGAATCCAATTACGCTCTGCTTTTACTAACTCTTTTAAACCTTCAACAAAAAGATCTTCTGGAAATGTTGGCATCCCCATCCTGTCTGCACTAAAATTTAATCGTGCTGCATTTTTTTGAGGTCTAAATAACATAGGCACACCATCTTGATCTAATGTAGCCTTCATACCTTCAAAAATGGCTTGCCCATAATGTAATGCCATAGCAGCTGGATGTGTAGGTATAGTGTTTAATGGTTCTACTCTTGGATTGTTCCATTGTCCATTGTGATAATCACAAATAAACATATGGTCTGTAAAAGTTCTACCAAGAGGAATATTAGTAAAGTCTAGTGCGTCTGCATTAGATTTTGAGGCTTTGGTTATAGTTATATTGTAACTCATTTTATTCTTTTTCGTTGTCATTTTAAAACTCTAACTACATAGTGATGTTAGGATAGAAATAAAACTCTTTGCTTCAGTAAATCAAAGTTTGAAAATGACAGTTTTCATTTATATTTTTCTGTTTGCATTAAATTGCTCCATGTTATCTGCAATTCTTCGTAAGAAAGAACCTGCCAGATATCCATCTACAATTCTATGATCAAACGAAAGTGATAGATACATCATACTTCTTATCTCTATAGTATCTCCATCTTCTTTTTCAATTACTTCGGCTCTCTTTTTTATTATACCTGTTGCTAATATTGCTGCCTCAGGTTGATTAATAATTGGCGTACCCATTAAGCTACCAAAAGTACCTACATTACTTATTGTAAATGTGCTTCCTTTAGTATCATCACCTTTTAGCTTGTTATCCCTCGCTTTTCCAACTAATACATTAGTAGTTTCAGCTAGCTCTTGTAATTTCTTTTTATCCGCATTTTTCACAACAGGAACAATTAGATTTCCACTAGGCAAAGCTGTTGCCATACCAATATTAATTTCTTCTTTTACGATAATTTTGTTACCATCCAAAGAGGAGTTAATCATAGGAAACTCTTTTATCGCGTTTGCTACAGCTTCAATAAAAAGAGGGGTAAAAGTTAATTTCTCTCCATATTTATCTTGAAATGCCTCTTTATTTGCATTTCTCCACTGTACCATTGTAGTAAGATCTGCTTCGACATATGCGGTTACGTGTGGAGAAGTATGTTTGCTATAAACCATATGGTCTGCAATCATTTCTCGCATACGATCCATCTCAACGACCTTACCAGTACCTTTGTCAAACTTTAGGTCTGGAACTTTAAACCCATTATTTTCCGAAATAGGTTGAGCAAATTGGAAAGGACGCCCTTCTTCAATATAATTAGTTACATCGCTTTTACGTATTCTACCATTATCACCCGTTCCTTTAATTCTCGCTAGTTCTTCATAACTAATATGATGTTTTCTAGCAATACTGTCTACTAATGGAGATATAAATAAGTTTTCATTTATAGTTACATTTTTTGAAGGCGTAAGTGAGCTTTTTCTTTTTGGTTTACTATCTTCTTTTTTTGATATTGAGCTTGAACTACTTTTTCCTGTATATGTATTTTTTTTCTCTTTTTCTTCTGAAAGTTCTAAGATTGCAATAATATCTCCCACAGGAACAACATCTTTTGCCGAAACTTTATGTGCTATCATTTTACCTGATGCAGGAGCAGGAACTTCATTGTCTACTTTATCTGTTGCAACCTCAACTAAGATATCGCCTTCTTCAAAACTATCACCTTCGTTAACCAGCCAGTTTATGATAGTTCCTTCTGTGATACTCTCCCCCATTTTGGGCATTACAAATTCAATCTCTTTCATTAAATAAAGTTTGATATAATTTACAAAATAATAAACTCATTTACTAATTTGGTTAAAATAACCAACTAAAATTATCTATATAGAAATTTATTCTTTAATACTATATTAAATTGTATTTTTGTTCTGCAAAATATATTTATAAGCAGGATAAAAAGAAATTTATTATAATGAAACTAGACAGTATAGATATTAGTATTTTAAGGTCATTACAGAGTAACTCAAATAGGACTGTTAAAAGCTTATCCCATGAGCTTGGTTTATCTACTACTCCTGTTTTTGAAAGAATTAAAAAATTAGAAAGAGAAGGCTACATAGAAGGGTACTCAGCTCGTTTAAATCCGAGAAAGTTAGGGTTAAAGCAAACTGTATTCGTAGCAATCACACTACAAGGACATACTAGGAGTTATTTAGAAAAATTTGTTAAGCAAGTTAATGAGTTTCCAGAAGTAGTTGCTTGTCACAGAATTAGTGGAACTTTTGACTACCTTTTAAAGTTATTAGTAAAAGACGTTGAATCTTACGAGCAGTTTATTATTACCAAGTTAACACTTATACCTTATCTTGGAAATGTACAAAGTATGATTACATTATCTACAGGAAAAGAAAGTAATGAAATTGATTTAAATCACTTATAAAACTAACTTCTTTTAATCTCTTGAAGTGTTTTATAAAAATCTTCCTGCTTTGGTCTATTTTTTGGGATTTCTCTAAGTGGCTTAACCTCTTTTAATGTTTCATGACAATCTGCAGGTAGTTGTTGATATAGTTTTGTTCCGGCAGTTTTCCAGGCAATCATTTCGTCACTTACTTCTTTTATTGCTTTAGCAGGATTACCCACAATAAGTAATCTTTTTTTAAAAATTGTCTCTGCTCTTACAAATGACATTGCGCCAACAATACATTCGTCTCCTATTTCTGCTCCGTCCATAATAACGCTATTCATTCCTATTAAACAGTTTTTACCAAGATTAGCACCATGAATTACAGCACCATGTCCAACGTGAGCGCTTTCACTTAGAGTTATAGATTTACCAGGAAACATATGAATTGTACAATTTTCTTGGACATTTACACCATCTTCTAGAATAATTTCTCCCCAATCTCCTCGTATAGCAGCGCCGGGGCCTATATAACAGTTTTTACCAATAATTACGTTTCCAGTTACAGCTGCTAATGGATGGATAAAGCTAGATTGATGAACTATTGGGATATGTCCTTTAAAACTGTATATCATAAATTACTTAAATCTCTTTAGCGTTTCTTTTGTAAAATCACTTAAAACCAATCTTCCTGAAATTACGGCTCTTTCGGCTAAAAGTTCATCCCAGTTTTCGGTGCCAGACCACATTATTTTTTTCATTTCTTTCATGGCCTCCGGGTTGTAGTTACATAAATTTTCTGCAAAGGATTTAACGGCTTCGTCAAGTGCTTCGGTAGTATCGTAAACACTTGCATATAATCCTTTTTGTCTTGCCCATTCCGCATCATAAAAACTATTCGCATCTATGGCAATCTGGCTCATTCCGCTTAACCCTAATTTACGCTCTACGGCAGGACCAACAACAAAAGGACCAATTCCAATATTTAATTCGCTTAACTTAATAGAAGCAAATTTTGTCGCTATACAATAATCTGTTGCACTAGCTACTCCTACTCCGCCTCCAACTGTCTTTCCTTGAATTCTACCAATTATAAACTTAGGGCATTTACGCATTGCATTAATAACATTAGCAAAGCCACTAAAAAAAAATCTTTCCAGTCTCTGCATCGTTAATATTAATAAGCTCTTTAAAGCTAGCTCCAGCACAAAATGTTCTATCTCCTCCACTTCTAAGGATTATTACTTTTACATCATTGTTATTTCCAGCTTCTGTAATTGTATTTGCTAGTTTTGCTAATATATCGCCAGGAAGGCTATTATGCGCAGGGTGAAAAAATTCTATAGTTGAAATTCCGTTTTCTATATTTTCTTTTACGTAAGGTTGTGTCATATTTATTTTTCTATTTTCTTTTCAATTCTTTCAATGTAATTCTTTGCGTTATCGTTTCTCGGATTAAGCTCGATTTATAAAATAAGCCTCTCCCAAACTATCGTATGCGTTTGCGTTATCTGGATACTCTTCTGATATAAATTTAAATACAGAAATTGCCTTTTCTATTTCTTGTTCACTTAGTAGCTGATAACCAAAATTATTAATGCTATTTATGTTTATGTAATAATTTGTAGTATCTTTTTTTAATTCTCCAAATTTCTTAATACCCAAAGGAATGTCTTTTTGAAAATCAGACTTAATACTTGCAAATAAATTAATCTTTGGATATTTAATAATATCGGGTTCTATATCATAAAAAAACAGACTTACCCAATCATCATAGGAAGCATCTGAGGTGTTATTAACGATAAGTGTTATGCCATAATTAGAGTCTGGACAAATCAACACACCACTTTGGGTACCGTTTGAGGTTCCTGTTTTGGAATAGAAATAACCCTCTTCTTCTGCAAAACCAACAGTACACGTGAAGCTTCTTTAACCCAATGTGATTCCTTATTCTTTATTAAATATTCCATGTATTTTGCCAAATCTGGAAGTGTAGCAATAGCACCTCCAGCCGCTCCGTATATTGGACAATAGTCTATGACAGCCTCAATTTGACCATCATAACCTTTAACTAAGTTTTCCTTATAATTTTGAGAATCTTGCAGATACGTATTGGTCATACCTATCTCCTTAAAAAAATCGTTTATTTGTTGATTAAATGGCTGTTTGTTAACCTGTTCTAAGATATAAGCCAATAGCTCTGGACCAACCGAATTATAGGAAAATACAGTTCCTGGTTTTTTATCAACTTGAGCATATTTTAGTTCCTCTAA